>NZ_LMCO01000023.1:0-376943 GCF_001424825.1 Ensifer sp. Root31 | reverse complement strand
TTCATGATCGCCTCCCGTGGCTGATCTGTTTGGCCGGTTTGGCATGGTCGTTATAGGATATGTGCCGTTCTGAAGGCTCGCTCGGCCAATGCCATCCCATCCTTGCCGGCACTGACAATCAATTCGAGATTGCCTTCATCCGTTACACGCTCATGGGTTTCGCGGCTGCTGCGGATGCGATACTGGAGCGCATTGTCGCGGATCGGCAGCGTCGCAACGATGCGATACGTTTCTCCAGATATTGACTCTCTCGTCAGCGCCCCCTTGGAGCGGACAAGTTGGCCAACATGGAAGCGGTGGATCGGTAACGTGTCGCGCGGGCCGCGGATGATGCGTTTCGTGAAAGATAGAGCGTTCATAGTGGTCTCAGTCCTCCTCAAGCGTTGGTAAGAGTAATTCGGCTGCAACAGCCGCTCCGCATTTCGCGCTGGCGTAGACGGATCAAATGCTCGTTGCGATGGGCCGGACAGACGGCTCGAGATCTGTTTCGAGACCGGCTCGAGATCTGTTTCGAGACGCGTTGGCCGCAAGCACTGACGCCGAGCCTGCCTGTCTGTCGAGAATTTAGGGGATTGGGGCGGTTCGAAGTTCTGATACCGCGAAAGCCACATCGGCCAAATCAACTTGCCACAGCATAGCGCGTCGATTGAGTTTCAATTGAGGCGGGTTGTGTATGCTGCCAGATCCGAGCTCATCCTGTTGGCGAACTGAGCTTTCCCTCGGTCTTTTCTACCTGAGCTGGGCGCCACATACCTTCTGCGGGATCAGGCGCTCAGCAGTGATTTCGTCAGGTCGCCATAGCCGGTGAAGCGGTATTCGTATTCGAGGCCGAGGTAATCGGCGGCTTCTTTGGCCTTTGCCTGCAGCGCTTCGTCTTCCTGCTGCGAGAGGTAGACGAGCTTGCGGTAATGGCCAAAATACATATCCCGGAGTTCCGGATGGCGCTTGAGGCCGAGCGGCTCGATGACGAAGGCCTCGAACTGGCGGGCGAGGAAGTCGGTGAGGAAAAAGGCGGTCAGATCGTCGTCCCAGCGGCTGGCAAAGGCATCGTTGCCGGCGAAGAAGGAATAGC
The DNA here is from genome assembly GCF_001424825.1 of Ensifer sp. Root31. Classification (NCBI taxonomy): domain Bacteria; kingdom Pseudomonadati; phylum Pseudomonadota; class Alphaproteobacteria; order Hyphomicrobiales; family Rhizobiaceae; genus Ensifer; species Ensifer sp. Root31. Next base: position 375,871 of record NZ_LMCO01000023.1, on the reverse strand, counting down.
AGTGCGGGCCGGGAATGCGCTCGACGCATTCTTCTTCGCAGAGCCGGTCGAGGTGGCCCCCGGTGCCGCAATCGGCATAGGCGACGAAGATGCGCTCGAAGCCGGCTGCACGTGCCTTGGCAATCGCCTCCTTGACCCCCGGCGTGATCTTTTCCGGCGTGTTGTGCCAGATGGCGGGCAGACAGGAGAGGTCGACATGGTCGAGCCTGTTGGCCTGGCAGATGGCCAGAATTTCGCGCGCGATTGCGCCGCAACCGATGACGTGAACTTTTTCCGGTTGTGCGCGTTCTATTGTGCGCGATACGTTTTCCATCTCGATTCCACCCAGTGATCAACGTGAAGGAAGCTGGCCATGAAAACACAAACTGTTGCGACCGTCGGAGCCGTGCTCATCGCGCTTATGACGTTGAGCGCCTGCGGCAACACAATCCGCGGCATCGGTCAGGATACCGCAAACACCGTCAACGCGACACAGTCGGCCGGCAAGAAGGTGGCCAACGCCGCCAACTGAGCCGTGACCTGAAGCGCCGCGCGTCGAATTCGGCTGTGCCAGAGACGCTTTGATCCCCTGGTGTCCAGCCTGGTGTTCCGCGGCGGTCGCGACGTGGAACATCAGCAGACGCCGCGGTTGCGCAGCCCTCCGTTTTCATGCCAGCAAATGAAAAGCCGGCCGCAAGCGTCATTGCTGCGGCCGGCTTTCGTGTTCGTGAAGCGGGCTCAGCCGGCAGCGAGCAGGTTGTGCTTGCGCTTCATGAAGTCCTTGGCGGTTTCGACCGCGACTGCCGCGTCGCGGCAATAGGCGTCGGCGCCGACGGCCTTGCCGAATTCCTCGTTGAGCGGCGCGCCGCCGACGAGCACGACATAGTCGTCACGCAGTCCCTTTTCCTTCAGCGTGTCGATGACGACCTTCATGTAGGGCATGGTGGTGGTCAAAAGCGCCGACATGCCGAGGATGTCGGGCTGCTCGCGCTCGATCGCTTCCAGGTAGTTTTCGACCGGGTTGTTGATGCCGAGGTCGACGACATCGAAGCCGGCGCCTTCCATCATCATGCCGACGAGGTTCTTGCCGATGTCGTGAATGTCGCCCTTGACGGTGCCGATCACCATCTTGCCGAGCTTCGGCGCGCCGGTTTCGACGAGCAGCGGCCGCAGGATGAACATGCCTGCCTTCATCGCATTGGCCGACAGCAGAACTTCCGGCACGAACAGGATGCCGTCGCGGAAATCGACGCCGACGATCCGCATGCCTTCGACCAGTGCCTGGGTCAGGACGTCGTAGGGCGTCCAGCCACGCTTGAGCAGGATGTTGGTTCCGTCCTCGATCTCCTCCTTGAGGCCGTCATAGAGGTCGTCATGCATCTGCTGCACAAGTTCCTCGTCGGAAAGGTCCTCGAGAATGATTTCATCGTCTGCCATAGTAGGGTTCCTCGGTTCCTGGCACGGCCGGGCTAAAATCCGGACACGTTCAACAATCAATAGCGGTCGACGCGTAAAAATCTGTTTTCGAAAGCGACGTCGCATATGACAAAAAGCGACGGCAGGGCACCTTCTTTCGAGGCCTGTATATTCTTAACAAAAACAATATATTCGCGCCATGCGGTTTTTGGCCGGCGATGACGCAGGTCGCAGTGTTCGAGTTGCGCCACTTGTTGGCGCATTGAGACCCGTACAGTCCCTGCGGCTTGGTAGCATTAGGGCCAAATGGTGCTTGAAGGCGCACGAAATGCGCGGGAGAGGAATGAGTAAATGAGCGACGTGACAGAACAGGACGCGGTTGAGGGTGGCGGTCGCCGCTCGCGTGGCGAGGGACGGGGAGCAGCGGCGCGGCGTGCCTCGCGCACCGGCGGCGGCCCGGGGCCGTCTCTGCCCTATATCCAGCGCAAGATTCGCGAATACGAGGTTCTCGACGAGGAGGGTCTTGAGCTCATCGAGCGCAATGCCGATACGATCCTCGAGGAAATCGGCATCGAATTCCGCGACGACGCCGAAGCACTCGAACTGTGGAAACAGGCTGGTGCCGACGTGCGCGGCCAGCGCGTTCACTTTCCCAAGGGTCTTTGCCGCGAGCTTCTGAAAACGGCGCCGTCCGAATTTACCTGGCACGCCCGCAATCCCGCGCGCAGCGCCCAGGTCGGCGGCAAGGCGACGATCTTCGCACCGGTCTATGGCCCGCCCTTCGTGCGCGATCTCGAGGGTAACCGCCGTTACGCGACCATCGAGGATTTCCGCAACTTCGTGAAGCTCGCCTATATGGCGCCGTCGATGCATTCGTCCGGCGGCACGGTCTGCGAGCCGGTGGACATTCCGGTGAACAAGCGTCACCTCGACATGGTCTACAGCCACATCAAATATTCCGACAAGCCGTTCATGGGCTCGGTCACGGCACCCGAGCGCGCCGAAGACACGATCGCCATGGCGAAACTCGTTTTCGGCGACGAGTTCGTCGAGAACAATTGCGTCACGCTCAACCTGATCAACGCCAACTCGCCGATGGTCTTCGACGAGACCATGGTGGGCGCACTCAAGGTTTATGCCCGCCACAACCAGGCCTGTGTGCTTTCGCCGTTCATCCTGTCGGGCGCCATGAGCCCGGTCACTGTTGCCGGCACGCTGACGCAGATTCTCGCCGAAGTGCTGGCCGGTGCCTCGTTCACCCAGCTGATCCGCAAGGGCGCGCCGGTGCTGTTCGGCACCTTTGCCGCCTCGATCTCGATGCAGTCGGGCGCGCCGACCTTCGGCACGCCGGAGCCGTCGCTGGTTTCCTATGGCGCGGCACAGCTTGCCCGCCGCTTGAAGCTGCCGTTCCGCACCGGCGGTTCACTCTGCGGCTCGAAGGTTCCGGACGCTCAAGCCGCGCATGAATCGGCCAATACGCTGAACATGACGCTGCTTGCCGGCACCAACTTCGTGCTGCATGCGGCCGGCTGGCTCGAGGGGGGTCTCGTCTCGTCCTACGAGAAGTTCATGATCGACCAGGACCAGCTCGGCATGATGCAGAAGATGGCCGAAGGCATCGACCTCTCGGAAGACGCGCAGGCGCTCGACGCCATCCGCGAAGTCGGTCCGGGCAGTCACTACCTCGGCTGCGCCCACACCCAGGCCAATTTCCAGACCGCCTTCTACCGTTCGCCGCTCGCCGACAACAATTCCTACGAACAGTGGGAAGTGGAAGGCGAAAAGCGCATCGAGCAGCGCGCCAATGCGCTGGCCCGCAGCTGGCTGGAGCACTACGAGGCGCCTTACCTCGATCCTGATATTGACGAGGCGCTCAAGGCCTTTATCGCCGAGCGCAAGGACTCGATGCCCGACGCTTTCACCTGAAAGGGTCCCGAGCGAGCCAGGGAGCAAGGCGGCGCGGCGCAGGTGGCTGACATGATCCAGAAGGAAGTCTGGCGCCCGCATTACGATCTACAGGGGCCGAAACCGAAATGACGGCGCCTTCCGCATCTGCGGAAACTCGACTTGAAACCGTCCGTGCGGCTCTTGAGCCGCACGGACTTTTTTTGCGCGGCACGCTGAACTTTGCTTCCGGCGATGCCGCGCCGTTGCTTTCGGATGGTCGGCCGGCTGCAAGCGTCGCGCTGATCGGCAATGTCGGCGGCTCGCTGTGGCAGCCCTTCGTGCGCTGGCGCGAAAGTGCGCCGGACCATGGCGGCAACGATCCGCTCGATACGTGGTCGAAGTCGGTGATTGGGGAAATCGCTCGAGGCAGTGGGGCGACGGCCTACTTCCCGTCGGATCCACCCTGGCAGCCATTCCAGCAATGGGCGATGCGGGCGGAGGGGCTGAAGACTTCGCCGCTCGGCATTCTCATTCATCCGCGCTACGGGCTCTGGCACGGCTATCGTGGCGCGCTCGCCTTCGATGAACCCTTGGCTGCCGATAGCGAGCGGTTGGCCAGCCATCCCTGCGACACTTGCGTGGATAAACCATGCATTTCCGCCTGTCCGGCCGGCGCGCTCGAGCGCCTGCAATTCGATGTCGGCCGTTGTCGCAGCTATCTGAGGACGGAGGCGGGCAGGAGTGGCTGTCTCGAGCACGGATGCCTGGCCCGCGACGCCTGTCCCGTCGGGCAGGACTATCGCTATCCGCCGGCGCAGCTTCGCTTTCACATGTCCGCACTGGACCTTTGATCTGTCGCCGCTGCCGAAACTATGGCCTGATGGGCGGAGCCAGGGCTCAGCCTGGACCACGCGGTTCAAAGACTGGAAGAAGCGCAGATCGTAGGGAATGGTCGAATCGTAGACAACGTCGATGGCATCGACAAAAGTCGTCGGCGGATTTACGGCCTGCGACAATGGATAGAGCCTGATCCGTTTGGCGTAATCGACGCCTTGGCAACGTCGGCTTCGCTGCCGCTGTTCAGAATGGAGCGCAGCAGGGCGTAACCCTGATAGGTCGATGACGGCAGCACGATGTATCCGTCCGGGATCGCGCCGGAGTGGTCAGGTGGCAGGATGAGGTATTTTCCGCCCTTGCCCTTGTCGACCCCGGCCGGGCCGACATCCTCCAGGGGGAACTGCCATGCATGACGTCCGGATTGGGGGTGAGTGTCTGGTTCTTTCAGTCCGGCAGGCGAGACCAGTAGACGATCTGATTGGGCTTGCCTTTGGCGCCCGTGATCATCGCCTGCAGCATCAGGTCGAAGTTGACGACAGGCATGCCCCAGTTGACGGCCTCGATCGCTCGGCTCTCGATTGTCCTTGCGTCAAGGTCTTTGACCAGCTTGTCGTCGGCGCTGGCCGGGGCCGCCGCGATCAACAGGCTCAGAATCGCCATGGCGAACCTGCGCATTTGAAGCCTCCGTCACATGCCGCCGTTGCGGGAAACATGCGGTTGAATTGCCCCGATTGTAACCTAGTGTGTGTAGGCTAATGCAGGGGGTCGCATGATTCGAAAGATGTGCGCCGGTTCGCTGGTGTTCGTGGTTGCGTTTGCCGCGTCACAGGCCAGCGCGGATGAATTTGGCGTCAGTTTCTGGCTGCCTGGCCTATACGGCAGTTTTGCTGCGGTGCCGGGTAAACCCGGCTGGTCCTTCGCTTCGATCTACTACCACTCCTCCATCAGCGCGGGTGCGAGCGAGGCTTTTCCACGCGGCGGGGCCGGGCAAGTCGATGTCGGCATGAGCGGGCGCGGCGACCTGGTTGCCTTCGGACCGACCTACACCTTCGATCAGCCCGTATGGGGTGGGCAGCTCGCCCTCAGCCTGTTGGGCGTTGCGGGACGAAGCCACGCCTGCGTAGACGCCACCTTGACTGGGCCGCTCGGCGGTTCGGTCTCCGGCGAAAGATGCGATTCTCTAACCGCGTTTGGCGATGTCCTTCCCCATGCGGCACTTAAATGGAACGACGACGTCGACAACTATCTCGTCTATATGACCGGCGGCATTCCCGTTGGTTCCTACGATCCTGATCGCCTGGCGAACCTGGGGCTCGGCCACGGTGCCATGGATGGCGGGGTCGGATACACCTATCTCAATCCGGACACGGGTCGCGAGTTTTCGATTGTCGGCGGCCTGACCTACAACTTCAAAAACCCCGATACGGACTATCGGAACGGCATTGATGGGCACGTCGACTGGGCCGCATCGCAATTCCTGAACGAGCATGTCCATGTCGGCGTCGTTGGATACGCCTATCAGCAGCTTACGGGGGACAGCGGCGAAGGCGCGACCCTTGGTGATTTCAAGTCCCGCGTGTTCGGGGTCGGTCCCCAGCTCGGTTGCAAGTTCGACGCCGGCGATGAAACGGCGGGCTATGTGAACCTCAAGGGATACTACGAGTTCGGGGCCAAAAACCGCCCGGAAGGCTGGAATGTGTGGCTGACGCTGGCGTTTTCACCTGCGCCGAAGCCTCCAATGAAATAGAGGACGGTAAAGCGTCGGCCGGGGCCGTGAATGACACGGCAAGGTCCAGCCTGCCCATCCACCGATGGCCGCTCGGGCATACTTTCCACAGCCGCATACACAGCAGGAAGTGACGTGCGTAACGCACAATCCCAAGGCACCGCCGGCACAGGCATCCACACGACCTGCGCCGTCACCTTCCGGCGCTGATTGACTGGTGCTGTCCCCGCAGCTGGGTGCGCATGGAAAACCGAGCGCCTGTTTCGCTGTTCCGCTCCGGCACGCAAAGATGGTGTAAATCTCCAAAATGACTAAAATTGCAGGTGTTCTGGAAACGTAAAATTTCCGAATTTATACCGATTTGGACGGTGTGGCATTGGAGACCATCTCATGACGCGCAGCCCAGTGGTATCCGTGAGCAACTTTCCCCCGCGCTTGTCGCGGGAGGAAGTCGACGCGCAGGTATCGCGTCTGGACAGTATTCATGCCGCCAATTCGCAGCTTCTCGACGAGGCGTACAAGCGCCTGCTGGCGATTGCCGCCGCCCATGCCGCGGTGGTTGCGGCCTGCATCGCCGGCTTCGACGGTCTGTTCGACAGCTCCATATTGGGCGCGAGCTTGCTGCCGGAGGCGATCGATTTTCTACGCAAGGCCGCCCTGGTCGTCGGCTGCATTGGCCTGCTGCTCACTTTCTTTGCCATCGCCAACAATTACGGCGAGGTGCAGCGGGTGGCGCGCCAGCACGCCAGCAACCTGCGCTTCACGCTGCAGGAAAAGCGATTGCTGACCAGGCTGTCGAGCGAGATCCTCACCGGTAATCCCAACTCTTACCTGCGCAGCGGCGTTGCCGGCCTTGCCTGTCTGGCGGCGATCTTCGGCCTTGCGGCGGCGGCCGGCTGTTTTGTGCTGGCCGGCATTGCCGGGATTATGGCTGGCGGCTGAGCGGAACTGTCGCGGCCGTAAGGCCCTGTACTTTCCTTACCTCATCCCTGTGCGCACAGAATTGCGACGGCGACCTACCTACACCGCGACGATGCCATGTTTGGCTGCGGCTACGGATGCCGATTTCTCCTCTCCCTCATCTCTGTGCTTGTCACAGAGATCCAGCCGCCCGCGTCGGCGGCGCGCAAAGACCGCGTCATGCAGCAGACAGCGAGGTTTTGGTTCCTTCACGGCGCAGACGCGCTGTGGCTGGACCCCTGTGACGAGCACAGGGGTGAGGGGGAGAGCACGGTTGGCCTGTCCGTCTACGGCGAGGCCGGGCCTGCCATCAGCATTTTCCTCGCTCCTGCGCCAGAACCGCCGCAATCTCGATGATGCTGGGCGACTGATTCCATTGGATGTTTTTCATGCCGCTTTTTCCAAAACCATTTCTCGTCGGTGCCGTTCTCTCGGCCGGCCTTGCCGGCCCGGCGCTCGGCGCCTGCCGTGACGTCAGCCATCTCGGGCAGGACTATATCGCCTGCACCGTCGACCCCGCCGATAACGACATCCGTCTTTACAACAAAGATCAGGCCGGCGTTCCCTTCCGCTCGTTCCGGGCGCTGTCGCTGGAACTGCGCCATCGCGACGAATACATGCTCTTTGCCATGAACGGCGGCATGTATCACGACGACCTGTCGCCGGTCGGCCTGCATATCGAGGAGGGGCGCGAGCAGGCGCCGCTCAACACCAATACCGGCTGGGGCAATTTCCACCTTCTTCCTAACGGCGTCTTCTATGTCGATGGCGGCAAGGCGGGGGTGATGTCGGCGGACGCCTATCGCGCCGCCAATATCCGGCCCCGGTTTGCCACGCAGTCCGGCCCGATGCTGGTGATCGATGGCGAGCTGCATCCGCGCTTCCTGCCCGACAGCACCAGCCTCAAGACCCGCAACGGCGTCGGCGTGACGGCTGCGGGCGAGGTGGTGTTCGTCGTCTCGAAAAGGCCGGTGCGGTTTCACGACTTCGCGACGCTTTTCCGCGACGAGCTCGATTGCCCCAACGCGCTTTTCCTCGACGGCACGATCTCCAGCCTCTATGCGCCTGATATCAACCGGCACGACCGGCTGTTCCCGATGGGGCCGATGATCGCCGTCGTCGGAAAATTCCCGCGCTAGTTTTTTCTTTGGGGCCGATGCGATTTTTTTCGTCGCGGCCCCAAGGAATTGTCGTCGTGCAACGTCTAAGGTTCAAAACAGCTAGGAGCGGGCACGCCATTGGACGCTGAACTCGTCGAGAAAGCGGTGTCTGGAGACAGACGGGCGTTCGGCCAATTGGTCGAGCGGCACTATGATTTTGTCCATGCCGTCGCCTGGCGCTGGTCGGGCAATGCCGCGGATGCGGAAGACATCGCCCAGGACGTCTGCGTACGGCTGGGTACCGCCGTTCGCGGCTTTCGCGGCACCAGCCGGTTTCGCACCTGGCTCTACACCCTAACGCTCAACGCGGCGCGCGACCACAAGCGCCGACAGATGCGCGACACCAGCAGGATACAGGCCTATGCCAACGAGCAGCCCGTTCTTGGCGGCGGCGAGACGGCCGAAGACGATCGCCAGGAGGCGCTCTGGACGGCCGTCAGGGCGCTGCCGGAAAAACAATGCGACGCAGTGCTGCTCGTCTATGCCGAGGGGATGAGCCATGCCGCGGCCGCCGATGTGCTTGGATGTTCCGAGGCGACCGTGTCCTGGCACGTGCACGAGGCGCGCAAGCGGCTGAAGACATTGCTTGGCAAGGAGGCCGTGTGATCATGACCGACGATTTCGACAAGCTCTCCGGGCTGACCCCGCCAAAGGCTTCGAACGAGGCACGCGCGCGTGCGCTCGCGGCCGCCATGCAGGCTTTCGACATGGCAGAAGAAAATTCGACCATCACCCAAGGATCAATGCTGCCGGTTCGTCAAAGCTCCATCTTCAACCGGATATGGAGCCCCATCATGAACAGGAAACTGCTTGCCGGATCGGCACTCGCCACGCTGCTGGTCATCCCCGCCGCCACGTTCCTGACGCTGGAACTGACGCGCAACTCCGTGCTGCCCGGCGACACCGGGGCAGAGATCGCGGTGAAGGGAGAGCCGAAACAGAAGGCAGCGCCACGGCCGAAGTCAGCTCCGACTGCGTCGGCGGTGGACGAAAACCTAGCTGCTGCGAAGAGGCAGGAGACCTCCGGCTTTGCAGTCGGCGGGTCGGTTGCCGTTGATGCTGAGGGTCGGCCACCGGCCGATAAGCCAGCCGCCGAGGCGCTTGCCCGCGCCCGCGAACAGAAGACCGTCGAGGTTCAATCTGCGGCGCGAGCCGAGAACCCGGCGCCCACTGCCGAGGCCGAGGCGGATGCTTTGGGCAACCAGATGATGAGCGATAGCGCAGCACCGCTTTCTGCAGCTCCGGGCGCTGAGACACGGATGACCTTTATGCCGGCGCCCGTTGTTGCCGAGGAGATGGCTCCGGCTCCTCAGGAAAACCGCGAGCGCTTCAACAAGGCCGACAGCAATCCGGTCAAGAGCGTCGCCACCGACCCGGTCTCCACCTTCTCGGTCGATGTCGATACGGCTTCCTACGCCTTCGTGCGCCGCTCGCTAATGGAGGGTCAGATGCCGGAGCGCGATGCGGTGCGGGTCGAGGAGATGGTCAACTATTTTCCTTATGATTGGCCGCGCCCGGCGAGCGCCACTGAGCCGTTCAAGGCGACGGTGACGGTGACGCCGACGCCGTGGAATGGCGGCACACGGCTGATGCACGTGGCGATCAAGGGCTATGACGTCGTGCCGGCGCAGGCACCGAAGGCGAACCTGGTGTTCCTGATCGACGTTTCCGGCTCCATGGACGAGCCGGACAAGCTGCCGCTCTTGAAAGGCGCCTTCCGGCTGCTGGTCGAGAAACTGAAGCCCGAGGATACGGTTTCGATCGTCACCTATGCCGGCAATGCCGGCACGGTGCTGGAACCGACCGCGGTCAAGGACAAGGCGAAGATCCTGTCGGCGATCGACACGTTGCAGCCCGGCGGCTCGACCGCCGGTGCCGAGGGCATCGACGCTGCCTACCGGCTGGCGGAGAAGGCCTTCGTCAAGGGTGGCGTCAACCGCATCATGCTGGCGACCGACGGTGACTTCAATGTCGGTCCCGCCAGCGACGACGAGCTCAAGCAGATGATCGAGGCCAAGCGCAGGAGCGGCATCTTCCTGTCGGTGCTCGGCTTCGGCCGCGGCAACTACAACGATGCGCTGATGCAGACGATTGCCCAGAACGGCAACGGTACGGCCGCCTATATCGATACGCTGGCCGAGGCGCAGAAGACGCTGGTGGAAGAGGCGGGCTCATCGCTGTTCCCGATCGCCAAGGACGTCAAGCTGCAGGTGGAATTCAACCCGGATGCAATCGCCGAATACCGCCTGATCGGCTACGAGACCCGGGCCCTGAAGCGCGAGGACTTCAACAACGACAAGGTCGATGCCGGCGACATCGGCTCCGGCCACAGCGTCACGGCGATCTACGAGGTGACGCCGAAGGGCAGTCCGGCGGTGCTGAACGACGACCTGCGCTACGCGGCGGCGGAGAAGCCGGCAGCCGATGCGACGACGAAAACCGGCGAACTCGCTTTCCTCAAAATCCGCTACAAGAAACCGGATGGCGACCAAAGCGAACTGATCACAACGCCGGTTACCGAGGCGAACGCCGTGCCATCGCTCGCAGAGGCGCCCAATGACGTGCGCTTCTCGGTCGCCGTGGCCGCCTTCGGGCAGAAGCTTTCGGGTGTGACGGCGCTGTCGGACTATTCCTATGATGCCGTCGTCGATCTGGCGGCAGCGGCCAAGGGGGCGGACCCGTTCGGTTATCGCGGCGAATTCGTCAATCTGGTGCGGCTCGCCAAGGGGCTTTCGGGCGGCGGCTCGGCCAATTGAGGGTCGGGCGGGAGGATGAGGCTGCGCCGTTACCGCGGCGTGGCCCATCATCCGGCTGCCGCCACCTTCTCCCCGCTTGCGGGGAGAAGGGATATACGGCGCTGCCTTCGTCTGACGTAACCTGTTCTGCGCGTGGTCCGTTTGGTAGGCGTCGGGGAGTTCAAGGACCCCGTTGCCGAAAGGGATAGTCCGATGCCCGGCAACCATCGTCCTGACTAAAGGTGCCGTCTCCTTGTCCTCGGACGGTACCACTTCCCTCATTCCTGTGCTTGTCACAGGAATCCAGTAACGGCGCGTCTGCGCAGTTAAGGATCCTTCCAGTGGCCCTTCTTCCTCAAGCTCTTCCGCGCCGTAGACACGGCGCTGCTGGATTCCTGTGACAAGCACAGGAATGAGGGCGAGAAATCCCACTCGGGCAGCAAGGTGCAGCCCAACCAGCTAGGTCAAAGATTCATTGTGATCGCGCCGAGCCCCATGGCGCTCTTTAAACGCCTAACCTCAACCCTTCGGAAACGCGCGCTCCAGGCCGCCTGATTTCGTCAAACCCGTTCTGAACGCCTGGTAGGCCGGGTGCTGGCTGGAGCGGGCGGCTTCCATCAGGCGCATCTGCAGCCGCGCCGGGGCCTCGCTGCCGAGCCAATGGCCAAGCTTTTCGAGCTTCAACGTGTTGAGGAAGCGGGCTTCGGAGGCGATGTCGAGGCAGCGATGGAGGCCTTCCATCAGTTGCTCGTCCTGCTCGGGGTTTTCCGCCAGCAGGCGGATAAAGGCCTGATCCGCTTCGCCAAAAGCCGAAAGCTTGTCGGCAACGGTGTCCCTGTCGGGGAAGGAAGCGGGTCCGGCATTCATGTCAGTGTCTCCAGGCGAATCTCGTTTTCTTCGGGATAGGACAGGCCGGCAGGGCGCGCAAGCATCGGTGAATGATACACTTAAACGAAACGTCTAGAATTGACAAAAAGTCCAGAATCGGTCATTCCAGTGACATGAACATAAAGCCCGCCATTGCCTTCGACATTGCCATGCACGCGCCAACGGCTGCGGCCATCAGCGCCTTGCTCTATCCGCATGCGGAGGTGGTGCTGCATGACCTTAAGCGCGGCACCGTCGTTGCCATCTGGAATGCCTCCTCCGGCCGGGCGGTCGGCGAGGATTCGCTGATCGAGGAAGAGTTCGGCGTGGTTTCGGGCGCGGAAAACGTGCTCGGGCCATACGAGAAGACTGGAGTCGACGGTCGGCGCATCAAGTCCATCTCGGCGGTGTTGCGCGACGCCAAGGGCGACGCGGCAGGCCTGCTCTGCATCAATCTCGATGTCTCGATGATCGACAATGCCGTGAAGCTGCTTTCCGCCTTTGCCGGTGCTGCGCAGCCGCGGCCGCAGGTGCTGTTTTCGCGTGACTGGCGCGAAGAGATCAACGCGTCGCTGCATGACTGGCTGAAGGAGCGGGGGCTCGCGCTTTCAGCGCTGAAACGGGCGGACCGGGTGGCGCTGGTGGCGGCGCTGGAGGAGCGCGGCCTGTTCAAGACCCGCAACGCCGTCGACCATCTTGCCAGCCTGATCGGCACCTCGCGCGCCTCGATCTACAACTATCTCACTGCCGCCCGCGGCGACGCTTCCTGATCACGACGAAGACAATGGTTTCGCCCGTCCGCCGGACGCAGCGATTGGAGGACCCGATATGACCACCTTGCCAGACTTCCGCCTCGAAACGCATTTCTCCCGCTGGGAGTTCAAGGCGCGCCACCACATGACCGCCAGCGACAGCGAAACCATCGGCATGGGCGAACTGCTGGCGCTGGCCGACGACGCGGACCGGGAAGCCTGGGACAAGCTGACGCTCGGCTACACCGAAACCTATGGCGCACCGGCCTTGCGCGCGGCCATTGCGTCGACCTATCAGGGGCTCTCGGCTGAAGACATTCTCTGCTTTGCCGGGGCGGAGGAGGGGCTTTACTGCGCCATGCTGGCGCTGCTCGGCCCTCAGGACCACGCCATCGTCACCGTGCCAAACTATCAGTCGATGGAAACGCTGCCGGTCACGATCGCCGCTTCGGTCACCGGCGTGCCGCTGCGCCCGGAAAACAACTGGCGCCTCGATATTGCCGACGTGCGTGCGGCGCTGAAGCCGAACACCAGGCTGATTGCAGTCAACTTCCCCAACAACCCTACCGGCTCGATCGCCGATCAGCAGACCTTCAAGGCGCTGGCCGAGCTCTGCGCCGAACGCGGCATCCATCTCTTCAGCGACGAGGTCTATCGTGGGCTCGAGCGCGACCCGGCGCTGAGGCTGTCGCAGGCGGCCGAGTTGTTCGAGCGCGGCATCTCGCTCAACGTCATGTCCAAGGCCTATGGCCTGCCGGGCTTGCGCATCGGCTGGATCGCCTGCCGCGATCATGCGCTGATCGAGCGCATGGAGAAGATGAAGCACTATCTGTCGATCTGCAATTCGCGTCCGTCCGAGGTTCTGGCAACGATCGCACTCAAGGCGCGCGAGCAACTGCTGACACGCAATCGGGCGCTTTGCGCCTCGAACCTCGAAAAGCTCGGAGCCTTCTTTGCCGAATTCCCCGCCCTCTATGAATGGCGGGAGCCGGATGGCGGCTGCGTCGGTTTTGCCCGCTATCTCGGAGCCGATGGGGTCGAGACCCATTGCCGCCGCCTGGTGGAAGAGGCGGGCGTGCTGCTGCTGCCATCCAGCCTGTTCGTGTCCGACCTGCTGCCGGTCGCTGAGGATCGCTTCCGTGTCGGCTTCGGTCGCAAGAACATCGAGATCGGGCTTGAGGCCTGGCGGCAGCATCTTCGGGCGGACAGTGCGATCAAGCGCAGCGCCTGATTTTCGGGGGCATTCCCGCTCGTTGCGAGAGCCATAGCGAACGCTACAAATGAAAACGCTCCGGGATCAGATGATGCCGGAGCGTTTCGTTATTTTGTCGATCTTGCGTGCTTTTCGCACTTCCCCTGGAAGTGCTTTTAGCCGCGGCGGCTGCGCCGTTCCCGGGCCGGGGCCGATGGAGCTTCATTGGCCGACTTGTTGCGCAGCGGGCCGATCCTTTCGATGATCACATCGAGCGTCGGGCGTTCGCGCGGCGAATGCTCGTCGAGGGCCACGCGCATGGCGGCGAGGTGCCCGCAGGTGGTGCCGCAGCAGCCGCCGATGATCTTGGCGCCGGCGTCGGCCGCGAGCCGAGCATATTCCGCCATCAGCGGCGGCGTGCCGGAGTAATGGATTTCCGAGCCGCGGAATTCCGGAATGCCGCAATTGCCCTTGACGATCACGGTCGCCTCGGACTTTGCCGCGGTCATGTCGAGCAGCGAGGACAGGATGTCGGACGCGCCGACGCCGCAATTGGCCCCGACGGCGACCGGGCCATTGCCCAGATCCTTGGCGACATCGTGAATATCCTTGGGGTGCAGGCCCATCATGGTCTTGCCGGCGGTGTCGAAGGAGCCGGTATAGACATAGGGCATGCCGACCTTGGCGGCGGCCTCGGCGGCCGCGCGGATCTCGTCCGGCGACGACATGGTCTCGATCCAGGCGACTTCGGCGCCGCCGGCCTTCAGGCCTTCGATCTGTTCGACGAAGGCCGAGACCGCGTCCTCATAGGACAGCGCGCCAAGCGGGATCAGCAGTTCGCCGGTCGGGCCGACAGAACCGGCGGTGATGACCTTGCGTGGTGCCTGGTCGGCGACGGCGCGGGCGATTTCGGCCGCGCGCCTGTTGAGTTCGTGCACGCGATCCTGGGCGTGGTGCAGCTTCAGGCGGTGGCGGGTGCCGCCGAAGGAGTTGGTCAGGATGATGTCGGCGCCGGCGTCGACGAAGTCCTGGTGCAGCTTGGCGATGTTCTCGGGCCTGGTCTCGTTCCAGATTTCCGGCGCTTCGCCGGCTTCGAGGCCCATCGCGAACAGCGAGGTTCCGGTGGCGCCATCGGCAAGAAGAACGCCTTTTTCGGCGATAAGGTCGGAGAGAACGTTGGCTGCAGCGGTCATCGGCTTTTCCCGGCTAGAATGAATGCAATAAGATATAAAGATATCTTTATGTCTTTGCAAGCGTCGGCGTGGGTGGCCGGGACTATTGTTGGTGGCGCAGGCCCAAGCGCCCGGCAAGGCCGAGCCCGAAGATGGCCAGCGCCGTCAGCAGCCACATCGGGTCGGCGCGGTTGAGGAAGAAGCTTTCGAGCATGGCGTTGTAAGTCATGAAAATGACGACCATGACGCAGAAGTCGGCAAAGGCCCGACCCTCCGGCCGGCGCGAGGCGCGGATGTAGTCGAGGAGCGGTTTGACGAAGAGCAGCAGGCTTATGAGGATACCGCCGGGCAGGCCAAATGTCAGCGCCGCGTCGAGATAGCTGTTGTGGCCGGCAACGATGCCACGCACGTCCCAGTTCGCCTCGAAGTTGGCCTCAAGGCCCATGATGACGGGCGAGAGCCAGAAGCTGGAGTAACCCTGACCTAGCCATGGGTGCTCGGCGATGCTGGCGCTGGCGAACTTCCAGATGTCGTCGCGTCCGGTGAAGGTGGCATCGTCGATGATCGCCCTGGTGAACGAAAGCAGGGTGTCTGAATAGATCGTGCCGAGCGTCAGGCCGAAGACGACGACCGACATGACCAGATGCGCGACGATCATCAGGCCGGGGCTGCGAACGGCGCGACCGGCAAGCACCAGCGTTATGGCGATTGGCAGGAAGCCGATGGTGGTCTTCGAGCCGGTGTGCAGCACGAAGTTGACCGAGAGCAGGGTGATGGCCCAGCCGCGAAGCGTGGCGCCGGAGCGCAGGCAATAGATCCCGAACATGCACAGGATCGAAAACACCGGCGCCGAGACGTTCTTGTGTAGGAGATGGCCGCGCCAGAAGCCGGCATGCCAGGGCTCGCCGCCGGCGGCCGAGTGAATGGCCAGGTCCGGCGCCACGATGAGCGCGGCATAGTCGATCAGGATGAGGAGCAGTATGGCATTTGCCCCGGCATGAACGAAATCCTCCTCGCTGCGCGGCAGCACCAGCACGCCGGCCACCATGATCATCGCCACAAGGCTGAGCGTCAGACCACGGGCGGAGGCGGCCGGATCGTAGGACTGCAGGCAGGAGAAGTAGGCGATGGCGAAGATCGCCACCCAGGCCGGCGAGGCCAGCCGCGCCAGCACCCGCTTGTCGACCACGAGCAGCATCGCAAACAGATAGACCGCACCAAGCACGATGTAGCCGACCTGGTTGATGATGTTGCCATCGTTGGCGGCATTCGGGTCCGTCTCCATGGCGCCCTGAAAGGGCATCAGCGTGAAGACCATGAGGAAGAGCCCGAGGCCGGATAGCAGCGAAGCCAAATGGCGCGTCAGCTGTGCGAGCCCAACGTCGTAGCCTACCCGCGCCGGCACTGGATGCCGACGTGTGGGTAAGTCTGCCGTGGCGGGGGGTACTTGCATCAGGGCGCCGAGATTGCTGGGGCGTCGCCGACACGGCGCCACCTCCGGGTTTGCGGTTCCCGTCTGCAGTTGCCCCCAGAGGGCCGGGACCTGCCATCAAGCATGGCGCAATCGGGTTAAGGTCGAATGAAACGGCGGCTCGGTTCAATCGGGCATCTTTTGCCAAAGCGGGCAGTTTTGCCTTGCCCCGACAACAGAAGCCAAATGTCTTTGGCTCAACGCAGAATGCCCATTACCGGATTTTAAGGCTTCCCGGGCGAAGGTAGCTTCCAATCGTCCTTGCGGGACCTGTCTTCTCGAAGCAGACCGTCTAAACGACGGGCGCAACGTGACGAAATGGCGGCGCTTGCCGCCAGCGATGGAGCATTCTCCGCAATGGTGAAGAAACCCAAACTCCTGGCGCTCGAATCCTTGCGGGGTTTCGCGGCCCTTGCGGTTGTCCTGCACCATTTCCGTTACGGCAGCCTGCTGAGTGAGAATGCCTTCATCCGGCACGGCTACCTCATGGTCGACTTCTTCTTCGTGCTCAGCGGCTTCGTGATTGCTCTCAACTATGCCAACAGATTGTCGAGCCCCGCAGAGCTCGCAAGCTTCCAGCGCCGGCGGTTCTGGCGCCTCTATCCCCTTCATCTGTTCACGCTGCTGATCTTCCTCGGCATAGAGTGTCTCAAATACATCTTTGAACAGAAGACCGGCATCATCTCCAATAACCCCGCCTTTGTGGTGTCCGACGCAAAGGCGTTCCTTGCCAATCTTTTTCTGCTGCAGGGCGTGGTTCTGAGCGAACTCGGGTTCAATATTCCGAGCTGGTCCATTTCGGTCGAGTTCTGGACCTATCTGATCTTCGCTTTGACGGTGGGTCTCCTGCGGTTACCGGTGCGCTGGTGCCTTGTTCTGGCGGGTGGAGCGGCCATCATCCTGCTCGCTCTGGAGGGCGGACGGCTCGAAACCGATCCGATCTTTGCGATCATCCGCTGCGTATTCTCTTTTTTCCTGGGGGCGTGGGCCGCTTCGCTCCACGTCCGATTGCCCCGAAAGGCGGCGGCGCCGATGGCTGCAGCGGCGCTGACGCTCGTCGTTTTGGCAATCTGGGGCCTCGGCGGCGGCCGCGCGGAAATCCTTCTGCCGCCTCTTTTTGCGGTCACGGTTGTGGCCGTGGCGAACCTGCAGGAGGACACGAGTCTTCGCCGCTTTCTCGAGTGGCCGTCCTTCGTCTGGTTGGGCACCGTCAGCTACAGCGTCTACCTGACCCATTCCATTGTCGGCTGGGCGGTCACCCAGATTCTGCGCTTCGGCCTGAAGGTTCCGACCCACGTCGCTCCCGATGGGGACACGGTTCTGACGCTCGACCAGGGCTTCGCGACGCTGGTGACGCTCGCTGCGATAGGTGGGGTGCTGGTTGTCTCTACTCTGACCTTCCGTTTCATCGAAAAACCCTTTCTGTCAGGCTGGCCTTTTGGGGCGAGGGCTGTCGCGGCGCGTGAGGGTTAGGCAGGTTCGATCTGGCGCCGAAGCCAGGTTGTCCGTTGACGCCATTGTGGCGGAAGCGGGGCGATTGCTCACGACGAAAAGCCGCAGCCGATAGGCGATTGCGGCTCGCTTGTGATCGCTGTAAAAGGCGGCACTTATGTAGTCGCTAGCTTGCCCGCGGGTATCGCGCGCTGATCGATAGCCTCAAACGAGAAGAACATCATGCATTTCACTATCCGGACACTCGCGTCGGCGGCGGTTTCACTCGGTCTGTTGCTCGGCGGTGCGTCCTACGCGTTCGCCGGAAAAGCCCATCTGGTTCTGGACGCGCAGACCGGCACCGTTCTCGAAGCCGAGAATGCCGACGAGCTGAACTATCCCGCGTCCTTGACCAAGATGATGACGATCTATCTTGCGTTCGAAGCGCTTCGCGACGGCAAGCTGACGTGGGACCAGCGACTGACGATGTCGGAAAATGCCAATGGCAAGGAGCCCTTCAAGCTGGCCGTCGGCGTCGGGCGCACCGTCTCCGTCCGCGAAGCCGTGATGGGCATGATCGTGCTGTCGGCCAATGATGCTTCCGTTGCCATCGGCGAACAGCTGGCCGGCACTGAAACCGGGTTTGCCAAGGTGATGACCGAGAAGGCGCACCAGCTCGGCATGGCCAGCACCGTGTTCAAGAACGCCAACGGCCTGCCGGATCCGGAGCAGGTGACGACGGCGCGTGACATGGCGACGCTCGGCATTGCGCTGATGCGCGATTTCCCGGAAGAGTTTGCGCTGTTTTCGAACCGCAAGATCGAATTCAGGGGCATGAAGCTTCGCGGCCACAACGGCGTGATGAACCGCTATGCAGGCGCTGACGGCATCAAGACCGGCTACACCACGGCGTCTGGCTATAACGTGGTGACGTCGGCGACGCGCGACGGCAAGCGCCTCGTCGGCGTCGTCATGGGCGGCGAGACCGCCGAAAAGCGCGACACCCAGATGATGGGCCTGCTCGACAAGTATTTCCCGGCGACCAGCGATACGCTTTCGTCCGCAAGCACCGTCGAGCCGGCTGCAGCCGAAACGACGAAGACCAACTGAACAGCGCCGTAGAGCACTTGGTGCGAATGCGAGGCTGACATCGGCCTACAGCGCCGCGCGTCTTATTAGACGCGCAAAGGTCGCTGTAGCACTTTGAATTGCTGCATGAGCGCCGACAGCGTGCGTCTTCCGAGTTGCACCCCGCAGACGATACGACCCGCCTGACATGCGAAGGGCGCTGCGGCCTGTTCCCGCGATGGGAGGTGCCGAGCGCCCTTGCTGCCGATTGGCCTGTCTATGCGGCTCTCTTGTCCTCGTGACTGGTGGGCGTCACCATGGCCGAGATGATCGTCGGCAGATCGAGCGCGCCGATCGGGCGGCCGTTTTCGTCGACGACATGGGCCACGTTGAGATGAGCGCCGGTCATGGCGCGGGCCGCCGATTCCAGCACCGTGCCCATCGTCAGCGGCATGCCTTCCGGGTTGCCGGAAAGCGGCCGCATGATCGTCTCGACATTGATGACGCGTCCGCGGTTCACTTCCTTGACGAAGGCGCTGATGTAGTCGTCGGCGGGCGACAGCACGATTTCCTGGCCCGTTCCCTGCTGCACCACGCGGCCATCCCGCAGGATGGCGATCTTGTCGCCGAGCCTGAGCGCCTCGTCGAGATCGTGGGTGATGAAGACGACGGTCTTCTTCAGCTCTTTCTGTAGGTCGAGAAGCACGCTCTGCATATCGACGCGGATCAGCGGATCGAGTGCCGAATAGGCTTCGTCCATCAGCAGGATGTCGGCATCGTTGGTGAGCGCCCGGGCGAGGCCGACGCGTTGCTGCATGCCGCCGGAAAGCTGGTTGGGGTAGTGGTTCTCAAAGCCCTGGAGACCGACCCGGTCGATCCAGCCGCGCGCGCGCTTTTCGCTCTCGGCCTTGCCGACGCCCTGGATCTCCAGGCCGTAAACGGTGTTGTCGAGCACGGTCCGGTGCGGCAGCAGCGCGAATTTCTGGAACACCATCGCCGTCTTGTGGCGACGGAATTCGCGCAGGTCGTTGTCGTTCATCTTGCAGACGTCGACGCCGTCATAGAGCACTTCGCCTGCGGTCGGGTCGATCAGCCGGTTGATGTGGCGGATCAGCGTCGACTTGCCCGAGCCCGAAAGCCCCATGACCACCATGACGCCACCGGCCGGCATCGAGATGTTGATGTCCTGCAGACCGAGCACGTGGCCGTGCTTTTCGTTGAGTTCCGCCTTGCCCAGGCCCCGCTTGACGGCATCGACATAGTTGCCGCCATTGGGGCCGAAGATCTTGTAGAGGTTCTTCACCTCGATCGCGTGACTAGCCATGGATAACCTCCGAATGCTTCTGTAGCCGCCTGCCGAAGGCCTGGCTGGTACGGTCGAAAATGATGGCGATACCGACAAGGGCGAAGCCGTTGAGGAAACCGACGGTGAAGAACTGGTTGGCGATCGCCTGCAGCACGTTCTTGCCGAGGCCGCCCACGCCGATCATCGATGCGACGACGACCATCGCCAGCGACATCATGATGGTCTGGTTGATGCCGGCCATGATGGTGGGCAGCGCCAGCGGCATCTGCACGTTCTTGAGCTTCTGCCAGGCCGACGACCCGAAGGCGTCGGCGGCTTCGAGCACTTCCTTGTCGACGAGGCGGATGCCGAGATTGGTGAGCCGGATCATCGGCGGCACGGCATAGATGACGACGGCGATGAGGCCCGGAACCTTGCCGATGCCGAAGATCATCACGACCGGAATAAGATAGACGAAGCTCGGCATCGTCTGCATCACGTCGAGCGCCGGATTGACGACCGACTGCACCCGCTCGGAGCGCGCCATCAGAATGCCGATCGGAATGCCGATCAGGATCGAGATCAGCGTGCAGACGGTGACCATTGCGAGCGTGACCATCGTGTCGTTCCACAGGCCGACGAGGCCGATGGCGATCATCGACAGCGCCGTGCCGATGGTGATGTTGATGTTGCGGCTGCCGAAATAGACGATCGCCACCATGAGCGCGAGGATGACGATCCACGGCGAGCTGACGAACAGGCTTTCGAGATAGTTCAGAAACCATTGAAGCGGCTGGACGACCGTGTCGATGGCGTCGCCATAGGTGCGGACGAAACCCTTGAAACCATCGTCGATGGTCTTGCGAGCCAGGCGGATCGTTCCGTCGTCAATGGCAGGGAACTTGCAGAGCAACTCTGGCAAGACACTGCAGATGGATGCCATATTTTTCCCCTTCTTGGCCTGAAGTCTTATGACGCCGACTGCGTCTTCAGACCGGTCGTTGCCGATCCCTGCGCAGACTTTGCGGTGACCTCTTCGGGTCCCGGCGTGAGGAATGTGACAGCGGAACGTGACGCCCGCTTTACTGAATGCGACATGCGAAGCGAACTGAACCTGTTCGTCGTCGCCGGTATTGCTTGCCATGTCCGACAATTTTTTCCGGCTGGCGAAGACGCCGATGCAGGCGACCGCTTTTCACGCGGGCCGCCTGCATCGTCAGCGAAAATCAGAGTGCCGCCTTGACCTTCTCGGCCACATCAGGGCTTACCCATGTGGTCCACATGTCCGGGAACTCTTCGAGGAAGTGCTTTGCTGCATCCTCGTTGGTGCCCTGGTTCTCATCCATCCAGGCAAGGACCTTGTTGACGGTGCCATTGTCCCACTTGCGCGCCTTGACATAGTCCATGGCAACGCCGGCCTTGTCGGCAAACGACTTGGTCACGACAGTGAAGACGTCGGAGACCGGGTAGGAGTTGACCTTCGGGCTCGGGCAATCCGGAACGGCCGAGCAGGCGTCCCATTCCTTCTTGTCGTGATCAACGCCGAAGGAGAGGCGGGTCATTTCGTACTTGCCGAGGATGGCAGTCGGTGCCCAGTAGTAGCCGAGCCAGCCGGTCTTCTTGGCAAAGGCGTTGGCGATCGAGCCGTCGAGGCCGGCCGCAGAGCCGGTGTCGATCAGCTGGAAGCCGGCCTTCTCGGCATCGATCGCCTTGTAGAGATTGGCGGTCGAAACCTGGCAGTTCCAGCCAGACGGGCAATTGTGAATGGCGGCTTTGGACGGGTCTTCCGGTGCCGGGAAGAGATCGGGGTGTTTCAGCGCATCCTGCACCGTCTTGATATCGGGGTTGGCATCGGCGACGAATTTCGGGATCCACCAGCCTTCGACGCCGCCTTCGCTCAGGATCTTGGCGGCTTCGATCAGCCGGCCTTCCTTGATGGCCGCGTCGAGCGGCGTGCGAACGGCGTTGACCCAGAGTTCCGGCGCCATATCCGGCTGGGCCTTTTCGTTCATGGAGGCAAAGGTCGGCATGGTGTCGCCGGTGACCAGCGTCACGGTGCAACCGTAACCGTTTTCCAGAATGAACTTGTCCACGTGAGCGGCAACGCCCGCCGACGCCCAGTTCATCTCGGCAATGCTGACTTCACCGCATTCCGCGGCCTGCGCGGAACCCGCCAGCGCGTACAGACCCGCGGCGAGAATGGTGGAAGCGAGGAGTTTCTTCATGTTGCAAGACCTCCCAGTCTTTAACTGCAGCCTACGATCAAACGGGCGTCGTGGGGACGCCGTGCATCCCGGTCACCCGAGCCAAATGAGCAGCCTGGGGTTCGGCAAAAGACAAGCCAAGGGTAGCCCCTGCTGCGGCGGTGTGGGAGTTCGATCTGGTCCTGGCCGCGGAACCCTGTCGCCGGCCGGATCTCCTCTATACCGCTCCGCAAGCCTAAGTATTCTCGTTGGGAAATCAACCTCTTGAATCGGAAAACGGCCGCGCCGGGCTGCGGGCAGCGTCTGTCTGCGACATGATGGAAGGGGATTTTTTTGGCTTCCATCGGGCCAAATTTAAGCATTCGCGACAATTAGTGCCGTAAAATATAGCGGTCGCCGCAATGCTTGTTTTCGATCTGTTGCAATCAGGACCTTTCCTGTCGTGAATGCGCCACGCGCACATTTTGTAAATGTCGCGAAAAAAATTCAAAAAATGCCGCGATTCATCTTTCGTTAAATCCTCGATAACCATCCGGTAACGATGTCCGGCTAATTGTTGTTGCGCGGCGGGAAACGGCCGTCGACCCGGATCAAGGTATAGCGTCCCGGGTTTGAGCGAACCTCCGGTGTGTTTTTCCGGAGTGACCAGCGTTTTTTGGAAGCCGCATCCCTCGATAAGAGGTCGATGCGGTTTTCGCGTTTAAGGGCGTGTCGCACAAAAGTGCGTGGCGGTTCTGCGGCGACGACATGCGCAAACCCAGCGCCTCACATGCGCCGTATGGCCAAAAAAAACCGCCTCCACGAAGGGAGACGGCTGGAGGAGAAGGCGTCAGCTGCCGGAATGCGAAGCCGTGGCCGATAGGGGCCCGATCCTATGGGCCTGATGGGTCAGCCGACGTTGGACGTGCGGATGAAGCCGAGCGGGCCGAAGGGAGCGTCGAGAACGACGTTGCGAACGCGCGACTGGCTGACCGGTGCCTTGGAATTCCAGGCGATCTGAACGAAATTTGGTTTGCTGAATATGTACAGCATGGGCATGGACCTTGAGAGGCCGGACGTTTGTCGTCCGGTGTGTGTTTCGATGGCGCTGATATAGGCTCGCGCCTTATGGAATTGAATGCCAAACTCGTCACGGGATGTCGCATTTATGCTAGTTTCGGAGGGAAACTCGACAAGCTTGATGAGCGGCCGAAACAGTCCGTCATCGACGCGCCGCAAATGCGGCGAAAACGTGTCAATACAGCTCTTTGCGGCCGGTCAATTCGGTGTTACCGGTGGCCGCATGACACGCAAGATCATGCTTCAGGGAACCGGCTCGGATGTCGGAAAATCGGTATTGGTGGCAGGCCTCTGCCGGCTCGCCTCCAATCACGGGTTGAAGGTCAGGCCGTTCAAGCCGCAGAACATGTCGAACAACGCCGCCGTGTCGCATGACGGCGGCGAAATCGGCCGGGCGCAATGGCTGCAGGCGCTAGCCGCCCGCGTGCCGTCTTCGGTGCACATGAACCCGGTGCTCTTGAAGCCGCAGTCGGATGTCGGCAGCCAGATCGTCGTGCAGGGCAAGGTCGCAGGCCAGGCGAAGGGGCGGGAATATCAGGCACTGAAGCCGAAGCTGCTCGGGGCGGTGATGGAAAGCTTCGAGCAGATTTCGGCCGGTGCCGATCTCGTGGTCGTCGAGGGGGCGGGGTCACCTGCCGAAATCAACTTGAGAGCAGGCGACATCGCCAATATGGGTTTTGCGACCCGCGCCGATGTCCCCGTTGTGCTCGTTGGCGACATCGATCGCGGCGGCGTCATCGCCTCGTTGGTCGGCACCCATGCGATCCTGCCCGACGAGGACCGGCGCATGGTGACGGGCTATTTGATCAACAAGTTCCGTGGGGACGTCACGCTGTTCGACGACGGCATCGCCGCGGTCGGCCGCTACACCGGCTGGCCCTGTTTCGGCGTAGTGCCGTGGCTGAAGGCGGCCGGGCGGCTGCCGGCAGAGGATTCGGTCGTGCTCGAAAAGCTGGCCCGCGGCGAGGGGCGGGCGCTCAAGGTTGCCGTTCCGGTGTTGTCGAGAATTGCCAATTTCGACGACCTCGATCCGCTCGCCGCCGAGCCGGAGGTCGATCTCGTCTTCGTCAAACCGGGCAGCCCGATCCCCGCCGATGCCGCTCTCGTCGTCATCCCTGGGTCGAAATCGACCATCGGCGATCTCAAGGATTTCAGGGCGCAGGGTTGGGATGAGGACCTCAAGCGCCATGTGCGGCGCGGTGGCCGGGTGATCGGCATCTGCGGCGGCTACCAGATGCTGGGCGCGCGCGTCACCGACCCTCTCGGCATCGAGGGCAACGAGCGGGAAATCAAGGGACTTGGGCTGCTCGACGTCGAAACGGAAATGGCGCCGGAAAAGACCCTGCGCAACAGCCGTGCCTGGTCGCTGGAACACGACGTGCCGCTCGAAGGCTATGAAATCCATCTCGGCCGCACCACGGGTCCTGACTGCGACCGCCCTTCGATCCGCATCGACGATCGCGCCGATGGCGCCCTTTCGGCCGACGGACGGGTGATGGGAACCTACCTGCATGGGTTGTTTTCCAGCGATGCCTACCGTGCTGCCCTGCTCAAAAGCTTCGGCATCGAAGGCGGCATCGGCAACTACCGCCAGTCGGTCGATGCGGCGCTCGATGACGTCGCCGCGGAGCTCGAGGCGGTGCTTGACCCGACGTGGCTCCATCAACTGCTCGGCAATTGAGGCCCGCCCGCAGCATTTGCAGCACGCGCGCGGGGCGTTAAGATGCGTCGCGGACTGCGTGCCGCAGGCGCCGACACATGCAGACTTCTGACCACGGGATGACCGGCGCAACAGGCGGTTTGCAATGAGTGACGACGAGCGGCGTGCGCATTGGGATGCTGCCTATGCCTCCAAGGACGAGGCGGGCGTCAGCTGGTTCGAAGGCACGCCCGAGGTGTCGCTGCGGCTCATTCACGAGTACGGGCGGGGCTTGCCGGCATCGCTGATCGATATCGGCGGCGGTGCGTCTAGATTGGTCGATCGGCTGCTGGAGGAGGGCGGATGGTCGGTCGCGGTGCTTGACCTGTCTCCAACCGCGCTTGGCGCCGCACGAGCCCGGCTCGGCGCGCGCGGCGAAGCGGTAGAGTGGATCGCCGCCGACGTGACCGACTGGTCGCCTTCGCGGCAATACGATATCTGGCACGACCGCGCCGCGTTTCACTTCCTGACCGGTGCGGCAGAGCGCGCGGCCTATGTCGAACGTCTTTGTGCTGCCGTGAAGCCTTCCGGACACGCCATCATCGCCACCTTTGCGCCGGATGGGCCGAACCGCTGCAGCGGTTTGCCGGTGATGCGCTACGACCCGGCGGCGCTTGCCGAAGTAATCGGGCCGTCCTTCCGGCTGGTCGAAGCGATCAGGCACCAGCATAAGACGCCATGGAATTCAGTGCAGGCTTTTCAGTTCAGCGCGCTGCAGCGGGTACGGTAGCGGTAGCATGGGCGAGCGCAAGGGGCTAGCGGACCTGCGAGAACGTGAACGCCCTGTCGCCGTGGTACCATATGAATTCGTTTTCCTTGCCGCTAAGTCCTCCGGGATTTCGCAGCACCATTCCGCAGAGGTTCGTTGTCTTGAGCCACAGGAAGCAAACCTCGTCCCTGTCAAACTTGACCTCGACATCGGTCATGCGACCAGCGCCGATGGAAGCCCAGCCTCCTGTCAGAGTGGCCACGCCCCCGGTTGAAATGACAGCCTCATGTTCCTCGCCCGAGTCCAGCATGCGTCCATGCAGCCGATGCCCCAGGAATAGTGAGCGGGCTTCGTCGGCTTCCAGTCTGTTCCTGCCTACGAAGTCGGCGTTCATCAAGGTCTCAGGCACGCCGGCCAGGCGCAGTCCCCGGTAGAAGAGCTCGCTATCCGCCAGCTTTGCCAGATCCATGGGCGGGCTGGTCGAGATGGTGGCGGCAGTGCCACCGCGTGCGAGGCGAAGCGCGTTGAAACGAGTGATCGCTGCCTGCGCTTCCGTGTTCCGGCCGAGGTGCGCGTAAGCGGAGGCGAGAAGAAGGAAAGAACCGTCATCCTGAGGATTGAGTTCGATGCTGCGCTTCACCGCAGCCACCGACGCCTCGAAATCCTCCAGGCTGAACTGCGTCAGTCCAAGAACGTAAATGAAGAAGGACGGAGAGTGCGGATCGAGGCGCATGGCCGTACGGATATAGGGCAGGGCCTCCGCTGGGCGGCCGGCGGAGGTCAGCACGAAGGCCGTCAGCGCGTAGCTCCAGGAATCGCCGGGTTCGAGCGCGATCGCTTCCTTGAGTTCGGCGAGCGCATCGGCATGCTGCCAGGCCGCTTCGGACAGGAGAGCGGCCGCCTGATAGGCGAGCGCTGTTTTGTGTTTCTGCGCGGTCCTTAGAAATTGTAGCGCCTTGGCTCTAGCTTCGATCCGCGAGATATCAAGCCGATAATGCCAACGCCACAGGTAGACGCGCGCGTAGACCATGGCGGCGGCGGCATAGGCTCGTCCATAGGCAGGATCGAGCGCAATCGCCTGCTCGAAAAAAGGCACTGCCTTTGCAAAATCTTCGGGGGTCGTGCGCCGGTGATGCTCCCAGCCGCGCAGGAACGCATCGAAGGCCGCCGGGACCGTCGTTTCCTTGCGTCCGAAGGCCATCTGCTCGTCAGGATTCAACCGAAGCGCAAGCGCGTCGGCAATGCCGCGCATCACTTCGTCCTGCAGCGCAAAGACATCGGAAAGTGAACCGTCGAACTTGCCGGCCCAAACGTGGCCGCCGCTGAGAGAATCTATGAGCTGAGCATTGATCCGTAGCTGTTCTCCGGCACGCTGCACACTGCCTTCGAGGACGTATCGGACACCGAGTTCCTTGGACACCTGCCTGGGTGTCACCGCCCTGCCCTTGTAGGTGAAGGTCGAGTTACGCGCGATAACGAACAAGCCGGATACCTGAGCCAGCTCGGTGACAAGGCCATCGGTCATGCCATCGGCGAAATACTCCTGCCTGGGATCGTCGCTCACGTTGGCAAACGGAAGCACCGCGATCGACGGCTTGTCCGGCGCGGTCAGATTCGGTGGTTGTATCTGGACCGTTTCCACAGGCGACTCCCAGGGCCGCCACCAGGCCACGCCGGCAGCAGCGCCGAGCACGACAGCAGACGTAACGAGTGCCGCCCAGCGCTTCGCGTGGCGCCCAGCGACCTTTACGCTGCCGGGGCGGGCTTCGTTCAGCCCCAGCCGGTAAGTCCGCACCGGCTTTTCGATATGCTTCAGGCGTTGTTCGCCGAGAAAGACGAAGCCGACATCGAGGTGCTTCTCGACCTGGTCGTAGGCGGTGCCGGAGATGATGATCCCACCCGGTTCGGCGAGGCTCTGCAGGCGCTCGGCAATGATCACTCCATCGCCGTGAATGTCGTCGCCTTCAACGATGACGTCGCCAAGATTGATGCCGATGCGGAATTCCAGTCGACCCTGATCGGAGCCGCGGCTTTCGGATTTCGCGCGCTGAACCTCCACCGCACAACGGACCGCCTCGACGACACTCTGGAACTCGACCAATAACCCGTCGCCCATGGTCTTGATCAACCGCCCGCGATGTGCGGCAATCCTTTGTTCGAACAGGCCGTGCAGATCGGCCTGAAAGCGGGCACACGTACCCTCTTCGTCGGCTTGGGTGAGCAGTCCATAGCCGGAAACGTCGGCAATCATCACGGCGGTGAGCCTGCGTTCCATCTGCCTTCCGGATAATCGAAACGACTTTCGGCTACTCTATCGCAATATCTGACGTTGCTAAAATAAAGTTCAGTTGCCGTGGAGCGTCCGCTCCGACGTCGACTACAGCGCCGCGCGTCTTACTGGACGCGCAAAGGTCGCTGTAACACTTTGAATTGCTGCATGTTTTTATCCTTAGGTCGAATACCATCTAAGGATAAAAACATGCAGGAGTGGCCTTTGCGGCCTGCTGCCGGCAAATTGTCGCGCGCCGCATCTCGACGGGTGGCGTGTCGCACGCGTCGATTGACTTTGCGGCGCCCGCTTCCTAATCATCTGACGTTGGATGGTTTCCCCGGATCGTGGCGATGCGGGGGAATAATTGGGAATGTGACGGATGGACCCAAATCGGGCATCCTTATCGCAGCCGACCCCGCGACTGTAGAACGGTCAGGGTTCGCCATCGGGCTGATAGCCGGCTTCCTTTCGATTGCATGGGGCAATCGAAGGCGGTTTGGAATTCAGCCGGAAAAGCCACTGGCGTGGCTTCGTGATCAGCCGGGTTGGACGCCTCTTCTTCTACGAATCGTCCGCCTTTCACGAAACCAGAAAACGCCGGGAAGGTGAGGCGGGCCGTTCGGGCCCAAGCATCGGTCTTCGCGTGATCACGCGGGGCGCGATGTGGTGGGCTCGTGACGCCGTGAGCCAGGAGACCTGCCGTCCGACAGGGGCATTCCGCCCGAAGGGAAGCCCGCTTCCCACGCCATCACGGAGGTTGTCTTGGCTCATCGATCGTTTCCCGAACGCGCCGTCGGCGCGGTGAAATCCTGTTGCCGCTCGAATTCGCGACCAAGCGCGTGAGGCTGCAACGCACATGAGCATTTCCCATGCCGGGCCGGTTCTGGTCCTCGGCGGTGCCCGTTCCGGCAAATCCAGCTTTTCCGAAAGGCTCGTCGAAGCCTCCGGGCTCGGCATGCACTATGTCGCGACCGGCCGTGCCTGGGACGACGAGATGCGCGAGCGCATCGACCATCACCGGGCAAGGCGCGGCGAAGGCTGGACGACGCATGAAGAGCCGCTCGACCTCGTTTCGCTGCTGACGCGCATCGATGACGAGAACCGCGTGGTGCTCGTCGACTGCCTGACGCTGTGGGTCACCAACCTGATGATGGAAGGGCGCGACATGGCGGCAGAGTTCGCGGCCCTTGCCGCTTTCCTGCCGGAGGCGCGGGCGCGCCTCATCCTTGTTTCCAACGAAGTCGGCCTCGGCATCGTGCCCGAGAACCGCATGGTCCGCGATTTCCGCGACCATGCCGGCCGGCTTCACCAGATCGTTGCGGAGAAATCCGCGGAAGTTTACTTTGTCGCGGCCGGATTGCCGCTGAAAATGAAGGGTTGATCCATGACCACTGCCAGAGCCAACCAGGGCAAGATCCCGGCGACCGTCATCACCGGCTTCCTCGGTGCCGGCAAGACGACGATGATCCGCAATCTGCTGCAGAACGCCGATGGCAAGCGCATTGCGCTCATCATCAACGAGTTCGGCGATCTCGGCGTCGACGGCGACGTGCTGAAGGGCTGCGGCGCAGAAGCCTGCTCGGAAGACGATATCATTGAGCTTACCAATGGCTGCATCTGCTGCACGGTTGCCGATGATTTCATCCCGACCATGACCAAGCTGCTCGAGCGCGAAAATCGTCCTGACCATATCATCATTGAAACCTCGGGCCTCGCTTTGCCGCAGCCGCTGATCGCCGCCTTCAACTGGCCTGATATCCGCAGCGAAGTCACCGTCGATGGCGTCGTCACCGTGGTCGACAGTGCCGCCGTTGCCGCCGGCCGTTTTGCCGACGACCATGACAAGGTCGATGCGTTGCGTGTCGAGGACGACAATCTCGACCACGAAAGCCCGATCGAGGAACTGTTCGAGGACCAGTTGACCGCCGCCGACCTGATCGTGCTCAACAAGACCGATCTGATCGACGCCTCCGGCCTCAAGGCCGTGCGCGACGAGGTCGCTTCGCGCACTAACCGCAAGCCAACAATGATCGAGGCGAAGAACGGCGAAGTTGCCGCTGCCATCCTGCTCGGCCTCGGCGTCGGCACGGAAAGCGATATCGCCAACCGCAAGTCTCACCACGAGATGGAACATGAGGCCGGCGAGGAGCACTCTCATGACGAGTTCGACAGCTTCGTCGTCGAGCTCGGCGCGATTGCCGATCCGGCAGGTTTCATCGATCGCCTCAAGGGCGTGATATCAGAGCATGACGTGCTGCGCCTCAAGGGCTTTGCCGACGTGCCCGGCAAGCCGATGCGCCTGCTGATCCAGGCCGTTGGCGCCCGCATCGACCAGTATTACGACCGTGCCTGGGCGGCTGGCGAGAAGCGCGGTACGCGCCTCGTCGTCATCGGCCTGCACGACATGGACGAAGCTGCGGTGCGCGCCGCCATCACCGCACTCGCCTAACTCCTTGAAGCAACGCAATTCCAGGAAAGCCATTTCACGCTTTTCCTGGAATTGCTCGAACGGACAGAAACATGCATCTGCTTCTCGCCCAGAAAGGAACGATCGCCGACGGCAACGAGGCGATCGACCTGGGGCAAACGCCGGCCGACGTGCTTTTCCTGTCGGCCGCCGACACCGAGCTTTCGTCGATCGCGGCGGCCCATGGCCGGCGCGACGGGGAGCTGAGCCTGCGCATCGCCAGCCTGATGAACCTGATGCACCCGATGTCGGTCGACACCTATGTCGAGCGCACGGCAAGGCATGCAAAACTCATCGTGGTCAGGCCGCTCGGTGGCGCCAGCTATTTCCGTTATGTGCTGGAAGCATTGCATGCCGCCGCCGTCACCCACCGCTTCCAGATCGCGGTGCTGCCCGGCGACGACAAGCCCGATCCCGGCCTCGAGCCGTTTTCGACCGTTGAGGCCGACGACCGCCAGCGCCTCTGGGCCTATTTCACCGAGGGCGGCGCTGACAATGCCGGCCTGTTCCTCGACTACGCCGAGGCGTTGATCTCAGACGCGGAAAAGCCGCAGCCGGCAAAACCGCTGCTCAAGGCCGGCATCTGGTGGCCGGGCGCGGGCGTCATCGGCGTCAGCGAATGGAAGGCACGTGTCCAAGAGCGGATGGTCGCGGGGGAGGGATTCGAACCCCCGACAGTCGGGATCTGCTTTTATCGCGCCCTGGTCCAGAGCGGCGAGACCCGGCCGGTCGAAGCGCTGATCGAGGCGCTTGCCGCCGAAGGCATGCGCGTGTTGCCGCTGTTTGTCTCCAGCCTCAAGGATGCCGTTTCGGTCGGCACGCTGCAATCGATTTTTTCCGAGGCGGCACCCGACGTGGTGATGAACGCCACCGGCTTTGCCGTTTCCTCGCCCGGTGCCGACAGGCAGCCGACCGTGTTGGAATCAACCGGCGCGCCGGTGCTGCAGGTGATCTTCTCCGGATCGTCGCGCGCGCAATGGCAGGCCTCGCCGCAGGGGCTGATGGCGCGCGATCTCGCCATGAACGTTGCCTTGCCGGAGGTCGATGGCCGCATTCTGGCGCGCGCCGTCTCCTTCAAGGCGGCCTCGATCTACGATCCCAAGGTCGAAGCCAACATCGTCGGGCACGAACCGCTTTCCGACCGGGTCCGCTTTGCCGCCAGGCTTGCGGTCAATTGGGCAAAACTGCGCCGCGCCCGTCCGGCCGAACGGCGGATCGCCATCATCATGGCCAATTACCCCAATCGCGATGGCCGACTCGGCAATGGCGTCGGGCTCGATACGCCGGCGGGCACGGTTGAAGTGCTGCGCGCCATGGCGAGCGAAGGTTATCCCGTCGCCGGCGTGCCTGAGGATGGCGATGCACTGATCGGCTACCTGATGGCTGGGCCGACCAACGCGGCGAGCCGCGATCGCGAGATCCGCGAAGTTCTTTCGTTCAGCGATTACAATACGTTCTTCGATTCGCTTCCGAAACAGATTCAGGATGAGGTCAGCGATCGCTGGGGTGCGCCGGAAACCGACCCGTTCTTCCTCGATGGCGCCTTCGCGCTGCCGCTTGCCCGCTTCGGCGAGATTGTCGTCGGCATCCAGCCGGCGCGCGGCTACAACATCGATCCGAAGGAAAGCTACCATTCGCCGGATCTGGTGCCGCCGCACGGATATCTCGCCTTCTACGCTTTCCTGCGCAACCAGTTCGGCGCGCAGGCCATTGTGCACATGGGCAAGCACGGCAATCTGGAATGGCTGCCCGGCAAGGCCTTAGCGCTGTCGGAGACCTGTTATCCCGAGGCGATCTTTGGGCCGCTACCGCATGTCTACCCCTTCATCGTCAACGATCCCGGCGAGGGCACGCAAGCCAAGCGCCGCACCAGCGCCGTCATCATCGACCATTTGACGCCGCCGCTGACGAGGGCGGAATCCTATGGGCCGCTGAAGGATCTCGAAGCGCTGGTCGACGAATATTACGACGCGGCCGGCGGCGATCCGCGCCGGCTCAGGCTGCTCAGCCGGCAGATCCTCGACCTCGTGCGTGACATCGGCCTCGACCACGATGCCGGTATCGACAAGGGCGACAGCGACGACAAGGCGCTGGAGAAGCTCGACGCCTATCTCTGCGACCTCAAGGAAATGCAGATCCGCGATGGCCTGCACATTTTTGGCGTTGCACCGGAGGGGCGGTTGCTGACCGACCTGACCGTGGCGCTGGCGCGGGTGCCGCGCAGCCTTGGCGAAGGCGCCGACCAGAGCCTGCAGCGGGCGATGGCCGCGGATGCCGGGCTCGGCTTCGATCCGCTCGATTGCGTGATGTCCGATCCCTGGGAAGGCGCACGGCCGGACATGCTTTCCTCCATTTCCGATGCACCGTGGCGGACGGCCGGCGATACTGTCGAGCGCATCGAGCTGCTGGCGGCGGCGTTCGTTTCTGGCGAGACGCTCGCGCCCGAGGACTGGCCTGCCACCCGCACCGTGCTTGGCGAGATCGAGGCGCGACTGAAGCCATCGATCATCAACTCCGGCGCTGCCGAGATGGCCGGCTTTCTCACCGGCCTTGATGGCCGCTTCGTGGCGCCGGGGCCTTCCGGCGCGCCGACCCGCGGCCGTCCCGACGTGCTGCCGACCGGCCGCAATTTCTACTCCGTCGACAGCCGCTCGGTGCCGACGCCGGCGGCCTTTGAACTTGGCAAGAAATCCGCCGAACTGCTGATCCGCCGCTATCTGCAGGATCACGGCGAATGGCCGTCCTCATTCGGCCTGACGGCCTGGGGCACGGCGAACATGCGCACCGGCGGTGACGACATCGCCCAGGCCCTGGCGCTGATCGGCACCAAGCCCACCTGGGACATGGTCTCGCGCCGGGTGATGGGCTATGAAATCGTGCCTCTGGCGATGCTTGGCCGCCCGCGCGTCGACGTGACGCTGCGGATATCAGGCTTCTTCCGCGATGCCTTCCCGGACCAGATCGCGCTGTTCGACAAGGCGATCCGTGCCGTCGGGGCGCTTGAGGAAGACGATGCCGACAATATGATCGCCGCGCGCATGCGCGCCGAGACGCAGCGGCTGGAGGCGTCGGGCGTCGAGCCGGCGGAAGCCGCGCGCCGCGCCTCCTACCGCGTCTTCGGTGCCAAGCCCGGAGCCTACGGCGCCGGCCTGCAGGCGCTGATCGACGAGAAGGGCTGGGACAGCAAAGCCGATCTCGCCGATGCCTATCTCACCTGGGGCGCCTATGCCTATGGCGCCGGCGAGGAGGGCAAGGCGGGACGGGAGCTCTTCGAGGAGCGGCTGCGCACGATCGAAGCGGTGGTCCAGAACCAGGACAACCGCGAACACGACCTGCTCGACAGCGACGACTACTACCAGTTCGAAGGCGGCATGAGCCTTGCCGCCGAGCACCTGAGCGGCGCCCGGCCGGCGATTTACCACAATGACCACTCCCGGCCGGAAAAGCCGGTCATCCGCTCGCTGGAGGAAGAGATCGGCCGTGTGGTGCGCGCGCGCGTCGTCAACCCCAAGTGGATCGATGGCGTCATGCGCCACGGCTACAAGGGCGCCTTCGAGATCGCCGCGACGGTCGACTACATGTTTGCCTTTGCCGCAACCACGGGTGCCGTGCGCGACCATCATTTCGAGGCTGCCTACCAGGCTTTCATCGTCGACGAGCGGGTGTCAGGCTTCCTGCGCGACAAGAACCCGGCGGCACTCGCCGAGCTCTCGGAGCGGTTGCTGGAGGCGATCGACCGTAATCTCTGGATCCCGCGCTCCAACTCGGCACGCTTTGAACTGAGCGGCCGCACAACGGCTGCGGTGCGGCTTCGCGCCGGAAACGAATAGAGCAGCTCCGGGGAAAGCTTGAAACGGTTTTCCGTCCGGAGTTGCGCAATTGCAAAGAGTGAGATCGCGGGCGGTACTACGTCCGCATCCCACGATAGATTCATATGATTGAGGAGAACGTCATGAGCGAAGAAGTGGTGAGCACGGGTGAAGGTGTCGCCGAAAAGGACGATGCCCGCCATGCGATGAAGATGGCGAAGAAGAAGACCGCACGCGAAAAGATCATGGCGACGAAGACCGACGAGAAGGGTCTGATCATTGTCAACACCGGCAAGGGCAAGGGCAAGTCGACCGCCGGCTTCGGCATGATCTTCCGCCATATCGCCCATGGCATGCCCTGCGCCGTCGTGCAGTTCATCAAGGGCGCCTGGGAAACCGGAGAGCGCGACCTGATCGAGAAGCATTTCGGCGATGTCTGCCAGTTCTATACGCTCGGCGAGGGTTTTACCTGGGAAACGCAGGACCGCGCCCGCGACGTGGCGATGGCGGAAAAGGCCTGGGAGAAGGCCAAGGAACTGATCCGCGACGAGCGCAACTCGATGGTGCTGCTCGACGAAATCAACATCGCGCTGCGCTACGACTATATCGACGTGGCCGAAGTCGTGCGCTTCCTGAAGGAAGAAAAGCCGCACATGACCCATGTGGTCCTGACCGGCCGCAACGCCAAGGAAGACCTGATCGAAGCCGCCGATCTGGTGACCGAGATGGAATTGATCAAGCATCCGTTCCGCTCCGGCATCAAGGCGCAGAAGGGCGTCGAGTTCTGATGAGCCAGAGCTGGCAGTTCTGGGCTCTGCTTTCGGCTGCCTTTGCGGCGCTCACGGCAGTGTTTGCCAAGGTCGGGGTTGCCCAGATCAACTCCGACTTCGCCACGCTGATCCGCACCGTCGTCATCCTCCTCGTGTTGGCCGGCATCGTCGCGGCAACGGGGCAATGGCAGAAGCCTTCGGAAATCCCGGGGCGGACATGGCTGTTTCTGGCACTTTCCGGCCTTGCCACCGGCGCCTCCTGGCTTGCCTATTTCCGCGCCCTGAAGCTCGGCGATGCGGCGCGGGTGGCGCCGATCGACAAGCTGTCGATCGTCATGGTCGCCATCTTCGGCGTGCTGTTCCTCGGCGAAAAGCTCAACCTGATGAACTGGCTCGGTGTCGTTTTCATTGCCGCCGGCGCGCTGCTGCTGGCGGTGTTTTGAGGTCGGGTGCGGGTCCAGCCGCCGCAGGTTCCATTGGCGCGCAATCCGCGTGATTTCAGATCCACCGCCGGACGCGCTTGCAATAGGCGCCATACGCCTCGCCAAAAGCGCGGGAGAGGTACGTTTCCTCCATGCGGATCTGATAGGAGATCGATATCCAGGCTGAGAGAGTGAGCGCCACCGAGGCGACGTTCGGCACGGCCAGCACGGTGCCGGTCAGCGCCGTGACCATGCCGACATAAATCGGGTTGCGGGAAAACGCGTAGAGGCCGGAGGTGACCAGCGGCGCGTCCTGCTCCTCCGGTATGCCGATCTTCCACGAGTGGCGCATCGCCCATTGCGACAGCATCGTCAACCCGCCGCCGAGCGTCATGAGCACGAGGCCAACGGCGTGAAGGAGCGGCTTGTCGAGCATCGGGATCCGGCCGAGCGTGGCGTCGACCGCATCGGGAAAGGCGGCGATCGCCAGGAGATGAACCACCAGCGCCGCCACGATCATCCGAAAGAGCTTGCCGGCAAAACCTTCCGCGTCGTTGCCATAGGTCAGCACAACGGGCGAGCGGCCAGACTGCACGCGGCGCAGGATCGCCAGCGCCAGGGTGAACAGGCCGACGACAAGCATCAGGATGGCGGGCAGGGTGGTAAACATTGGAACCTCAAGGCGAGCGAAGGACAGCACGACGCTTCGCGGGCAGGCGGCCCCATGCGGCCCCTGACTGGCGAAGCATGAGTGGCACTCTGAAATCTCTAGCGACTAGAGGCTCAAGGTGCGGCCTTGCTCGACTTTCGTCTTGGTTACGGGAATTTCACCGGCGAGCCGACGGTGAGAGGTGACACCCGCGGGGGCCTTGGGGAGGACGTCACCGCTTCCCGCCATAGCCGCATATTGCCAAAATTCAGGGCGGCCGCAGCCGCCCTTTTTGCATTAGGCTGGATCAGCGAAAGGTCCTGCCGTTCGAGTACTTGTCGGACGATGTCGTGGTTTGGCCCGAGCGGTTTTTGCCCCATGCCAGTTCAACTTGGCCTGCAGTTTTGACAGTGGGCTTCTTCTCGGTTGGCGTCGACGGCACAGCAGCAATAGCGGAAGTCGCAAACGCGAGTGATGCCACTGCGGCGATAATAATTTTCATTGTAATCTCCTAAGTTCGAACCTCCCGCCAAGGAGTGCGGGAGACTTGGCCTTCTGTAACGGGCCTTGAGTCAATCCCTTGTGAGCTTAATCCCTCGCCGAGTGCTTGCTTCTGTTCGCAGTCGACGCTGGGCCGCTGCTCTATGGGGTCTGCTGAGGACCGGCTGGCCAATCTAGGGGCGCGCAGTCACCTGAGTGCTGCGCCCAAGTCTGCGGCCTAACCCATCCATCGTCCCGGCGAAGGGACCTCGCTCGGGGGGCTGATGGCAGTGCCCACCCGAAACCTGTGTTGTTGTCTCCTTCCGGCTCAAGCGGCCATGGCTGGCGTCACCTTGTGGGGAATGAAGTTGGTTCTGTCCATGAGCATGTGGTGCAACACCACCGCCAGCTTGCGGGCCAGTGCGACACGCGCCTTTCTGGGACCCGCACGTCAGGCGACCGCCAACGCCCAGCTCTTCAGATCCGAGCCT
Organism: Ensifer sp. Root31; assembly: GCF_001424825.1. Classification (NCBI taxonomy): domain Bacteria; kingdom Pseudomonadati; phylum Pseudomonadota; class Alphaproteobacteria; order Hyphomicrobiales; family Rhizobiaceae; genus Ensifer; species Ensifer sp. Root31. The sequence continues at coordinate 338,902 of NZ_LMCO01000023.1, read as the reverse complement.
TTGACCGGTCGCGTGAGGATGACGTTGGCCGCCTGCGCTCGGCAGCACAGGCAAACAGCGCGTAGGTGGGTCCCGCCTCAGAGCCCCAGCCAGATGCGCAGCGGATGTGTCGGGTCGGCCAGCAACCGGGCGGCCAGCGCGATCGAGACGACGACGAGCAGCGGCTTGATGATCTTGGCGCCTTTGGCCATGGCATAGCGCGAGCCGACCTGGGCGCCGAGGAACTGGGCGACGCCCATCATCAGGCCGATCTTCCACAGGATGGCGCCGAAGAACAGGAAGACGGCGAAGGCGCCGACATTCGAGCCGAAGTTCAGGAATTTCGTATGTGCCGTCGCCTTCAAGACGCCGAATCCGGCAAGCGTGACGAAGCCGAGCATGAAGAACGAGCCGGTGCCGGGACCGAAGACGCCGTCGTAGAAGCCGATCAGCGGCACGAGCGTCAGCGTGAACACGAACGGCGTGATGCGGCGGTGCTGGTCGACGTCGCCCATGTTCGGCTTGAGGCCGAAATAGAGCGCGATGGCAATCAGCAGGAAGGGTAGGATCGCCTTCAGAACGTCGCCGGGAACGACGGTCGCGAGCAGCGCGCCCAACACGGAGCCCGCCGCCGACATCAGCGCCATCGGCAATTGCTCTTTCAGGTTCACGTGACCGCGCCGGGCATAGGAAAGGGTTGCCGAGCCCGAGCCGAACAGCCCCTGCAGCTTGTTGGTGCCCAGCGTCTGGAGCGGCGGGATGCCGGCAATCAGCATGGCGGGAATGGTAATCATGCCGCCACCGCCGGCGATCGAATCGATGAAGCCGGCAATGAAGGCGGCAACGAACAGGAACACGAGCAGGTGGAAAGCGAGATCTTGCACGGGAGAGACTCGAGGAGGGAGGAGTATGCAGGCCTTTCTCGCCTTGTGTCAGAGGCCGCGGCGAAATGCAAAGCCTTCTGTCGTGGTGCATCTGCGATGCTCGTCGCAAGATGAGAATTCTCTCAAGAAATCAGTGTCTTATTCTGAGACTATGGGTACTCGGATGGGCGTTTGCTGTCTTCCGTCGATTGCCGGTTCTGGCGGTATGCGCGCGCCGAAGGCGAGTGGTGGGTTTCGTCAAACGCGACATGGCGATGGCGCAATCCGGTTTGACCCGTGCGGTTGCCTCCGGTAAAAATGACGGATGTGCGACGGCGTCCGCTTCTGGCGGACTGAAAGAGCGTCCGATGCGGCCGACCCAGGCAGGGGGCTGGAATCGGTGCTGTCCAGACCGACCCGGGATTTGAGCCGGGCGGCGCTTCGTGTGGATTGCCGCGAAGGGGGCCGAGGTCGACCATGAAATCATCCAGCATAGCGCGGCGACCGCCGGGACCACTCGTCCTCGGTCTTGGCTGCGAGCGCGGCACGCCGATTGATGAAGTGATTGCGCTTGCCGAAAAGGCGTTGGCGCAGGCCGGCGCTGACAAAGCCGATATCGGCTTCGTCGCCTCGCTCGACGCGAGGCGCGGCGAGCCGGCGATCCACGCTGCCGCCGAGCACTTTGCCGTGGCCGCACGCTTCTTCGATGCGGCGACGCTTGAAGCCGAAGCGCCCCGGCTGCAAAATCCCTCGGCGATTGTCTTTGCCCATACCGGCTGCCACGGTGTTGCCGAGGGCGCCGCTCTTGTCGGCGCCGGCTCGGCAAGCGTGTTGCTGGTTGCCAAGCTCACGTCTTCACATGCAACGGCAGCGATTGCCGGGCCTGCCGATCACCGTCTGGCAATCATGCCGGCAACCCTGGCGGCCGCATCATGAGCTATTTCTCGGATCGCGTTTTGGTAAAGATATGCAAGATATTTCAAATAACTATGCGGAATTCCTGTGAATCTGAATCCGCTCGGTGCCAAGGCAGTTCAGCGGTAGGCTTTAAGCGCGTGGCGGGAGAAACGGCATGAACGACACGATTTTTTCCGGCCTGCCTGCGCTTGAGCCCGGTACCGTCTGGCTCGTCGGCGCTGGCCCGGGCGACCCCGGCCTGCTGACGCTTCATGCCGCCAATGCGCTGCGGCAGGCGGATGTCATCGTTCACGACGCGCTGGTCAACGAGGACTGCCTGAAGCTCGCCCGGCCGGGCGCCGTGCTGGAGTTTGCCGGCAAGCGCGGTGGCAAGCCTTCGCCGAAACAGCGCGATATTTCTCTCCGGCTCGTCGAGCTGGCGCGCGCCGGCCAGGGCGTCCTGCGTCTCAAGGGCGGCGATCCCTTCGTCTTCGGGCGGGGTGGCGAGGAGGCGCTGACGCTGGTCGAAAACCGCATCCCGTTTCGCATCGTGCCGGGCATTACTGCCGGGATTGGTGGGCTTGCCTATGCCGGCATTCCCGTCACCCACCGCGAGGTCAACCACGCCGTCACGTTCCTGACCGGTCACGACTCCTCCGGCCTAGTGCCGGACCGCATCAATTGGCAAGGCATTGCCTCGGGCTCGCCCGTGATCGTGATGTACATGGCGATGAAACATATCGGCGCCATCGCCGCCAATCTCATTGGTGCCGGGCGCTCGCCGGAAGAGCCGGTGGCCTTCGTCTGCAATGCGGCAACGCCGGAGCAGACGGTGCTCGAAACGACGCTGGCGCGCGCCGAAGCCGATGTTATCGCTTCCGGTCTGGAGCCGCCGGCGATCGTCGTCGTCGGCGAGGTCGTGCGCCTGCGGGCGTCGCTCGACTGGATCGGGGCGCTTGATGGGCGGCAGCTTGTGGCCGATCCTCTTGCAAGCCGCGGGCTCAGGGATCCCGCATGAGCGGATTGCTGATCGCCGCGCCCTGTTCGGGCTCCGGCAAGACCACGGTGACACTCGGGCTGATGCGCGCCATGCGACGGCGCGGCATGGCGATCGCGCCGGGAAAGGCAGGTCCTGATTATATCGACCCGGCATTTCATACCGCGGCGAGCGGCGAGCCCTGCCTCAACTATGACCCTTGGGCCATGCGCCCCGCGCTTCTCGCGACAAATGCGGCCTACGCCGCCGATGGGCGCACGCTCGTCGTCGAGGCGATGATGGGCCTGCATGACGGTGCCGCCGACGGCAGCGGTGCGCCGGCCGATCTTGCCGCGGCACTCGATCTCGCCGTCATCCTGGTGGTCGATTGTGCCCGCATGTCGCATTCGGTGGCGGCACTGGTGCGCGGTTATGCCGATCACCGCAAAGATATCCGCGTTGCCGGCGTCATTCTCAACAAGGTCGGCAGCGATCGGCATGAGATGATGCTGCGCGATGCGCTGACGCGCGTGGCCATGCCTGTCTTCGGCGTGCTGCGGCAGGATGGTGCCCTGAAGCTGCCCGAGCGGCACCTCGGCCTGGTGCAGGCAGGAGAACACGGCACGCTTGAAACTTTCATCGACTATGCGGCGGACCGGGTCGAGGCGACCTGCGATCTCGACGCGATCCGCGCTGCGTCAGCACTTTCACCGGAAGAGCGGGTGATGGCCGAGGTCACCCGGTTCAAACCGCTCGGCCAGCATATCGCCGTGGCACGGGATGTGGCCTTCGCCTTCTGCTACGAACACCTGCTCTTCGGCTGGCGCCGCGCCGGGGCGGAAATCTCCTTCTTTTCGCCACTTGCCGACGAAGGCCCGGACGTGGCGGCCGATGCGGTCTATCTGCCGGGCGGCTATCCCGAGCTTCATGCTGGACGCCTGCAGGCGGCGGCAGCCTTCCGATCCGGTATCGGGACGGCGGCCAGGCGTGGCGCGCGGATCTTCGGCGAGTGCGGCGGCTACATGGTGCTGGGCGAGGGGCTTGTCGCGGCCGACGGTGCGCGCTACGAAATGCTCGGCCTGCTGCCGCTCACCACAAGTTTTGCCGAGCGCAGGCGGCACCTCGGCTACCGCCGCGTCGTGCCCCTCGACAACACATTCTTCGATGGACCCATGACGGCGCACGAATTCCACTATGCGACCATCGTCTCGGAAGGGGCAGCCGATCGGCTGTTTTCCGTCAGCGATGCCGCCAGCGTAGATCTGGGGCAGGCGGGTTTGAAGCGCGATAATGTCGCCGGCTCGTTCATGCATCTCATCGATATTGCGGGCAGGCCATGAGCGCGCCGATCGTGCATGGCGGCGGCGTCACCGAAGCCGCTGCCCGTTTCGGCGGCCGCTTCGAGGACTGGCTTGACCTGTCGACCGGCATCAATCCGCGCCCGGTCGAATTGCCGCCGGTGCCGCAGCAGGCCTGGCACCGGCTGCCCGACAAACTGACGATCGATGGCGCGCGCGCTGCCGCCGCCAGCTACTACCGAACCGATGGTATCCAGCCCTTGCCGGTTCCCGGCACCCAGTCGGTGATCCAGCTGTTGCCGCGGCTGGTTCCTACCGGTCGCCGCGTCGCGGTCTTCGGCCCGACCTATGGCGAATACGCACGCGTGCTGGCCGCGGCAGGCTTTGCCGTCGATCGGGTGGAGCGTGCCGAGGATCTTGGCGTCGACCACGGCCTTGCAGTTGTGGTCAACCCCAACAACCCGACCGGCCGCGCCTTCCAGCCGGCAGGAATCCTGGCGATGGCGGCGACGATGGCGGCGAATGGCGGCGTGCTGGTCGTCGACGAGGCCTTCGGCGATCTGGAGCCGGACTTCAGTGTCGCCGGCCAAGTCGGCGCCCACGACAATCTCATCGTCTTCCGCTCCTTCGGGAAATTCTTCGGTCTGGCTGGCCTGCGCCTGGGCTTCGTCGTGGCAGCCGATACCGTGCTCGATGCATTTCGTGAGTGGCTCGGCCCCTGGGCAGTGTCCGGGCCGGCGCTGGTTATCTCCAAGGCATTGATGTCCGGCGATACGCAAGCGATCGCCGCGGGCATTCTTGAGCGTCGCGCCGGGCTCGATGCGGTTCTTGATGAGGCCGGTCTCAAGCGCATCGGTGGAACCGGGCTGTTCGTGCTGGTGGAACATGCCGATGCCCATGCCTTGCACCGTCATCTCTGCGAGGCGCAGATCCTGACGCGCAAATTCGACTACGATTCTCGCTGGCTCAGGATCGGGCTTGCGCCCGATGCGGAAGGTGACCGGCGACTGGCGGACGCCCTGCGCCGTGGGGACGCGTTGCGCCCTGGGGACGCGTTGCGCCCTGGGGACGCGTTGCGCCCTGGGGACGCGTTGCGCCCTGGGGACGCGTTGCGCCCTGGGGACGCGTTGCGCCCAGGGGAGTACTGAGTGTCGAGCGAGATTCTTCTCATCCTTGTGGCTGCCCTGCTGCTTGATCGTGTCGTCGGTGATCCGGACTGGCTCTGGTCACGCCTGCCGCATCCCGTGGTGTTTTTCGGCAAGGCGATCGCGGTTTTTGATGGGGCGCTGAACAGGCATGAGAGCCTCGGTGCCGGCGCCCTGAAAATACGCGGTATCCTGACGATCGGCGTGCTGCTGCTTGCCAGCGTGCTTGCCGGCAGCATCCTGCACCGCTTGTTCTCGGTGATGGCCCCCATCGGCTACCTGCTCGAGGCTGTCGTCGTTGCGGTGTTCCTGGCGCAGAAGAGCCTTGGCGATCATGTCCGGCGCGTTGCCGAAGGCTTGCGGTTGGGGGGGCTGGAAGGCGGCCGAAACGCCGTGTCGATGATCGTCGGGCGCGACCCGAAGACGCTCGATGCGCCCGCCGTCTGCCGCGCCGCGATCGAAAGCCTTGCCGAGAACTTTTCCGATGGGGTGGTGGCGCCTGCCTTCTGGTATGCGGTTGCCGGTCTTCCCGGGCTGCTCGCCTACAAGATGCTGAACACCGCCGATTCGATGATCGGCCACAAATCGCCGAAATACCTCAATTTCGGCTGGGCCTCCGCCCGGCTCGACGATGTCGCCAACCTGCCGGCAGCGAGACTATCCGTCCTGTTGATCGCTGCCGGCGCCTGGCTGCATCGTGGGCGCCCCGCGGCGGCCGATGCGATCGGAGTGGCGTTTCGCGATCACGGCCTGCACCGCTCCCCCAACTCAGGTTGGCCGGAAGCGGCGATGGCCGGCGCGCTGGACCTGCAGCTAGCGGGTCCGCGCGTCTATGGCGGGGTCATGGTCAGCGAACCGATGATCAATGGGCCTGGCCGCGCCGTTGCCGAAAGCGAAGACATCGACGCCGGTATCGCTGTATTCTATGGTGCTTGTTCGGCAATGACCTTGGCTGTTCTTCTGATCGCCATGATTTGATCGGTTTCTACCGCGTATCCACGGCAAGTTGATCTTGGCATTAAGACTTTTCTTTCCATATGTATTAAACTTGCAACATTACGGGCCGGTTATTCTCTGCGGACGTTTGGTTCCACTGATTGCGGCCTTGCGGGTCAAATATGACGCGCAAAGGATGCTGCAACGCGCCTGAAGCCTGCTGCGGGATTTTCTCCGCTGATCGGAGGCATGCAGTCGAGGTTTCACACGCGGGGAGTGAAGCATGCGACACACATCCCTGATTGTGGTGATTGCCGTTCTGATGCAGTTTTCCGTTCAGCCGCTGAACGCCGCCAATCTCGTTGCCAAGATCAGCCTCTCCTCCCAGACGATGGTGGTAAAGCAGAACGGCGTCGTGATGTATCGCTGGAAGGTTTCCACCGCGCGCAAGGGCTATGTCACGCCGAAGGGGAGCTGGAAGGCCAAGTGGCTTTCGCGCAATCATCGCTCGAAAAAATATGATGATGCGCCAATGCCTTACGCCGTGTTCTTCAACGGTGGCTATGCTGTTCACGCGACCTATGATGTCAAGCTCCTGGGCCGCCCTGCCTCACACGGATGCGTGCGGTTGCATCCCAACAATGCCGCGGAGTTCTTCGCGCTTGCCCGTGAACACGGGCTGAAAAACACGCGCATCGTCATCACGCGTTAAAAGCATTTCCAGGAAAAGTGCGGAGCGGTTTTCCGTCGGAGAATGCATAAAACAAAGAGATAGAGCATTTCCCGGAGAAGTGCGCAGCGGTTTTCCGCGACTTCTTTAAAGCGGAAACGCGCTGAACCTTGGACGGCGGACTCAGTCGATGCCGGCCACCTGCATCAACCGGTCCATGCTTGGCACGGTGACGTGACGGCTGTTTTCGATGTGGATGACATTGTCCTTGCGCAGCTTGGTCACCTGCCGGCTGACGGTCTCGATCGTCAGGCCGAGATAGTCGGCGATATCGGCGCGCGACAGTGGCAGATCGAATGCTGTTGCCGTGCCGTTTTCCGGATCGATGTGAGTGGCGATGATATAGAGAAAGCTCGCCACCTTTTCCTGCGCGGTCTTGCGGCCGAGCGTCAGCATCCAGTCGCGCGCTTCGTCCAGTTCCTTCAGCGCCTGTTCGTGCAGGCGGTGTTCAAGGCCCGGCGCATCGGCAACGAGCCGCTCGATGACATTGCGCGGGAACGAACAGATGTCGGTGTCGATCGCCGCTTCGGCGGTCAGCGCGCTTTCACGCGTGAACGGCCGGCCCATGAAATCGGGAGCGAACTGCAGGCCGACGATCTGCTGGCGTCCGTCGGAGAGAACCTTGCTCAGCTTGACGACGCCGCTGATGATGTTGGCGTAGCTGTCAGTCATTTCGCCCTGGCCGACGACCTCGCGACCGGGTTCGACACGCCTGCGGGTCGAATGCCGGCTGAGGTCGAGAAGCTGGTCAGCAGTCAGCGTGCCGCAGACGCCGCCGTGGCGCGCCTCGCAGGCAGCACAGACGGCTGGAATGTCCGAATTGTGGATATCCTTGCGGCGATGTTCGGTCACGATCTGCAAATCTTTCTTCCCTGCATCGGGTTTGTTCGAGGGACCAAAGAGGATGCGGGCGGTTAAATCAAGAGTTGACAGGTGCTAATTCCGGAAGCGCGAAACAATGTCTCATGTTGAATTGAGCATTGTCAATTTTAACGTGTTAATTCGACGGCTTGATCAAAATCAACGGCGTGCTTTCCCATCCGTCCTATGCGTTTGCCATCTTGACGGAGAGACCGATGGACGACGCTCTGATCCTGAAATATGCGAGCCCCGTGCCGCGCTATACCAGTTACCCCACCGCGCCGCATTTTTCGGAGGCGGTCGGTCAGGCTGAGTACCAGTCCTGGCTAGAGGCCATCGGGCCGGGTGAGGCGCTGTCGCTTTACGCCCATGTGCCCTATTGCGACCGGCTGTGCTGGTTCTGTGCCTGTCACACCAAGCAGACGTTACGCTACGAGCCGGTGGCGAGCTACCTGAACGGACTGCACCGCGAAATCGCCACGATCGGCGGGCGGGTGAACCGCCAAGCGAAGGTCACGGCGCTGCATCTGGGCGGCGGATCGCCGACACTGGTCAGGCCGGACGATCTGATCGCGCTCAAGCGCGCCTTCAGCAGTCACTTCGAATTTTCCAGCGATTGCGAAATCAGCATCGAGATGGACCCGAACGACCTCGACGCGGCGCGCCACGACGCGCTGGCAGCGATCGGCATGACGCGGGCGAGCTTCGGCGTCCAGGATTTCGACCCCGTGGTACAGAAGGCGATCAACCGCATCCAGACCTATGAGCAGACGCGTGATGCGATCGAGGCTTCGCGAGCCCGCGGCGTGGGTTCGGTCAATTGCGACGTGCTTTACGGCTTGCCCTACCAGAGCCTGTCGTCGCTGGAGGCAACGATCGACGCCGTCGTGTCGCTGGCGCCGGATCGCGTCGCGCTCTTCGGCTATGCCCATGTGCCGTGGATGAAGAAGCACCAGTCGATGATATCAGACGAGAGCCTGCCAGGTATCGTCGAACGTTTTGCCCAGATGAGCCGGGCGGCCGACATGCTTGTTGCCGCCGGCTACGAGGCGATCGGCATCGACCATTTCGCCAGGCCCGGCGACAGTCTGGCCGTTGCCAACCGGGAAGGGCGCCTGCGCCGGAATTTCCAGGGCTATACATGTGACAGCGCCGAAACCCTGATCGGTCTTGGCGCCTCGGCGATCGGCCAGTTCCGTCAAGGTTATGTGCAGAATATGCCGGCAACCGGCGAATATCTGCGCCAGGTGGAGAACGCAGGCCTGGCCGCGATGCGCGGCTACATGCTGACGCCTGATGATCGCCTGCGGGCGCGGGTGATCGCATCCATCATGTGCGATTTCGCCTTCTCGTTCTCGCGAATCAAGGCGGAGTTTCCTGAACTCGCCGGAGCGGTCGTCGAGGAGGCAAAGCTCTGGCGCGCAAGGGATGTGGACGGGCTGACGACGATCGAGGACGGCGTCTTCAGCCTTACCGAACGCGGCCGGCCGTTTGCCCGGTCGGTGGCGGCCATTTTCGACACTCATCTTCAGTCAGGACGGGGGCGCCATTCGGTCGCCGTTTAGCAACACCGCATTTCAAATCGCAGAGGTTGCCATCAAGGCCATTGGCTTTTGCGGCGCATTTACCTATAGGATCGCCGAGACTCGGAATAAAATAATAAAGAGGTATGCGCGTGACTGCTACATTCGACAAGGTTGCCGACATCATCGCTGAAACGAGCGAGATAGATCGCGAGACGATTACGCCGGAAAGCCACACGATCGACGATCTCGGCATCGACAGCCTGGACTTCCTGGACATCGTCTTTGCGATCGACAAGGATTTCGGTATCAAGATTCCGCTGGAACAGTGGACGCAGGAAGTCAACGAAGGCAAGGTTTCGACCGAAGAATACTTCGTGCTCAAGAACCTCTGCGCCAAGATCGACGAGCTGCGGGCTGCCAAGGCCTGATCGGGCCAAGGTTCAAGCCTTTCCACTCGATTTCCAATGCCGCCGGTCGCGCCTCGCGCTTGACAGGCGGCATTGGCGTTTTTACTTGAGCCCGAAACCAAACGGGGTGAGCCTCCATGCTCCTTGAATACTTCCAGATGATCGATCGTGTCGAAACGGTCGATCTGTCGGCTGGCCGGCTGACGGCGCGATCCGTCGTTCCCGAAAAGAGCCCGGTATTCGAGGGCCACTTTCCAGGCTATCCGCTGGTGCCGGGTGTGCTTCTGATCGAGACGATGGCGCAGGCTTCGGGATTTCTGGTGCTGGCCGCGACCAATTTCGCGGCAATGCCGTTTCTGATGTCGGTCGATGGCGCCAAGATGCGGGCCTTCGTCGAGCCGTCGGCAGAACTCGATATCGAAGCCTTCCTCGAGCACGATGGCTCCGGTTTCGCCGTCACCAAGGCGAAGATCACGTCTGCGGGCAAGAAGGTCTGTGACGCACAATTGAAACTCAGAACGATGCCGTTCGATCAGGTGCCGCTCGGCGATATCGTGCGCAGGCGCGCCGACGAGGTGGGCCTGATGACGGCACTTGCGGCGGATGCCGCTTCGGAGAAGTGAAGATGAGCAAATCCGCAAACGACGTGGTGATCACCGGCGTCGGTATCGTCACAAGCCAGGGTGTCGGCGTCGAGCCGCATGTGGCGTTTCTGAACGCGGCCGAGGCGCCGGAGCCACGCGTCGAGGCCGAAAAGTTCAAGCCCTATCCGGTGCATCCGCTGCCGCAGATCGACTGGTCGCAGCAGATCGCCAAGCGTGGCGACCAGCGCCAGATGGAAAACTGGCAGCGCCTCGGCGTGTTTGCAGCAGGCCTGGCGCTCGACGACGCCGGCCTCAAGGACAATCTCGACGCCTGCGGCAGCATGGACATGATCGTGGCCGCCGGCGGCGGCGAGCGCGACATCAATGTCGATTCGCTGATCGTCGACGAGGCGCTGAAGCGCAACGACCGCGAGCAGCTGCTGAACGAGAAGCTGACGACCGAACTGCGCCCGACGCTGTTCCTCGCCCAGCTCTCCAACCTTCTCGCCGGTAACATCTCGATCGTGCACAAGGTGACGGGATCGTCGCGCACCTTCATGGGCGAAGAGGCGGCCGGCATTTCGGCGATCGAAACGGCGTTCTTCCGCATCAAGGCGGGACAGTCGACACATACGCTGGCGGGCGGCGCATTTTCGGCCGAACGTCTCGACATCATGCTGATGACGGAGGCCATCCAGGCGCAGACGGTCGGCGACTGGCAGCCGATCTGGTCGCGCAAGCGCCAGGATGGCGGCGGAATGATCCTCGGTTCCGTCGGCGCCTTCCTGATGCTGGAATCGCGCGAATATGCCGAAGCCCGAGGCGCCCGCATCTATGCCACGATCGACGCGATCGGCAGCGACCGTGGCAGCCGCAGCGACGGCAAGCTGGAGGCGCGCCTTGCCGATCTGGCAAAACCGGCCGAAACGCTCGATCCGGCGCAGACAGTGGTCTTCTCCGGCACCTCGGGCCTGCATGATCTCGTTGCCCACGAAAAGACCTTTCTGGAAGCAAAGCTCGCCGGCGCGCCGGTGCGCGCCTATGGCGGGCTTGTCGGCCACAGCATCGAAGCGCAGTTTCCGGCGGGCCTCGCGCTTGCCGCACTGGCGCTCGGCCACGGCGCCAAGGTTCCGGCTTTCGACGCAAGCTTCGAAAAACCGATGACGGCGGGCGCCAGAACGGCGGTCGTGACGACCATTGGTCATTCACGCGGCGAAGGCGTCGCGGTCCTTTCGGCCGAATAAGAGGAACGATTGATGAGCAACGCTTACAAGGATCATCTCGGTCGTCCGATCGTCGCCGTCACCGGCATGGGCGTCATCACCTCGCTCGGCCAGGGTCTCGAAGACAACTGGGCGGCGCTGACCGGCGGCGTCTCCGGCATCCGCAAGATCACCCGTTTCCCGACGGAAGGCCTGAACACGCGCATTTCGGGCATGGTCGATTTCATCGAGGTCCCGGCGGCCAATTCGGTCGAGCGCTCCTACGCCATGGCGCGCGAAACGACGCTTGAGGCGTTGGCGCAGGCCGGTCTTTCCGGCGATTTCAACGGCCCGCTGTTTCTCGCCGCTCCGCCGATCGAGCCGGAATGGAGCGCGCGCTTTGAACTGGCCGACCGCTCGCCACCGTCGACCCAGCCGGGCGACGCCTACAATCGCTTCCTTGCCGCGATGCGCGAGAAGGCCGATCCGGTGTTTCACGAGGCCGTGCTTTTCGGCGCGATCTCCGAACGCCTGGCCGATCGCTTCGGCACCCGCGGCCTGCCGGTGACGCTGTCGACGGCCTGCGCCTCGGGCGCAACTGCAATCCAGCTCGGCGTCGAGGCCATTCGCCAGGGCCGCACCGATCGCGCGCTGACAGTCGCGACCGACGGTTCGGTCAGTGCCGAGGCGCTGATCCGCTTTGCGCTGCTCTCGGCGCTGTCGACCCAGAACGACCCGCCGGAAAAGGCCTCCAAGCCCTTCACCAAGGACCGTGACGGCTTCGTCATCGCCGAAGGCGCGGCAACCCTGGTGCTGGAATCGCTGGAAGCAGCGGTCGCTCGTGGCGCCCGTGTCTACGGCATCCTGAAGGGGTGCGGCGAGAAGGCCGATCTCTTCCACCGCACGCGCTCGTCGCCCGATGGCGGCCCGGCGATCGCGACGATCCGCGCGGCCCTTGCCGACGCCGGCATCGACGAAGGTGGCATCGGCTACATCAACGCCCATGGCACTTCGACGCCGGAAAACGACAAGATGGAATATCTGTCGATGTCGGCCGTCTTCGGCGAACATCTGCCGTCGATCCCGGTTTCGTCGAACAAGTCGATGATCGGCCACACGCTGACGGCTGCAGGCGCAGTCGAGGCAGTGTTCTCGATCCAGACGATGCTGACCGGCACCTTGCCGCCGACGATCAACTACCAGAATCCCGACCCGGCCATCGTGCTCGACGTCGTGCCGAACGTGAAGCGCAGCCAGCAGGTCTCTGCCGTGCTGTCGAACTCCTTCGGCTTCGGCGGACAGAACGCCAGCCTTGTCATGACCGCCGAGCCGGCCTAAGTCGGCGGTCACAGCGCCGCGCGTCGAACATGACGCGCAAGCGACGCTGTAACGCTTTAAGCCTGCTGCACGCTTCCTTGAACCGGATCCGATCTAAGGAAGCACGCCGCAGAAACTTCAGACGAAATGATGCCGCTCAAGGCAGAGGAAAGATCATGCGCGCCCTGCAACTGCTCGATGACCGCAAGCTCGAAATCACCGACGTTCCCGAGCCGGAAGCGCCAGGCCCGGGCGAAGTGACGCTCCGGGTCAAGGCCGTCGCACTCAACCACATCGACGTGTGGGGCTGGCGCGGCATGGCCTTTGCCAAGCGCAAGATGCCGCTCGTCATCGGCGCCGAGGCGGCCGGTGTGGTCGAAAGCATCGGCCCGGGCGTTTCAAGCGTGCTTCCGGGGCAGCTCGTTTCGATCTATGGCGCGCGCACCTGCGGCCTCTGCCGCCCGTGCCGCGAAGGTCGCGACAATCTCTGCGAACATGTGGGCGGCGTGCATGGCTTCCACCTCGACGGCTTCGCGCAGGAGAAGATCAATCTTCCCGCACGCCTGCTGGTGCCGGCACCTCCGGGCATCGATGCCGTGGCCGCAGCGCTTGCACCGGTCACCTTCGGCACGGTCGAGCACATGCTGTTCGACAACGCCAAGCTTGAGCCAGGCGAAACCATTCTCGTCCATGCCGGCGGCTCCGGCATCGGCTCGGCGGCAATCCAGCTTGCCAAGAAGATCGGCTGCACGGTTATCACTACCGTCGGATCCGACGACAAGATCGAGAAGGCCAAGGCGCTCGGCGCCGATCACGTCATCAACTACCGCACCGACCGCTTCGAAGGTGTCGTGCGCAAGCTCACCAAGAAGAAGGGCGTCGACGTCGTGTTCGAACACGTCGGCAAGGACACCTGGGCCGGCTCAATGCTCTGCATGAAGCGGGGAGGCCGCCTGGTCACCTGCGGCTCGACCTCCGGTGTGTCGACCGACATGAACCTGATGATGCTGTTCCAGCAGCAGCTGAAGCTGCTCGGCTCCTTCGGCTGCCGCATGGAAAACATGGCCAACGCCATGCAGAAGATGGCGCGCGGCCTGGTGCATCCGGTCATCGATACGCAGGTCGGTTTCGACGAGATCGACCGGGCACTGGAGCGGATGGAATCGCGCCAGATCTTCGGCAAGATCATCCTGAAGATGGATTGATCCACGTGCGCATGCTGATCACACGGCTGGTTCTGACGGCGGATCATTTCCGGCAGTGGCTGATTGCGCAACTCGTCTTTCTGCTTCTGACGATCCTGAAGCTGTTTCCGGCTGACGGCGCGATCCGCTTCATGGATCGCGCCGCACGCTTCATCGGCCCGAAGACCAGCCGGCACAAGCTGACGCTGACCAATCTGCGCAACGCCTTTCCCGAGAAGCGGGAGGCCGAGATCGAAGCGATCGCCATGGAGAGCTGGGGCAATATGGGCCGCATGGCGGCGGAATATGTCTTCCTCGACCGGCTGTTCGATTTCGATCCCGAGGCGACCAAGCCCGGCCGCGTCGAAGTCTCCGGCGTTCCGCTCTTTCTCGAGCTGCGCGACAACCCGCGACCCTTTATCGTCTTTACCGCCCACAGCGGCAATTTCGAGATGCTGCCGGTCGCTGGCTCCGCCTTCGGGCTGGAGGTGACGGTGCTCTTCCGTCCGCCGAACAACCCTTACGTCGCCGAGAAGGTCTTCGAGTTCCGCAAGGAGCGCATGGGCAATCTCGTGCCGTCGCATGCGGGTTCGTCCTTCGCACTCGCCCGCCAGCTAGAGCGCGGCAACGGCGTCGGCGTTCTGGTCGACCAGAAATTCCGCAAGGGCCTGAAGACCAAATTCTTCGGCCAGGACGTGCAGACCAACCCGCTGCTCGCCAAGCTCGTGCGGCAGTTCAATTGCGAGGTCTATCCCGCCCGCTGCATCCGGCTGCCCGGCAACCGTTTTCGGCTGGAGCTGGAGCCGGCGATCGACATTCCGCGCAAGCCCGATGGCGCTGTCGACGTCAACGCCACGGCACAGGTTCTCAACGACAAGGTGGAGAGCTGGGTGAGGGAGTATCCCGGGCAATGGTTGTGGTACCACGACCGCTGGCACATCAAGCGCTACCTGTAAGACTGATTCTCTTCGAACCGCAAAAGGCGTTGCCGCCGCAGGCATTAACGCCCTTTTTGTCTATGCCTAAGGCATTTGCTGGAGAAAATCGCCGTCTTTGCGCCGTTGAAGTCGTTTCGAAACCGCAAGCTTCCCTTTCTGATGTTGAACGGGGCGGTAATGAGTGTAAACTCACCGTTGTATTGCGAGGGGCAGACTGCAAGCGCTTTGGGTGGCCAAGTCTTTGTGGTTTTCGCTGAGGATGTGGGGGAAACGTCAACGCCTGCATGTTTCCTTAAATCCTATTCGATTTAGGAATAAAAACATGCAGTAATTCGAAGTGCTACAGCGACCTTTGCGCGTCTAATAAGACGCGCGGCGCTGTAGATCAGCATCTACATCATCAAAGCCTGTCATATAAGTGCATCGGCGCGGCCTCGGCCGTGGGGGATTGGGGTTTCGAATTGAACGCACTGATTGAGCTGTTCTGGTTCAAGTATTCACAACTGCAGTATGCAGTACGTACAGCAGACGAACATCTGATCGGACTTCTGGATCGCGAGCTCGATCCCATCTTGAAGTCGGTCTATGATGAGAAGGCCGTGAGCGTCGAAGATGCCCGCCTTCAGTTCCAGTTTCTGATCGATATTCTGCGCGTCGAGGCCGACGATATTTCCTGCGTGCTGCGCCATTCGCAGCTTTTGCAGTCGCTGATCAATCGCTATTTCGCAGCCACGGGCGCGGTCAACGCTGCCGACTTGCGACTGGAGCGCACGCCGGCTGCACCACACAAGGGGCGGGCGGACGAGGGGCTTCTCAACGAGGCGATTCTCGACAGCTTCCCTGACCGCATCGCCGTGATCACGCCGGATTATCGGTATCTCTATACCAATCCGCTCAACGCGAACCATCTCGAAAGCCGCCCGATGGATCTCATCGGTCGGCATATCGTCGAATTCATTGGCATCCAGCGCTTCGAGCTGCGCGTGAAGAGCTATCTCGATCGCTGTTTTGCGGGCGAGGTGGTCGACTATACCTTCGCCAAGACCGTCGACGCGCGAACCGTCGTGGTGCGCTGCCGGCTGACGCCGTGCATGTCGAGCAACGGCAAGCTCATCGGTGCGATCCTGGTGATCCAGGAGCATGCGGACCGACGCCGCGCCATCGCCGCCTGATCCCTGTCGCCTAGAGCGCCGCGCGTCTTATTGGACGCACAAAGGTCGCTGTAGCACTTTGAATTGCTGCATGTTTCCTTAAATCGAATAGGATTTAAGAAAACATGCAGTTGAGCCGGATACAGAAACGGCGGCCCTTTCGAGCCGCCGTTCGTTCAATTGATGTCCGGGTCGACTGGAAGCAGCGTGCGAAGACATTCCTGCTCGAAGCCGATGTGCCTTCGCAGATTGGTGAAGAAGCCGCGCAGCATGTAGCCGGCTGTCTCCGCATTGACGCTCTCGTCGGCAGCGCCGAGCTTCACCAGCATCTCCGTGAGCTCTTCGGCAAAGCACTCATCTTCGCAATGTTCGTATTTGAGCCGCGCGAGCGTTGCCGCGATCGACGGGTCGTCGCCGAAATTCTGCTCGACCCAGCGAAACACCGCGCTCTCTTCGCCCGAATGCAGTTCGCGTATGAGCGGCTCCAGCATCTTGGCGGCATAGGCGCATTTCTGCCGGTCGATTTCAGCCGGCAGGCTGTCGGCGATTTCCTCCAGGCTGTTGCAGAGCGCAAGCTGTTCCTGATGCGCACGTGCCAGCCAGGCCCGCGGTTCGCCCATCGGGGCAGGGCGCGCTCGCAAACCCGTCCACACCCGGATCATTCCACTATCATTCGTTCTCTTCATGCTGTTCTGACGCCAGCTCCTATGGCGCTCCCTCATTGTTTCCTGAGGGTGAAGCAAGTGGAGGCCCCCGGCCTTGATCTGAATCAAGGTGAGGGTGCCCCGATTCTGACACTTTCCGGCAAGCTGCGCTGGGCATGCCGCCTTTAGGCGTGTGCACGCGTCTGCATCTGGATAAAGTTGGGGACCCAACCATGAAATACACTTTCGAGACGATCCTGCTCGGGGTCGGTGCTTTCCTGGCGCTTCTAGGCGCCGGATTCGCACAGGACCGGCAGTTCGAAGCCCATATGTGGGTGCTGTTCTTCGTGCTGCTCGGCGGCACGATCGTTATGATGCGGCGCCTCGACTTCAGCACGGCGTCAGCAGGCAAGGCGGCCGCACCGCAGTCGGAATATTTCGACGAAGTCGTGAAGTATGGCGTCATCGCCACCGTCTTCTGGGGTGTCGTCGGCTTCCTCGTGGGCGTCGTGGTTGCGCTCCAACTGGGCTTTCCGGATCTCAACATCGAGCCGTGGTTCAACTTCGGTCGCATGCGGCCGCTGCACACCTCGGCGGTGATCTTCGCCTTCGGCGGCAACGCGCTGATCGCGACCTCGTTCTACATCGTCCAGCGCACCAGCCGTGCGCGCCTGTTCGGCGGCAATCTCGCCTGGTTCGTGTTCTGGGGCTACCAGCTCTTCATCGTCCTGGCCGCCACCGGCTATCTGCTGGGGATCACCCAGTCGAAGGAATATGCGGAGCCGGAATGGTATGTCGACCTGTGGCTGACGATCGTCTGGGTCGCCTATCTCGCCGTGTTCCTCGGCACGCTGCTGGTGCGCAAGGAGCCGCATATCTATGTGGCGAACTGGTTCTATCTCGCCTTCATCGTCACCATCGCGATGCTGCACATCGTCAACAACCTGGCGGTTCCGGTGTCGTTCCTGGGCTCCAAGAGCTATTCGGCCTTTGCCGGCGTGCAGGACGCGCTGACGCAATGGTGGTACGGCCACAACGCCGTCGGCTTCTTCCTGACGGCCGGCTTCCTCGGCATGATGTATTACTTCATTCCGAAACAGGCCAACCGCCCCGTCTATTCCTACCGCCTGTCGATCATTCACTTCTGGTCGCTGATCTTCATGTACATCTGGGCCGGTCCGCACCACCTGCACTATACGGCTCTGCCGGACTGGGCGCAGACGCTCGGCATGGTCTTCTCCATCATGCTGTGGATGCCGTCCTGGGGCGGCATGATCAACGGCCTGATGACGCTCTCGGGCGCCTGGGACAAGATCCGCACCGACCCGATCATCCGCATGATGGTCATGGCCGTCGCCTTCTACGGCATGGCGACCTTCGAGGGTCCGATGATGTCGATCAAGACGGTCAACTCGCTCAGTCACTATACCGACTGGACGATCGGCCACGTGCATTCGGGTGCGCTCGGCTGGAACGGACTGATCACCTTCGGCGCCATCTACTACCTCACGCCGAAGCTGTGGAACCGCGAGCGGCTCTATAGCGTGCGCATGGTCAACTGGCACTTCTGGCTCGCCACGCTCGGCATCGTCGTCTACGCCGCTGTCATGTGGGTTGCCGGTATCCAGCAGGGCCTGATGTGGCGCGAATACGACGACCAGGGTTTCCTCGTCTATTCCTTCGCGGAATCGGTCGCGGCCATGCTGCCCTACTACGTGCTGCGTGCGCTGGGCGGTGCCCTGTTCCTCGCCGGCGCTCTGCTCATGGCCTTCAACGTAACAATGACCATCCTCGGCCGCGTGCGTGACGAAGCCCCGATCTTCGGTTCGACGCCCGTGCTCAAGGCTGCGGAATAGGAGGGCAGTACCCATGTCCATTCTCGACAAACACGCCACCCTGGAACGCAACGCAACGCTGCTGCTCGTCGGCTCGCTTCTCGTCGTCTCGATCGGCGGCATCGTTGAAATCGCGCCGCTGTTCTATCTCGAAAACACCATCGAGAAGGTCGAAGGCATGCGGCCCTATTCGCCGCTGGAACTCGCGGGCCGCGACATCTACGTTCGCGAAGGCTGCTACGTCTGTCACAGCCAGATGATCCGGCCGTTCCGCGACGAGGTGGAGCGCTACGGGCACTACTCGCTGGCGGCAGAATCCATGTACGACCATCCGTTCCAGTGGGGATCGAAGCGCACCGGGCCGGATCTCGCCCGCGTCGGCGACCGCTATTCGAACGAGTGGCACGTGCAGCATATGACCGAGCCGCGCTCGGTGGTGCCGGAATCGGTGATGCCGAGCTATGCGTTCCTGAAGTCGACGCCGCTCGACGTGAGGAACGTCGCCGGACAGCTGAAGGCCAACAGGGCCGTCGGCGTGCCCTATTCGGACGAGATGATCGAGAACGCCGCCGCCGACATCAAGGCGCAGGCCGACCCGAATGCGGACACGTCGGGTGTCGAGGCGCGCTATCCCAAGGCCAAGCTCGGCGATTTCGACGGCGATCCGCAGAAGCTGACGGAGATGGACGCGCTCGTCGCCTATCTCCAGATGCTCGGCACGCTGGTCGACTTCTCCACCTACGACGACACCACGGGCTATCGCTAAGGGAGGGCACGGACATGGAAACCTACACGGCCATGCGCCAGTTCGCCGACAGCTGGGCGCTGCTTGCCATGACGCTCTTCTTCCTCGGCGTCGTCGCCTTCATCTTTAGGCCCGGCGCCAAGAAGGCCGCCGATCGGGCCGCAGCCATCCCCTTCGATCACGATGTGATCGAGACTCAGAAATCAGAGCGGAATGCGGGCGGAAAACCGCAAAACACTTTTCCTCATTCCGCTCGTAAGGAGGATTGATCCATGTCGGACAAACATGTCGACGAGATCAGCGGCGTCGAGACAACCGGCCACGAATGGGACGGGATCCGCGAGCTCAACAACCCGATGCCGCGCTGGTGGGTCTATACCTTCTACGCCACCATCGTCTGGGCGATCGGTTACATGATCGTCTATCCGGCCGTGCCGCTGCTAACCGATGCGACCAAGGGCGTGCTCGGCTACTCCAGCCGTGCGGAACTCAGCGTCGAGCTTGCCGATGCCAAGGCGGCGCAGGCCGGCAATCTGGAAAAGATCGCCGCGAGCTCACTCGACCAGATCATCGCCGATCCGCAGCTTCACCAGTTCGCAGTTGCGGCCGGCGCCTCGGCCTTCAAGGTCAACTGCGCCCAGTGCCACGGTTCGGGTGCCGCCGGTTCGGCCGGCTTCCCCAACCTCAACGACGACGACTGGCTGTGGGGCGGCAAACCTGAGGAGATCTACCAGACGGTGGCGCACGGCATCCGCTATACCGGCGACGACGAGACGCGCGTCTCCGAAATGCCGTCCTTTGCCGAGATCCTCAAGCCGGAAGAGATCAAGCAGACCGCCGCCTATGTCGTCAGCCTCACCGGCACGCCTTCGGATGCGGCGCTGGTCGAACCGGGCAAGGCGCTGTTCGAGGCCAATTGCGCCTCGTGCCACGGCGCCGACGCCAAGGGCAATCGCGAGTTCGGCGCGCCGGATCTTGCCGATGCGCTCTGGCTCAATGGCTCAAGCGAGCAGGCAATCGTCGCGCAGATGAAGGCGCCCAAGCACGGCGTCATGCCGGCCTGGCTGCCACGCCTCGGCGACACCACAGTCAAGCAGCTTGCCGTGTTCGTGCATTCGCTCGGCGGCGGCGAGTAGGGGAACGCTCGCGCCCCGAGCTAAGGTTTGCCCCTCACTGTCCTGCCGGACATCTCTCCCCGCCAGCGGGGAGAGAGCCGTTGGGAGCGACGCTTTCGCCGAACATCGGCGTTGATGGGTGCGGTGCCGGCCCGGCTTGCTACCTTCGCCCCGCTGGCGGGGAGAAGGTGCTGGCAGGCGGATGAGGGGCGGTACCAATCGTCAAGTTAAGAAAATGGCCGCGTCGAAAGACGCGGCCTATCTTCATTCCAGCGCAGCGGCGATGGTGGCGCCGACCATGACGCTTGAAAGGGCGGCGCCCAAAAGCAGCGGCGCGTTGACCGGTCGGCGCACGACGGTGCCGAAATTGAACAGGTTCATCGGCAACAGGTGAAAGCCGCCGCCCTCGGGTTTGCTGCGTGGGGCTTCCATGAAACATTCGTCGTCGAACCAGATCCAGTCATTGCGCCAGGTCCAGCAGCCCTTGTCGCGATAGACGGCGGCAACCTCCTCGGCGAAGGCCTTATCGGCCGGCAGCCTGATGTAGTTGACCGGCTTGCGGCTAAAATACTGCATCGCCAGCGGCATCGAGCGTTCGGTGCAATAGTTCGACATCCAGAGCTTGAAGCCGATTTCGTCGCGAAGCCGGTCGAGCACGCGAAACACCTGCACATGATCCTCGTGACCGTACTCGCCCCAGGGATTGTGGGTGAAGACGTTCATGTCGGGCTTCAACCGCGGCTGCAGCGTGCGATAGAGCGTTTCGTAGTTTTCACGGTAGGCCTGGGCGATCGGCCGCGTCGAGTGGCGGAAGCTGCCGGGCATCAGTTGCGACAGCGATTTCTTCACCACGCGCTTGGCCTCGCGACGCGTGCCTTCGGTTCCGAACTCCATGCCGTAGGGGCCAGGCTTCGGGCTCGTCCAATCGGCGCAGTCGAAGGAGCCGGTCTCCTCCATCTCGAGGAACCGGACGTTGCCGCGGGGATAGGCCTTGATGGCGGCAACGCGGGCGTCGCCCATCTGCGGCTCCGACCAGATATCGCGATAAAGGATGATGACCTCGTCGACCTTTTTCAGGATCGAGGTGAACCACAGCAGTTCGTCGTCGGGGTGGGCGCCGATGATGACGGAATTCCGCAGAAACTCGTGATCGTCTGACATTGCCCAGCGCCCTTTGCCGCTTCTTGTTTTCGCGCGCAATCTTGGGATGCAAAGATTAAGTCTGGGTAAAATCTGCAGGCGCAGACGCCGGTTGTCCACAGGTGGCGGAAACCGGCGCGAGGGATGGTTATTGCGCCGACCAAACCGCCAGCTCGTAGCCGTCAGGATCGGCGAAGTGGAAGCGCCGGCCGCGGGGGAAGGGGAAGATCGGTTGCAGGATTTTTCCGCCGGCCGCCTCGACCTTCGTCAAGCTCTCTTCCAGATTGTCGGCATAGATGATGATCAGCGGCCCTCCGGCCCGGACTGGCCCTGTCGTGGTGAAGCCGCCGGTCAATCTTCCGTCCTGGAACTCGCAATATTCGGGGCCGTAATCCGTGAAGGTCCAGCCGAAGGCGCCGCCATAGAACGCCTTACTGGCGGCGATGTCGGAGACGTTGAACTCGACATAGTCGATGCGGCGATCGTTGCCCTTGTTACCCATGATGTGTCCTGTCGCTTTCTGATTCCAAGATTGACTTAAGGGCGGCGAGATCCTTCGCCACCCATTCGGCATCGCCGGCGAATTGCTCGTCGCTCATGTCGGCCTGCCGCAGCAGCGTGAACATCACCTCGGCGCCATCGTCGTTCGACACGACGCGCAGGGCGTTGTGCACCTTCACGCCGTTTTCCAGCGTCACCAGATGATCGACGACGCCGAAGGCATTGTCGGGGGCAAAACGCACGCGCGCGTTGCCGAGCGGTCCCGGAGCGACCCATTCTTCCCCGTCGCGCGTCAGGCCGGACGAAAGGCCCGATGCCCAGAGCGGCATGTTTTCAGGCTTGGCCATGAAAACATAGACCTCGTGCCAGTCGCGCTCGATCGAGATGTGGATGATTTTCGCTGCCAGTGTCGTCATGCGTTTCGTCGCCTTGCCATTGCCGTTGCAATCAAGGGGTAGCACCACAGGGCGTCGCCGTCTTGAATGAAACGGCCAGTCAGTTCGCGAGCTGGCGCCGGATTTCGCGCGGCGAGAGCGAGGTCAGCTCCCTGGTCTCGCGCGTCAGGTGGGCTTGGTCGGCGTAGCCGGTATCAAGCGCAAGCGCGCTCAGGCTCGCCTCAACGTCGCTTCGGCAGGTGGCGAGAAAACGCTGCAGGCGGAGGATGCGGTCGAGCGTCTTGGCGCCATAGCCGAAATGTTCGTGGCAGCGGCGGCGCAGCGTGCGCTCGCTGGTTCCTGTCGTCTGCGCCAGCAGCCGGATCGGGTTGTCAGACATCGGTTGCCTCTGGCGCAACTCAGCCAGGCAAGCGGCGATGTCGGCAGGCGGGGCTGCTACCGCCGCCAGCCTTTTCTCAACCGCGTGAGCAAGCATCGCGGCACGCGCTGCTGCGCTACCGGCCTCAGTCATCCGCGCATGGAGTTCATCGGCGGCGGCACCCCAGAAGGCATCGAGCGGCACGACCGTACCGGTCAGCTCGCAAAGCGGCGTGCGCAGCCAGGAGGCGGCAATACCGGCCCGAAAGCGCAGGCCGACCACGGTCTCGCCGGGGCCGATGACCGGAAAGGCCGCGACCCTGTCTGGGCCGGCAACAGCCAGACCCCGGCTCGACCAGATGATATCGACGCAGCCATCGGGAACGACAGCCATGGGCGAGGGCGGGCCCTCGGGCATGGTATGGCTCCAAAGGCACTCCACATGGCCCGCAAGCGAGGCAGGCGCCGAGCGCTCGCGGTAGATGCCGCAGCGCTTGGCAAGCGTCAGTGGCCGCAAGGTACCATGCATGCCTTGCCCTCCGAGGTCTCCCGCTTCCGGTTACCTGTCTCTTGCCGCCCTAATCGCGCGACCAGATCTTGCCGTCGATCTGCCCTTGCAGTTCCGGGTAGTCGGCGGCGTGGAAGACCGGCTCGACACCCTGCTTGCGCTGGGCGAAATAGTCCTTCGTCAGCTTGGCAATGGTACCCGACAGGAGCAGGATGGCAATCAGGTTGATCGTCGCCATCAGGCCCATCGAGGCGTCGGCGGCGTCGAACACGGTGGCGATGCTCTCATAGGCGCCCCAGACGACCATGGCGAGAACGGCGCATCGCATGAGGGTGATGCCGAGACGGTTGGCGCCGCCGAGATAGGTCAGCGCGTTCTCCGCGTAGGAATAGTTGCCGATGATCGAGGTGAAGGCGAAGAAGAAGATCGCAATGGCGATGAAATAGCTGCCCGCCCAGCCGATATGGACGTTCATGGCGGCCTGGGTCAGTTGCGTGCCGGTGATGCCGGAGCCGGGCTCCAGCGTGCCGGACAAGAGGATCATCACCGATGTCGCGGTGCAGATCAGGATCGTGTCGATGAAGACGCCGAGCGATTGTACGAACCCTTGCGAGGCCGGGTGATGCGGAACCGGGGTGGCGACGGCTGCGATATTCGGGGCGGAGCCCATGCCGGCTTCGTTGGAGAACAGGCCGCGCTTGACGCCGTTGAGCATGGCGGCAGCGACCCCGCCGGTGATGCCGCCTGCCGCTTCCTGCAGGCCGAAGGCGCTGGAAATGATGGTCCAGAGCACCGTTGGCACCAGCGAGGCGTTGGCGATCAGCACATAGATCGCCATCAGCAGATAGGCGACGGCCATGAACGGCACGACGATTTCGGCAACGCGCGCAATCTGGCGGATACCGCCGAAGATGACGATGCCCGAGAGCGCTGCAACGGCGATGCCGACCACGATCTTCGGAATGCCGAAGGCGCCCTGTACGGCATCGGCGATCGAATTGGCCTGAACCGCATTGAAGACGAGACCGAAGGAAAGGATGAGGCAGACGGAGAAGATCGTTGCCGCCCACGGCGCATTGAGGCCACGGGCGATGTAGAAGGCCGGACCGCCGCGATACTGGCCGTTTTCGTTCTTGACCTTGTAGAGCTGGGCCAGCGCGCTTTCCGCATAGGCCGTCGCCATGCCGACGAGCGCGACCATCCACATCCAGAAGGTGGCGCCCGGTCCGCCGAGATAGAGCGCAACGGCAACGCCGGCGAGATTGCCGGTGCCGACGCGCGAGGCAAGGCTCACGGTCAGCGCCTGGAACGGACTGATGCCCGCCGCATCCTTCGACCCGCCGCTGCTCAACACACGAAACATCTCGCCGAAATGCACGATCTGAGGAAAGCCAAGCCGGATGGTGAAGAAGATGCCGACGGCGAGCAGGCCATAAATGAGCACATAGCCCCAGAAGATCGTGTTCAAAAAGCCGATGATCGTGTCCATGCGGTCCTCGTAGGTTTGGCGGGATGTCGTGGTGTGGCAATTGCCATCAAGTCGCGCGGCATGAAGCCCGGACGTTTCGACGCATGCGGCCGCTTTAGCCCGCAAACTTGACACAGATCAACGTTTCCGGCCGCCAGATCGGGCAAAACAGCGTTCAATACGCGATATATTCGGGGATATCCCACAGATGCAGCCTCAATCCGCCACAAACGCCCCCATCGTCGAACGCCACGAGGCCGAGGCGGTCAACGCGGCGCATGTGCGCAAGCCGCTTTACGAAAAGCGCAAGAAGATCTTCCCGAAGCGCGCCGAGGGACGATTCCGCCAGTTCAAGTGGCTGGTGATGCTGGTCACGCTCGGCATCTACTATCTGACGCCGTGGATCCGCTGGGACCGCGGCGAGCATGCGCCCGACCAGGCGGTGCTTGTCGATATCGCCGCCCGTCGCTTCTATTTCTTCTTCATCGAGATCTGGCCGCAGGAATTCTTCTTCGTGGCCGGGCTTCTCGTGATGGCGGGTTTCGGCCTCTTCCTGGTCACGTCAGCCGTCGGGCGCGCCTGGTGCGGCTACACCTGTCCTCAGACCGTCTGGGTCGACCTGTTCCTTGTCGTCGAGCGCTACATTGAAGGCGACCGCAACGCGCGCATGAAGCTCGATGCCGGACCATGGACAGCGGCCAAGATCGTCAAGCGGGTGACGAAACATTCGATCTGGATTCTGATCGGCATTGCCACCGGCGGCGCCTGGATCTTCTATTTTGCCGACGCGCCGGCCTTGCTGAAGAGCTTCGTCTCGCTCGAGGCGCCGACGATCGCCTATATGACCGTCGCGATTCTCACCGCCACGACCTATGTGTTCGGCGGGCTGATGCGGGAGCAGGTCTGCACCTATATGTGCCCGTGGCCGCGCATCCAGGCGGCGATGCTCGACGAAAACTCGCTGGTCGTCACCTATAACGACTGGCGTGGCGAACCGCGCTCGCGCCACCAGAAGAAGGCGGCAGCCGCGGGCGAGAGCGTCGGCGACTGCGTCGATTGCAATGCCTGCGTCGTCGTCTGTCCGATGGGCATCGACATCCGCGACGGCCAGCAGCTCGAATGCATCACCTGCGCGCTCTGCATCGACGCCTGCGATAACGTCATGGACAAGCTTGGGCGCGAGCGCGGGCTGATCGCCTATGCGACGCTGAGCGATTATGCCTCCAACATGGCGCTTGCCACCGACGGCGGCACGACGGCGATCGACCCGGGCCGGGTGCGTGACGCCGACGGCACCTTCGTCGACAAGGTCAGGCATTTCAACTGGAAGATCGTCTTCCGGCCGCGCGTGCTTGTGTATCTCGGCGTCTGGACGCTGGTTGGTATCGGCCTGCTCTATGCGCTCCTGGCGCGCGATCGGCTGGAGCTCAACGTGCTGCACGATCGCAACCCGCAATTCGTGCTCGAATCGGATGGATCGGTGCGCAACGGCTACATGGTCAAGCTCTTGAACATGATCCCCGAACAGCGCACGATCACACTCACCATCGACGGCATGCCGTCGGCGATGATGCGCATTGCCGGCCAGGCACCGGGCGACGGCCGCAGCTTTGCCGTCGGCGTCGATCCGGACAAGGTGACGGCGCTGAAAGTGTTCGTGACGCTGCCGAAGGATAAACTCGGCGAAGCGGAAGACGGCTTCAGCCTGATTGCAGAAGACCCGTCGAGCCATGAGCGCGACGAATACCAGGCCAACTTCAACCAACCGGGAGCCGCGAAATGACCGCTGACCAAGGCAGGCAACCCCGTGTCTTCACCGGATGGCACATGCTCGGCGTGATGGTGCTGTTCTTCGGCACCATCATCACCGTCAACCTGATCATGGCCTGGAACGCCAGCCACAGCTGGAGCGGGCTCGTCGTCCAGAACACCTATGTCGCCAGCCAGCAGTTCAACGGCAAGGTGAAGGAGGCGCGCGCCTTTGCAGCGAGCGGCCTCGACGGCAAGCTCAGCCTGGAGCCGGGCGCGGTGCGCTACACGCTGACGCGACAAGGCAAGGCTGAAACGTCGGCCGACAAGGTCGTTGCCGTGTTCAAGCGTCCGGTCGAGGAGCATGAGGACGTGCAGATCGAGATGGCGCATCAGGGCAACGGCGTCTTCGTTGCCGCAACCGACCTTAAGCGCGGACAATGGATTGCCGATATCACCGCGACGTCGGGCGACAAGGTCGTCTATCGCCAGGCCATTCGCTTCATCGCGCCGGGAGAGCGTCCATGAGTTGCTGCGCTGCCGGCGCCGAAACCGCGCTGGAGATCGACAGGAGTGCGCAAGGCCTGCCGAGTTCGGAAGAGCTGTGGCTGACCAGCCGCACGCTCGGCAGTGGCCTTCGCCAGACCGACCTCAGCGTGCCCGGCATCCACTGCGGCGCCTGCATCACGACGATCGAGGCTGCCCTGAAGAGCCGGCCGGAGGTGGAGCGCGCCCGCGTCAACCTGTCCTCGCGCCGGGTCTCAGTCGTCTGGAAGGAAGAGGTCGCGGGGCAGCGCAGCGATCCGCGCGAACTGGCGCGCGCGATCCGCGAGCGCGGCTACGAAACGCATCTGTTTGCACCCGGCGAGGAAGAGGGCGACACGCTGTTGAAGCAGCTGGTCCGCGCCGTTGCCGTCGCCGGCTTTGCCTCGACCAACATCATGCTGCTCTCGGTCTCGGTCTGGTCGGGCGCCGAGGCGGCAACGCGCGATCTCTTCCATTGGATTTCGGCGCTGATCGCCGCGCCGACGCTGATCTATGCCGGCCGGTTCTTCTATGCCTCCGCCTGGAATGCGCTGAAGCACGGCCGCACGAACATGGACGTGCCGATCGCCCTGGCGATCACGCTCTCCTACGGCATCTCGCTTTATGAGACGATCACTCACGGCACCCATGCCTGGTTCGACGGCACGGTGATGCTTCTGTTCTTCCTGCTTATCGGCCGCACGCTCGACCACATGATGCGCGGCCGCGCCCGCTCGGCGATCAGCAGCCTGGCGCGCCTGTCGCCGCGCGGGGCGATGGTCATCGATGCCGACGGCAGCCGCGAATACCGTCCGGTGGACGAGATCAAGCCGGGCGAACGGCTGGCGATTGCGGCCGGCGAGCGTATTCCTGTCGATGGCCGGATTCTCGTCGGCTCGAGCGACCTGGACCGCTCGATCGTCAACGGCGAAAGCGCACCCGCGCCGGTGCATATTGGCGACACGGTCGAGGCCGGCACGCTCAACCTGACGGGACCGCTGACGATCGAGGCGACGGCTGCTGCCCGCGACTCGCTGCTCGCGGAAATCATGGGCCTGATGGAGGCGGCCGAAGGGGGCAGGGCGCGTTATCGCCGCATCGCCGATCGGGCAGCGCAATATTATTCGCCAGCGGTTCACCTGTTGGCCTTCCTGAGCTTTATCGGCTGGATGTTCGTCGACGGCGATTTCCATCACGCCATGCTGGTGGCCGTTGCTGTGCTGATCATCACCTGCCCATGCGCCCTTGGCCTGGCGGTGCCGGTGGTGCAGGTCATTGCCGCAGGCCGGCTCTTCCAGAACGGCGTCATGGTAAAGGACGGATCGGCCATGGAGCGGCTGGCCGAGATCGACACGGTGCTGTTCGACAAGACCGGCACGCTGACCGCCGGGGAACCGCGCCTGACCAACGGGGCCGAGATCAAGCCGGCGGTGCTGGCGACCGCTGCCGGCCTTGCCGTGCATTCGCGCCACCCGCTGGCCATGGCCATTCACGATGCGGCTGCGATCGCGCCGGTTCTCTCCGGCGATATCCGTGAAATCCCGGGCGCGGGCATCGAGGCACAGACGACCGACGGCATCTATCGTCTCGGCAGCCGCGCCTTTGCCTGTGGCGACGCCGGTGAGGCGAGCGGCCAGTCGGAGGTCATCCTCTCGCTCGACGGACGCGAGCTTGCCTGCTTCCGCTTTGAAGACCGGCTGCGGCCACAGGCGCGCGAAAGCGTCGACAAGCTGACACGCATGGGCTTTGCAACCGGCATTCTCTCGGGCGACCGCGAGCCGGTCGTGGCAGCGCTTGCCCGCAGGCTCGGCATCATCCGCTGGCGTTCCGAACTGTCGCCGCGCGGCAAGGTCGACGAATGCGCGGCTGCGGCCGAAGGCGGTCATCGCGTGCTGATGGTCGGCGACGGTATCAATGATGCGCCGGCGCTGCGTGCAGCCCACGTCTCGATGGCGCCGGCAACGGCTGCCGACGTCGGCCGGCAGGCTGCCGATTTCGTCTTCCTGCACCAGGGCCTCGACGCCGTGCCGATGGCGATCGACACCTCGCGCCGGGCAGGCCGGCTGATCCGCCAGAACTTCGCGCTGGCGATCGGCTACAACGTCATCGCCGTCCCGATCGCCATCATGGGCTACGCGACGCCGTTGATTGCAGCCATCGCCATGTCGACATCGTCGATCATCGTCGTTGCCAACGCTTTGCGGCTGCGCGCGAAGGTGGCGAAGTCTGCCGCAGCGATCGAGCGACAGGCGCCGACGACGCTGGGCGCGATCGGAAGCGCCTCATGAACACGCTGATCTATCTCATTCCGATCGCATTGTTCTTAGGGGGACTCGGTCTCGTCGCCTTCCTCTGGGCGCTGAAGAGCGGCCAGTACGAAGACCTCGACGGCGCCTCCTGGCGCGTGCTCGACGATGGCGACGGCAAGCCCGAAAAGGAGTGATTTTCTCAAGAATCGCTTGTCGTTAATCGATTTGAATGCCAAAACAGCCTCCGCCGTCGCATCTCGCGTCCGCCCCTTTCCCGAGGGGCAATGCGAGCGCGCGAAGTTTAATTCGAGGGGCCGGCTCCCACGCGTTTATCCTGATCGCGTCCGGCTCTCCTGTCCAATGGAGGCAATCACGTGTCACAGGCGGAAATCGGCCTTATCGGTCTCGGCGTCATGGGCTCGAACCTGGCGCTCAACATCGCTGAAAAAGGCAACAAGATAGCGGTCTTCAACCGCACCGTCGAAGCGACGCACAAATTCTACGCGGAAGCCGGCGAACTCCAGGGCCAGATCGTGCCCTGCGACACCATCGAAGAGTTCGTCGCCGCCATCCGCCCGCCACGTCCGATCATCATCATGATCAAGGCCGGCGAGCCGGTCGATCAGCAGATGGAAATCCTCAAGCCGTACCTCGCCAAGGGCGACATCATGATCGATGCCGGCAACGCCAACTTCCGCGACACGATGCGCCGCTTCGATGCGCTGAAGGACTCAGGTCTGACCTTCATCGGCATGGGTGTTTCCGGCGGTGAAGAGGGCGCGCGCCATGGCCCGTCGATCATGGTCGGCGGCACGGAAGATTCCTACAAGCGCGTCGAGACGGTGCTGACCTCGATCGCCGCGAAATACGACAATGATCCGTGCGTTGCCTGGCTCGGCGAAAACGGCGCCGGCCACTTCGTCAAGACCATCCACAACGGCATCGAATATGCCGATATGCAGATGATCGCCGAAATCTACGGTATCCTGCGCGACGGCTTGAAGATGACGGCCGGCGAAATCGGCGAAGTCTTTGGCGCCTGGAACAAGGGTCGCCTGAATTCCTACCTGATCGAGATCACCGAAAAGGTCTTGAAGGCAGCGGATCCGCTGACCGGCAAGCCGATCGTCGACCTGATCCTCGACAAGGCCGGCCAGAAGGGCACCGGCAAGTGGTCGGTGATCGAAGCGCAGAACATGGGCGTTCCGGCAACCGCGATCGAAGCGGCCGTTGCCGCGCGCAGCATCTCGTCCGCCAAGGATGAGCGCGAAGCCGCCGAGAAGATCCTCGGCCTGCCTGATGTCGGCGAGTTAAAGGTCACTGATAAGGCTGCCTTCATCAAGGACCTGGAAAACGCGCTGCTGGCCGCCAAGATCGGCGCCTATGCTCAAGGCTTTGCCGTCATGTCCGCCGCCTCGAAGGAATTCAACTGGTCGCTGCCGATGCCAACGATTGCCAAGATCTGGCGCGCCGGCTGCATCATCCGCTCGCAGTTCCTGGATGAAATCACCACCGCCTTCACCAAGGCGCCCGATGCCGCCAACCTGATCGTCACCCCGGCCTTTGCCGCCATGGTCAAGGAAACCGACGGGGCACTGCGCCGTGTCGTTTCGGCGGCCATGCTCGGTGGCCTGCCGGCGCCGGCGCTGGCCTCGGCACTCGGCTACTTCGACAGCTACCGCCGCGGCCGCGGCACTGCCAACGTGATCCAGGCCCAGCGCGACTTCTTCGGCGCCCACGGCTTCGACCGCGTCGATGGCGCCGATGCCCACCACGGCCCGTGGGGCAGCGGCCTCAACGCCTGAGCGGGCAAAATCGGAATTTCGAACGGGGCGGCCTACAGCGCCGCGCGTCTTATTAGACGCGCGGCGCTGTAGCACTTTGAATTGCTGCATGTTTTTATCCTTAAATCGAATGCGATTTAAGGCAACATGCGGTAGGTCGCCCCGTTTCGTTTGGTCATCGATCCCCATCTATTCACACGGTTGTATCGAGCAGGAAGACCAGTATGCAGTAGACGGCCGTCCTTGGTGCGACCGGTGATTGAATCGCCGATGAAACCGAAGAGAGCGCCCATGATCAGACTGTCATGAGAGCTGCGGATAACGGCGGCGGCAGCGCGCCCGGTGCGCCGTTGCTGATAAGACGGCCAATTGCAGTAAGGGATTTATTCGTTCCAAGCGCGAAACAGAGTCGTTTCAAAAACGGAGACTGAGTTCCATGAAGGCTTCATTGTTGACTGCCGCCCTGGTCTTGGCAACGTCCACGTCGGCATATGCGGAGCAAAGCTGCGGCGACCTGACGAACCAAGCGGACATGAACATATGCGCCGGGAAGGCCTATGACAAATCCGACACCGAACTGAACACTCTCTACAAGCAGATCGAGGCACGACTAAAGGACGACGCAGACACCACAAGGCTGCTGCTAACAGCGCAGAGGGCGTGGGTGGCGTTCCGCGATGCCGAGTGCAACTTTTCGAGTTCCGTGGTCACGGGCAGCTTGTATTCGTTCATTTTCAACTCGTGCCGTGATGGCATGACCAAAGTCCGTATCGAAAACCTCAAGGTTTACCTGAAATGCACCGACGGTGACCTGGACTGCCCTGTTCCTACCGTTTGATCGATACCGGCACGGCGGACTGAAGCTCCGGCTGACTGAGGCTCTGCAGCGTTTCGGACGGCTGGCCGTCGATATGGCCGATCACCGCCTTGGCGAGTTCGCGCCCGGCAACCCGGATGTCCTCGTACATGGTCACCACTTCGGGGCGAAGCCAGCGCAGGAAATCGCTCGGCACCTTGGACACCATGTCGGCATCCTTGCCGAGTGTCCTGTTGGCGGCCTCAAGGCCGGCGATCAGTGCGATCGCGCCGGAGCCGCTGCCCGACACGATGCCGTCAGGCGGATTGTCCGAGCGCATCAGCGTCTCGAAGGCGTCGCGGATCTCGACCAGCGTGTGATCGATATTGATGTGGTGGAAGCTGACCGCATCCGCCTGGAAATCGCGAAGGCCGCGCTCGAAGCCGGCGCGCATGTGCGAATAGAAGGTCAGGTGCGGCGGCGGCTCCAGCAGCACCAGGCGCTTGCGGCCGCGCTCCACCAGCTCGCGCACGGCCTCATAGGCAAAACGCTCGTTGTCGAAGTCGTGATAGGGGTGGACGACGCCCATCTCGGTGCGGCCGTGGGTGACGAAGGGCAGGCCGCGCTCCGTCAGAAGCGCCACGCGCGGGTCGTGCGGCTCGGTGCGCGAAATGATCACGCCGTCGGCCGCGCCGGTGTCGAGGATATAGCGGATCGGCGCCAGCGCATCCTTGGTAGCGCTATAGGGCGTGACCACCAGATGATAGGGGGTGCCGGCGAGAACCTCGGTGATGCCGACGACCATGGGGCTGGTGATGCCCATGATTTCTTCTTCCAATGTCAGTACCAGGCTGATGACATTGGTCTTGCCGGTTCTCAGGCGCACCCCGGCGCGGTTCGGCTGGTAGCCGATCTGCTTGGCGACGAGGCGCACGCGCTCCTTGGTTTCGGCGCCGATATCGGGCGCATCCTTCAAGGCGCGCGAGACGGTGGTGATGCCGAGCCCGGTCATGAAGGCGATCGTCTTCAGCGTGGGCCTGCCGCCATCCGGCGGCGGCGTCAGCGGTCTGTTTTTCGTCTTGCTGTCCATCGCTGTCACCCGCTCGCCCTTGCCGTTGCCGCCCGCCGCCCCATTTAGCGTCACTTCCCGCCTTATATACGAAATGTGACGGGGAGCTATCCTGCTATGGGCGTACGGCACCGAGGCAAATCTGTAACGATACAGTAGCGCTGTCGAGCATTTTCGTTGCTGCGCTGCGGTGAATGAAACACTCTGGTTGAGTGTGCTGTGTTGCAGCGGGCTTTTTGCGTCTGCGAGAGAGCATATGCAGCAAAATACCAGCATTTCTGCACAAAAAATATCAAAATCAGCGCGTTATCAACCCGCTATGCCGGATCTTCATGGTCTTGCCCGTGATCAGTTCACGTCTCTTTGATGTCCGAAAGTACGCCTGTAGATTGCAGAAAATGTTTCTGTTTAAATTCATTGGGGTGGGAGTTGCGGACCGGGATCGTTTCCTCTAAGTTTTTTACGGTAACGTTACAGTGAGGGAGGAGACTCATGAATTTACGTTCTTTCGCGGCCGCTTTGGCGGTGACGGTGGCGCTGCCATTTGGTGCAGCAAACGCAACCGATCTCGAGGTGACGCATTGGTGGACGTCGGGCGGGGAGGCTGCTGCGGTCGCCGAGCTTGCAAAAGCGTTCGATGCCACCGGAAATCACTGGGTTGACGGTGCCATTGCCGGCGCCGGCAGCACGGCGCGGCCGATCATGGTCAGCCGCCTGACCGGTGGCGATCCGATGGGTGCCACGCAATTCAACCATGGACGCCAGGCAGAGGAACTGGTCGAGGCTGGGCTGATGCGCGACCTGACCGATGTCGCCTCCAAGGAGAACTGGAAAGAGATCATCAGGCCGGCGAGCCTGCTCGATTCCTGCACCATCGACGGCAAGGTCTATTGCGCGCCGGTCAACATTCATTCCTGGCAGTGGCTCTGGCTGTCGAACGCTGCCTTCAAGAAGGCCGGCGTCGATGTGCCGAAGAACTGGGACGAGTTTGTCGCAGCGGCACCGGCACTTGAAAAAGCCGGCATCGTGCCGCTCGCCGTCGGCGGACAGCCGTGGCAGTCGGCCGGTGCCTTCGACGTTCTCATCGTCGCTCTTGCCGGCAAGGACACGTTCCTCAAGGTCTTTGGCGACAAGGACGAGGAAGTGGCCGCCGGTCCTGAAATTGCCAAGGTGTTCAAGGCTGCGGATGACGCGCGTCGCATGTCCAAGGGCACCAATGTCCAGGACTGGAACCAGGCGACCAACATGGTCATCACCGGCAAGGCCGGCGGCCAGATCATGGGCGACTGGGCGCAAGGCGAATTCCAGCTCGCCGGCCAGAAGGCCGGAACCGATTACACCTGCCTGCCGGGCCTCGGCGTCAACGAAGTCATCGCGACGGGCGGCGACGCTTTCTATTTCCCGGTGCTGAAGGATGAGGAGAAATCCAAGGCCCAGGAAGTGCTGGCATCGACGCTCCTGAACCCGGCGACGCAGGTGGCGTTCAACCTGAAGAAGGGTTCGCTGCCGGTGCGCGGCGATGTCGATCTGGCTGCCGCCAACGACTGCATGAAGAAGGGCCTGGACATCCTCGCCAAGGGCAACGTCATCCAGTGGACCGACCAGCTTCTGTCGGCTGACAGCCAGAAACAGAAGGAAGATCTCTTCTCCGAGTTCTTCGCCAACCCCTCCATGACGCCGGAGGAAGCGCAGAAGCGCTTTGCCGACATCATCGCTTCGGCGGACTGATGGAGCTTCCTTGATCCGTCGGCCCCGCCCTCGGCGGGGTCGGCCAAGGCTCCCATTCGGCACGACACGTTCAGGCGGACCAGCGTGCCTTTGCCTGGCAGGCGTATTGGGAGAACGGCTTCAACGTGGCGAGGCGGTTTTCGAGCGACGGCACATCCGTTCGTCATCGACGCCGCCTGCCATCGGCAATCCAATGCAGTTCCGGAGGAACGAAACATGGGTCACACACGCGGTTCGGGTCGGCCGAACCAGTGGCTGCGGAATCTGAATGCGAAGCTGGCCTCGATCCCGATGATCCTGACGGCCGTGGTCATTTTCCTCGGCGGCACGGTCTGGACCGTGGTCTATTCCTTCACCAATTCCAAGCTCTTGCCGCGGCTTTCCTTCGTTGGCCTCGACCAGTATGAGCGGCTGTGGGCCGCGCCGCGCTGGCTGATGTCGGTGCAGAACCTGGCGATCTACGGCTTGTTTTCGCTGATTTTCAGCCTGGTCATCGGCTTCCTGCTGGCGGCGCTGATGGACCAGAAGATCCGCTTCGAGAACACGTTCCGCACGATCATGCTCTATCCCTTCGCCCTGTCCTTCATCGTGACGGGCCTCGTGTGGCAATGGCTGCTCAACCCGGAATACGGCATCCAGTCGGTGGTGCGCTCTCTCGGCTGGACGAGTTTTGCCTTCGACCCGCTCTACAATTCCAATATCGTCATTTACGGCATCCTGATCGCGGCGCTGTGGCAAGGGACCGGGCTCGTCATGTGCCTGATGCTCGCCGGCTTGCGTGGGATCGACGAGGATATCTGGAAGGCGTCGCGCGTTGACGGCATTCCGATGTGGAAGACCTATGTCTTCGTCATCATCCCGATGATGCGCGGCGTCTTCATCACCACGCTGGTGATCATCGCAAGCGGCATCGTCAAGGTTTACGATCTCGTGGTGGCGCAGACGAGCGGCGGCCCGGGCATCGCCTCGGAAGTGCCGGCCAAATACGTCTACGACTACATGTTCCAGGCGCAGAATCTCGGCCAGGGATTTGCCGCCTCGACCA
The DNA here is from genome assembly GCF_001424825.1 of Ensifer sp. Root31. NCBI lineage: Bacteria > Pseudomonadati > Pseudomonadota > Alphaproteobacteria > Hyphomicrobiales > Rhizobiaceae > Ensifer > Ensifer sp. Root31. The sequence goes on along the minus strand of NZ_LMCO01000023.1, from coordinate 303,255 downwards.
TGATGCTCATCACCGTCGCCATCATCATCGTGCCCTGGGCCTATCTCGAATTTGGGGGAGGGCGCAAGCGTGCCTGAGATCGTCGCTTTCAACGCCATCGCCGCCGGTATCGACCCCGAGGCGGAAAAGACCTCCGTTGCCCTTTCAGGCCCGCGGGGCCGCAAGCCGCGCCGGGCGCTTTCGGGCCGCAACATCATGGTCTACGGCACCCTGATTGTCGTGGCACTCTACTACCTGCTGCCACTCTACGTCATGGTCATGACCTCGCTGAAGGGCATGCCGGAAATCCGACTCGGCAACATCTTCGCGCCGCCGCTCGAAATCACCTTCGAGCCCTGGGTGAAGGCCTGGTCGAGCGCCTGCACCGGCCTCAACTGCGATGGCCTTTCGCGCGGCTTCTGGAACTCGGTGCGCATCACCGTTCCCTCGACCATCGTCTCGATCGCGATTGCCTCGATCAACGGCTATGCGCTGGCCAACTGGCGCTTCAAGGGCGCCGACCTGTTCTTCACTATCCTGATCGTCGGCGCCTTCATCCCCTATCAGGTGATGATCTATCCGATCGTCATCGTGCTGCGCGAGCTCGGCGTCTATGGCTCGCTGACCGGCCTGATCATCGTTCACACCATCTTCGGCATGCCGATCCTGACGCTTCTGTTCCGCAACTATTTCGCCGGGCTGCCGGAAGAATTGTTCAAGGCGGCGCGCGTCGACGGCGCTGGGTTCTGGACCATCTATTTCCGCATCATGCTGCCGATGTCGATGCCGATCTTCGTGGTGGCGATGATCCTGCAGGTGACCGGCATCTGGAACGACTTCCTGTTCGGCGTGGTGTTCACCCGGCCGGAATATTACCCGATGACCGTCCAGCTCAACAACATCGTCAATTCGGTACAGGGCGTGAAGGAATACAACGTCAACATGGCGGCAACCATCCTCACCGGTGCCGTGCCGCTTTTCGTCTACTTCGTCTCCGGGCGGCTTTTTGTCCGCGGCATCGCCGCCGGCGCAGTGAAAGGGTAAGGGCATGGAAAACGTCAGCGTATCGGTCAAGGATCTGTCGTTGAGCTTCGGTGCCGTCACTGTGCTCGACACGCTCAACCTCGACATCAAGGATGGCGAATTCCTGGTGCTGCTCGGCTCATCCGGCTGCGGCAAGTCGACCTTGCTCAACTGCATCGCCGGGCTCCTGGACGTCAGCGACGGCCAGATCTTCATCAAGAACAAGAACGTCACCTGGGAGGAGCCGAAGGACCGTGGTATCGGCATGGTGTTCCAGTCCTACGCGCTCTATCCGCAGATGTCGGTGGAGAAGAACCTCTCCTTCGGGCTCAAGGTGGCCAAGGTCGAAAAGGCCGAGATCGACAAGCGCGTCAGCCGCGCCGCCGAGATCCTGCAGATCCAGCCGCTGTTGAAGCGCAAGCCCGCCGAGCTTTCCGGCGGCCAGCGCCAGCGCGTGGCGATCGGCCGGGCACTGGTGCGCGATGTCGACGTGTTCCTGTTCGACGAGCCACTGTCGAACCTCGACGCCAAGCTGCGTTCGGAACTGCGCGTCGAGATCAAGCGGCTGCATCAGTCCCTGAAGAACACGATGATCTACGTCACCCACGACCAGATCGAGGCGCTGACGCTAGCCGACCGCATCGCGGTGATGAAGAGCGGTGTCATCCAGCAGCTTGCCGATCCGATGACGATCTACAACGCGCCGGAAAACCTGTTCGTCGCCGGCTTCATCGGCTCGCCGTCGATGAACTTCTTCCGCGGCGAGCTGCAATTGAAGGATGGGCGGGCCTTCGTGCGCGCCAATGGCGTCGATTTCGACGTGTCGGCCTATCCGTCGCGCGGGCCGTTCAAATCTGGCCAAAAGGTCGTCCTTGGCCTGAGGCCGGAGCATGTGCGTGTCGACGAGGCACCGAACGGCCAGCCGTCGCACCAGGCGGTCGTCGATATCGAGGAGCCGATGGGCGCCGACAACCTGCTCTGGCTGAAACTTGCCGGCCAGTCGATGTCGGTGCGCATCGGCGGCCAGCGCCGCTACAAGCCGGGAACGGCGGTGACGCTTTCCTTCGACATGGCGGTCGCCTCGATCTTCGACGCGGTCAGCGAAAATCGTCTCTGAACAACGGGGAAACGCGCCGGCTTTCATCATCCGGCGCGTTTCGACACACTGGCATGCCGGCAGTTTCGCCGGCAATCAACGGAATATGGAAATGCTCTCCCAGGACCCGAATCGAACCGCTTGCTATCTCGACCTCGCGGGAGAATGGCAGCTCGCTTCCAGCGATAAAAGCCACGCGACGACCATGGCGCTGCCGGGCGACGTGCACACGGCTTTGCAAAGGGCCGGCATCATCGACGACCCTTATGTGGGTCGCAACGAGGATGACGTGCAATGGGTGGCGCACGAGGATTGGGTGATCGAGCGCACAGTGTCGATCGATGCGGATGATCTCGGCGGCTACTGGTATCTCGACCTCGAATGCATCGACACGGTCGCCTCGGTCTTCGTCAACGACCGGCTCGTGCTCGAGGCCGACAATTGCTTCCGCCGTCATCGGCCCGATGTCTCCCGTACGCTGGTCGCCGGTGAAAACCGTATCCGCATCGTGCTGCCGTCCTCGATATCAGAGGGTGCACGCCGGCAGAGGGCGCAGCCCTTCTACGTGCCCTACCACCCCGGAAATTCGCCGATCGCCAACGGCAACATGCTGAGGAAGCCCCAGTGCCATTTCGGCTGGGACTGGAACATCGCGATTGCGCCGCTCGGTGTCTACGGTACGCTGGCGCTGCGCCGGCTGGAGATCGCCCGCATCGAGCATGTGACGACAAAGCAGATCTGGCTCGGCGACGGCTCGGTCGATCTGCAGGTAACGGTCACGCTCTTTGCCGATGGTCCGGGCATCGTCCCGGTTCATTTCTCTCTCGACGGCCAAAGGGAGCGGCTCGATTGCGCCGTCGGCACCGGCGAGACCCGCATCACCCACGTCTTTACCGTCAGTGAGCCGAAACGCTGGTGGCCGGCCGGCAGCGGCGAGCAGAACCTTTCGATGCTGACCGTGGAAGTGCCACAGGAGCAGGTGACGCGTCAGATCGGCTTTCGCACGATCGAGCTTCTGACCGACAAGGACGAGGCGGGAAGCCGCTTTGCCTTTCGCGTCAATGGCCGCGAGATCTTCTGTCGGGGCGCCAACTGGATCCCGGCCGACGCGCTGATGTCACGGGTGACGCCTGATGGTGTCGAGGACCTGCTGCGCTCAGCGTTTGACGCCAACATGAACATGATCCGCGTCTGGGGCGGCGGCTTCTACGAGCCGGACTGGTTCTACGATCTCTGCGACCGGCTGGGCCTGATGGTCTGGCAGGACTTCATGTTCGCCTGCAACCTCTATCCCTCGACGCCCGATTTCCTCGACAACGTCGCGGCCGAGGTCGACTACCAGGTCAAGCGCCTGTCGTCCCATCCGTCGATCGCGCTCTGGTGCGGCGACAACGAGCTGGTGGGCGCGCTCACCTGGTTCGACGAGCCGCGCAAGGATCGCGACCGTTATCTCGTCTCCTATGACCGCCTGAACCGTACGGTCGAAGTTGCGCTGAAGGCGGCGCTGCCGGACGCACTGTGGTGGCCCTCAAGCCCGGCCTCCGGCTATCTCGATTTCGGCGACGCCTGGCATTCCGACGGTTCCGGCGACATGCACTATTGGTCGGTCTGGCATGAGAACAAATCCTTCGACAATTACCGGTCCGTGCGCCCGCGCTTCTGCTCGGAGTTCGGTTTCCAGTCCTATACCTCCATGCCCGTCATCCGGCAGTTTGCTGCCGAGAAGGACCTCAACATCGCGTCGCCGGTGATCGAGAGCCACCAGAAGAACGTCGGCGGCAACGAGCGCATTGCCGGCACGATGTTCCGCTATTTCCGCTTCCCCAAGGACTTCCCAAGCTTCGTCTATCTCAGCCAGATCCAGCAGGGCCTGGCGATCCGCACGGCCGTCGATTACTGGCGCTCGCTCAAGCCCCATTGCATGGGCACGCTCTACTGGCAGCTCAACGACACCTGGCCGGTCGCTTCCTGGTCGAGCCTCGACTACGGCGGCAGCTGGAAGGCCATGCATTACATGGTGCGCCGCTTCTTCCAGCCGGTGGCCGTTGCCGCCATTCCGTCCGCCGACGGCAAGGAAATCACCTTTTCGATGGTCAACGACACCGCCGCGCCGGTGACTGTGGAACTGCAGGCCTTCGTCGTTACGCTTGACGGTGCGCGCACGCCGCTGATGGCGGCAGCAGGCACCTGCTCGCCGGACCGCGCGGCGACCTTGGTGAGCATCGCGGCGCGCGACATTCCCGAAAACGCACTGTTGTTCTGGTCGTTCGAGGCGTCGAACGGCATGCGTGGCGAAGGCCATCACGTGCCGGGCACCTATAAGGCTCTCGATCTTCAGCCCTCCAAGCTGTCGCTTGAGGTCTTGCCAATCGGCGACGGCGCCTACGACGTCTCGATCAAGGCGAGTGGCCTGGCGCTGCATGTGATGATCGAGGCCGACGTCGCCGGGCGCTACGCCGACAATGCCTTCGATCTCACATCAGGTGAAACGAAGGTCATCCGCTTCACGCCGAAGACATCACTTGCCGAAGGCACGGTGCCGCGCTTTGCCGCCTTCGATCTTGAATCCTGCCAGGGAAAGGGGTGACCCACCGTGAAACGCAGCCACGTCAATGACATCATCGCCAGCAGCGATGCCTTCATGCGCAGCTTCGGCTTCGTGCTTCCGCCCTTTGCCTATTGGTCGCCGGAAGAAATGAAGTCGCGCGTCGCTTCGGATTGCCCGACGATCTTCGATGCCCGGCTCGGATGGGACATCACCGATTACGGCAAGGGCCGCTTCGATGAGGTCGGTCTCGTGCTCTTCACGCTGCGCAATGGCGATGCCTCGAACCTGACGACGGGGCAGGGCATGGTCTATGCCGAGAAACTGATGATCACCCGCAACGGTCAGGTCAACCCGCTGCATCGCCACGCCGCCAAGACCGAGGACATCATCAACCGTGGCGGTGGCACGCTGGTGCTGCAGATGTACAATTCGCACTCCGACGGCTCTGTCGACGACGAAAGCGACGTCGAGGTAGCGACCGATGCGCGCCTGCGTCGGCTGAAGGCCGGCGACCTCCTGAAACTCATGCCCGGCGAAAGCGTGACGCTTTTGCCCGGCAACTGGCACGCCTTCTGGGCGGAAGACGGAGACGTGTTGATGGGCGAGGTTTCGACCGTCAACGACGACCTTACCGACAATTACTTCCGCGAACCCGTTGGTCGCTTCTCGGCGATCGAGGAGGACACAGCCCCCGTCCATCTGCTGGTGTCGGATTACGACGCCTGGCTCAGGGCCGGATGACGAAAAACCCGGCCGGGTCTCGTCCCGCCCCTGGCCGATCAGACCGATCACGATGATTTCCCGAGGAGGATTTTCGATGAAAGACGTCAGTTTTCAGCTCTATAGCGCCCGCAACTTCCCGCCCTTCGCCGATGTGCTGAAGGCGATCGGCGAGGCAGGATATAGCCAGGTCGAAGGTTACGGCGCGCTCTATGCGGCGCTCAGCGATGCGGAGATCGCAAGCTTCAAGCACGGTCTCGACGAGAACGGCCTCGCCATGCCGACGGCGCATTTCGGCCTGGATATGCTCGAAAGCGATCCGGCACGGGTGCTTGAAATCGCCAAGGCGCTCGGCATCCGGGCGATCTATTGCCCTTATCTCCTGCCCGAGCATCGCCCGACGAACGCGGCCGGCTGGCGCGCCTTCGGCGAGCGCCTGCAGGCGGCGGGCAAGCCCTACCGCGATGCCGGCCTCATCTTCGGCTGGCACAACCACGACTTCGAATTCTTCGCCCTGCCGGATGGCAGCATTCCGCAGGACCTGATCTTCGAGGGTGGGCCGGATCTTTCCTGGGAGGCCGACATCGCCTGGATCATCCGCGGCGGCGCCGACCCGATCGCCTGGATCAAGAAATATGCCAACCGGATCACTGCCGTGCATGTGAAGGACATCGCGCCGACGGGCGAGAAAAAGGACGAAGACGGCTGGGCCGATGTCGGCGAGGGTACGGTCGACTGGAAGGGCCTGTTCCAGGCGCTCTCCGGCACCAAGGCGCGCTATTTCATTGCCGAGCACGACAATCCGAGTGACTTCCAGCGCTTCGCCAAGCGCTCGCTCGCCTCCATCCAATCCTACTGAAAAACAGGTAGATCCATGACCAAGGAACTTGGCGTCGGCATCATCGGATGCGGCAACATCTCCACCACCTATTTCAAGCTTGCCCCGCTTTTCAGGGGCATCAAAGTCGTCGCCTGCGCGGATATCAATCCGGCGGCAGCCGAAGCACGGGCGACTGAGTATGGCGTCAAAGCGCAGAGCATCGAAGCGCTTCTCGCCAACCCGGATGTCGATATCGTCGTCAACCTGACGATCCCTGATGCGCATTTCCCGGTATCCAAGAGTATTCTCGAAGCGGGAAAACACGTCTACTCGGAAAAGCCGCTGGTGCTCTCGCTGGAGCAGGGTGAGGAACTCCGCGCCCTTGCCAAGGCCAAGGGCCTGACGGTCGGTTGCGCCCCCGACACCTTCCTCGGTGGCGCCCACCAGCTTGCCCGCAGCTATATCGACGCCGGCAAGATCGGCCGCGTGACGTCGGGCACCTGCCACGTGCTCAGCCCCGGCATGGAGATGTGGCATCCGAACCCGGACTTCTTCTTTCTTCCCGGCGGCGGTCCGATCCTCGATCTCGGGCCCTACTACATCGCCAACCTGATCAACCTCATCGGTCCGGTGAAGCGCGTGGCAGCGCTGTCTTCGATGGCCAATCCGACACGCACCATTACCAGCGAGCCGCGCAACGGCGAGGTCATCCCGGTGAAGACGCCGACCAACATCCATGCGCTGCTGGAGTTCGCAAACGGCGCAACGATCACCCTGTCGGCGAGCTGGGATGTCTGGTCGCATCGCCACGCCAATATGGAGCTCTACGGCACGGAGGGCTCGATTTTCGTCCCTGATCCCAACTTCTTCGGCGGCAAGGTCGAAGCGAGCGGCCGGGACAAGAACATCCAGCCGCTGGAAATGTGGGATCATCCCTTTGCCGTCGAAAACCAGGAGCACCCGCAGGGCCCGATGGCGAACTACCGCACGGCTGGCCTTGCCGACATGGCGATCGCCATTCTCGAGGGTCGCGATGCCCGCTGCTCGCTTGACCGCGCGCTGCACGGCGTCGACGTGATGGTATCGATCCTGAAGTCGGGCGAGGAAGGGCGGTTCATCGAACTCAGTACCACCTGCACCCAGCCGGCAGCCCTCGGGATCGAGGAGGCGCGGGCGCTGCTCATCGAACCTCAAGAAGAAATATCGGGAAATCGTGCCGCTGCCGCTTCATAGCTGCATCGGACCAGTTTAGACGTTTCTGAACAGAGGTTTCCGCAGCCGCGGAAACCTTTCTCATTTGCAGGATGGCGGTCTCTTATTCGCCATCAAAACCCGATCGCGGAGGAATTGCGATGACCTGGCTACCGGCGGAAAACCGCTACGACACCATGAAGTACAACCGCGTCGGACGGTCCGGCCTGAAGCTGCCGGCGATCTCGCTGGGGCTTTGGCACAATTTCGGCGGCGACACCCCGCACGACCGCAAGGTCGACATGTGCCGTACTGCCTTCGATCTGGGCATCACCCATTTCGATCTCGCCAACAATTACGGTCCGCCTCCGGGATCGGCCGAAACCGCTTTTGGCGAGATCATGCGCACGGACTTCGCGCATCTGCGCGACGAGTTGATCATCTCATCCAAGGCCGGCTACGACATGTGGCCGGGTCCCTATGGCGAGTGGGGCAGCCGCAAGTATCTGATCGCGTCCTGCGACCAGAGCCTGAAGCGCATGGGGCTCGACTATGTCGATATCTTCTATTCGCACCGCTTCGATCCGGACACGCCGCTGGAAGAGACCTGCGGCGCCCTCGACCATATCGTGCGGTCGGGCCGGGCGCTTTATGTCGGGATTTCCTCCTACAACTCGCAGCGCACCCGCGAGGCGGCCGCGATCCTGAAGGAACTCGGCACACCCTGCGTGATCCATCAGCCGAGCTATTCCATGCTCAACCGCTGGATCGAGGACGACGGCCTCGTGCACACGCTCGAAGATCTCGGCATCGGCTCGATCGTCTTCTCGCCGCTCGCCCAGGGCATGCTGACGACGAAGTATCTCGGCGGCATTCCGCAGGACAGCCGCGCCGCACAGAACCACTTCCTCAAGAAGGACTTCATCCGTCCGGCGATCATCGACAACATCCGCAAGCTCAACGGCATTGCCGAAAAGCGCGGCCAGACGTTGGCGCAGATGGCGCTCGCCTGGGTGCTGCGCGGCGGGCGCATCACCTCGGCGCTGATCGGTGCCAGCCGTTCCGAGCAGATCGTCGATTGCGTCAAGGCGCTTGAAAACGACACGTTCACGGCGGAAGAGCTGGCCGAGATCGACCTTTACGCGCGCGAAGCCGACGTCAATCTCTGGGCCTCTTCGGCCGAGCTCTGATCCTGCGAATACATTGATTTGCCTCGATTTTGAGCAATTCCGATTACTTTCCGGCGCATTAGACAAAAGTCGAATATGCGCCGGAAAGCGTCCGCTGGACATGCATAAGTGAGCGTGTAAGGTGCGTCGATGCCACCGGTTCGCGCTGCGACACGGATGGCTCCAAAGCATGCCGTGCGCAGCGGCTTTGCAGAAACTACAGCGCCGCGCGTCTTATGAGACACGCAAAGGTCGCTGTAGCACTTTGAATTGCTGCATGTTTTTATTCTTAAATCGAATAGGATTTAAGGAAACTGCAGTAGAGCTTAAAGCGCAGCGAGCGAATCCTGGAGATCGCGACGCTTTGGGAGGAGGAGCGGGGCCTCGCACGTGCCGCAAAGGCGGTGAGGTTCCATTGGGCGGAGGCGCGACCACGGTTGCGCCGGATTCTGCCTCGGCGGAAATAGGGAGGAACCATGGATCGCCGTTCATTCATTAAAAACGCAAGCCTCGGTGGCCTGGCTGCGGCTGGCGCATCGGCGCTCGCATCGCCTGCGATCGCGCAGGCAAATCCCAAGATCAACTGGCGCCTTGCCTCGTCGTTCCCCAAGTCGCTGGACACGATCTATGGCGGCGGCGAAGTCCTTTCGAAATATGTCTCTGAAGCAACCGACGGCAATTTCCAGATCCAGGTCTTTGCAGCCGGTGAAATCGTGCCCGGCCTGCAGGCTGCGGATGCTGCCGCTGCCGGTACGGTCGAGGCCTGCCACACGGTCGCCTACTATTACTGGGGCAAGGACCCGACCTGGGCGCTTGGCGCTGCCGTTCCTTTCGCGCTCAACGCGCGCGGCATGAACGCCTGGCACTACCATGGCGGCGGCATCGAACTATTCAACGAGTTCCTGGCGACCCAGGGTCTCGTCGGCTACCCCGGCGGCAACACCGGCGTGCAGATGGGCGGCTGGTTCCGCAAGGAAATCAAGACCGTTGCCGACATGCAGGGCCTGAAGATGCGCATCGGCGGCTTCGCCGGCAAGGTGGTCGAAAAGCTCGGCGTCGTGCCGCAGCAGATCGCCGGCGGCGACATCTACCCGGCGCTCGAAAAGGGCACCATCGACGCTGCCGAATGGGTCGGCCCCTATGACGACGAGAAACTCGGCTTCTACAAGGTCGCGCCCTACTACTACTATCCCGGCTGGTGGGAAGGTGGCCCGACGGTCCACGCCATGTTCAACAAAGCGGCGTTCGACGGCCTGCCGAAGAACTACCAGTCGCTGCTGCGCACCGCCTGCCACGCAACCGACGCAAACATGCTGCAGAAGTACGACTACCTGAACCCGTCGGCGATCAAGCGCCTGGTGGCTTCGGGCGCCAAGCTCAGCCCGTTCAGCCCGGAAATCCTGTCGGCGTGCTTCGAAAAGGCGAACGAAGTCTATGCCGAAATGGAAGCTTCGAACCCGACCTTCAAGAAGATCTGGGACTCGATCAAGGCATTCCGCGGCGAGTACTACCTCAACGCCCAGATCGCCGAATACAACTACGACACCTTCATGATGATCCTGCAGCGGGGCGGCAAGCTCTAAGCCTGCGACTGGCTACAGCGCTTTCCATCGCTGATGGGAAGCGGCATCGAACCGGAATGAAAGCCGCTTGCAACTTCGGTTGCGGGCGGCTTTTTCGTTCCGGCTTGCGGGTGGACGCGGTCTCCAGATTTCGTGGTAAGGTTGCTGTCTTAACGCTCGATGAGGAGGATGCCATGCCGAGCGAAAGCCAATCGATCGTGCACGGGCCGGACGGCGGCCGGCGCTACGACATGGGCGCGATACAGGCCGTGTTCAAAGCCGACGGCCCGGAGACCCAAGGTCGGTTCTCGATTTCCGAATGGTGGGTGGAGGCGCGGCACGAAGGGCCGGGGGCGCATAAGCACGACGACAATGACGAAATCTTCTACGTGATCGAGGGGACCGCCAGCATCCTGGTCGGCGACACCTGGCACCAAATGGAGAAGGGATCGATCTGTGTCATCCCGCGCGGAACGATGCACGACTTCCGCAACGAGAGCACGTCGCGCATGGGCCTGCTCAATGTTTTCGTCGGCGGCCCGTTCGAGGAGATGATGCCGATGATCGTCGACTGGTATCGCGACAATCCGGCCAAGCGGCTGGATTGAGCGGACATCGGTGGCTGGAGCAGGCTTGTTGCCACATGAAGAGGGCGGCCCTTGTGGGGCCAGCCCTGACTGCCGACAAGGGCATGTTCGATCATCGCAAGTTTGCGGGGGAAAGCCCGAACGCCATCCAAAACCTCCATCATTCCTGTGCTTGTCACAGGAATCCAGTCAGCCCACGTCCTTGGGCTGAAAAGAGTCTTTTGGCCCGACGGACGTCAGGTCGCTGGATCCCCGCCACAACGGCGAGGATGAGGGAAAATGGGATGCCCGTTTGCCAGAAAGCGATCTTCGGGGGGCAGCAAGCTGAGAGGGCGGCCCTTTACGGGGCCGCCCTCTGTCTGCATAAGCCGAACGTTACTTGAACGAAGGCGGCTGGCTCAGGTCGTTTGACGGCGCCGTCTGCGGTTGTGCGCCAGCCCCGCCGTTCTGGTCCGCCGGCTTCTGGTCGAGCGGGCTGCCGCCCGGAAGCTGGAGACCGCCGGGAAGGCCGAGGCCGCCGCCGTTGTCGGGGAGCGTAAGCCCGCCGCCACCGGTCCCGAATCCGGGCACCTCGATCTTGATGGTGTTCGGATCGATGACTTCGCCGCTTCCCTTGTAGTGCATGACCATCTGCGGGAACATGATCGTCAGCGCCACCATGATGATCTGGATGCCGACGAAGGGCACAGCCCCCCAGTAAATCTGCCCTGTCGTCACCGGTTGTGTCATCTTTCCGGTGACCCTGTCGAGATAGGGCACCTTGGCCGCGACCGAGCGCAGATAGAAGAGCGCGAAGCCGAACGGCGGATGCATGAAGCTGGTCTGCATGTTGATGCCGAGCAGCACGCCGAACCAGATCAGGTCGATGCCGAGCTTGTCGGCGGCCGGAGCCAAGAGCGGCACGATGATGAAGGCAAGCTCGAAGAAGTCGAGGAAGAACGCCAGGAAGAAGACGAGCAGGTTGACCGTGATCAGGAAGCCGGTCTCGCCGCCCGGCATCGCCGTCAGCAGGTGTTCGACCCAGATGTGGCCGTTGACGCCGTAGAAGGTCAGCGAAAACACGCGGGCGCCGATGAGGATGAACAGCACGAAAGCGGAAAGCCGGGTGGTTGCCGCCAGGGCCGAGCGAACGACGTCCATGCTCAGGCGGCCCTTGGCCGCCGCCATGATCAGTGCACCGACCGCACCCATGGCGCCGCCTTCTGTCGGCGTGGCGATACCGAGGAAGATGGTGCCGAGCACGAGGAAGATCAGCGCCAGCGGTGGGATCAGCACGATGATGACCTGCTGGGCAAGCCGCGACATCGCATTGATCTTCAAGCCGCGATCCAGAAGAGCGACGACGTAGATGAAGCCGACGCCAACGGTGGCGCCGAGGATGTCGGCGTTCTCGCCATGGGTCGGATAGAGATAGATATGCGCCGCGTAGGCAAAGGCGCCGGCGACGATGAGCGCGACGATCAGTGAGGTGACGCCGGAGCCGAGTGTGCGGGCGGCCAGCGGCAGGGCCGGCATCGAGTCACGCCGGACGAAGGTCATGATCAGGATATAGATCATGTAGAGGCCGGTCAGGACCAGGCCCGGGATAAGCGCGCCGGCATACATGTCGCCGACTGAGCGGCCGAGCTGGTCGGCGAGAACGATCAGAACGAGCGATGGCGGGATGATCTGGGCGAGCGTGCCGGAGGCAGCGATGACGCCCGATGCGACCCTGCGGTCGTAGCCGTAGCGCAGCATGATCGGCAGCGAGATCAGGCCCATGGCGATGACCGAGGCTGCAACCACGCCGGTGGTGGCTGCAAGCAGCGCGCCGACGAAGATGACCGCATAGGCGAGACCACCGCGGATCGGGCCGAAGAGCTGGCCGATTGTGTCGAGCAGGTCTTCCGCCATGCCCGATTTCTCGAGCACGATCCCCATGAAGGTGAAGAAGGGGATGGCAAGCAATGTGTCGTTCGACATCACCCCCCAGAACCGGTCGGGAAGCGCGTTGAGCAATGGCCAGGACAGGTTGATCGAATCCGACAGCGGAGCGAGCTCCACGCCGATGATGAAGAACAGGAGGCCGTTGGCGGCGAGCGAGAAGGCGACGGGATAGCCCAGCAGCAGGAACACGATCAGCGAGACGAACATGATCGGTGCCAGGTTTTCAGCAATGAATTCGATCATGGACGGGCCTCCGGAGCGACGACGTCGTCAAGCGGTGCATGGGTCGGCACATAGGGTGTCGGGTCGTCCATGTTGCCGGTCATGATCGCGACCTTCTTGATGATTTCGGATACGCCCTGGAAGGCGAGCAGCAGGAAGCCGAAGAGCAGGATGGCCTTGGCCGGCCAGATGATCAGGCCACCGGCGCTGGAGGAGCCCTCGCCCGAGATGTAGGACATCTTCACGTAGGGCACGAAGTAATAGAGCATCAGCAGCACGAACGGCATCAGGAAGAAGACGTGACCGAACAGGTCGATCCAGTGCTGCACGCGGCGCGAGAACTGGCCGTAGACGACGTCGATGCGGATGTGTTCGTTCTGGCTCAGTGTATAGGCGGCGGCGAACATGAAGGCCGCCCCGAAGAGATACCACTGCGCCTCGAGCCAGGCGTTCGACGACATGTTGAACATTTTCCGGATGATGGCATTGCCGGCGCTGACGAGCACAGCGACCAGAATGAGCCAGGACACCGATTTGCCGATGAACTCGGTCGTCGTGTCTATGAGTCGGCTGAAGCCGAGTAACGCTTTCATCGATTTCCTCCCCGCAGTGGCTGTTTTGGTTTTTGTGCCAAGCACAACCAGAGTGCCGATTTCAAGCCAGCGTTCAAGTCCGAGGCTCGATTTTCCCGGTTAGTTCCGCCACCCCAGACTAAAGTCGAATGGAGCTGTCAGGCGATTGCCCAATCATTGTGCACAACAGGGTGCCAACCAGTATCGCCAGTGGGTTTCACTGCAGATGTGAAGGGCGCAAATGGCAATACTGCGTGAACCACTCATGCCGCGTCGTGGGCTACGTCACCAACTGTAACGTTGCAGTCTTGAAAATCACGGCGGTTTGGGGCTGGATGCGGCCGACAATTGGAGGATGCCCGAGGAATGACTGCCCTGATTCGCAATCCGATCCTGCCCGGCTTCAACCCGGACCCGTCCATCTGCCGGGTGGGCGATGACTATTACATCGCCACGTCCACCTTCGAGTGGTATCCGGGCGTGCAGATCCACCATTCGCGCGATCTGGTGAACTGGCGTCTGGTGCGCCGGCCGCTGGAGCGGGCAAGCCAGCTGGACATGCGTGGCAACCCGGATAGCTGCGGCGTCTGGGCGCCGTGCCTTTCCTATAACGACGGCCTGTTCTTCCTTGTTTATACCGACGTCAAGCGCTTCGACGGCAACTTCAAGGACGCACACAACTACATCGTCACGGCAGAGGCGATCGAAGCCGTCTGGTCCGATCCTGTCTACGTCAATTCCTCCGGCTTCGACCCGTCGCTGTTCCATGACGACGATGGGCGAAAATGGTTCCTCAACATGCAGTGGAACCATCGCAGAGGCGGCTCGCCGAAACATCCGGCCTTCGACGGTATCCTCTTGCAGGAATGGGACGAGCGCGCGCGCAGGCTGGCCGGGCCGGTGAAGAACATCTTTGCCGGCTCGCCGCTCGGTCTGGTCGAAGGGCCGCATCTCTTCAAGCGCAATGGCTGGTACTATCTGACGACGGCGGAAGGCGGCACGGGATACGACCATGTCGTGACCATGGCGCGGTCGCGCACGATCGACGGTCCCTACGAAATCCATCCCGATACCTACCTAATCACGTCAAAGGATCACCCTGATGCGCCGCTGCAGCGCGCAGGGCACGGGCAATATGTCGAGACGCCGGACGGGCAAGCCTATCACACCCATCTCTGCGGCCGGCCGCTGCCGCCGGAGCGTCGCTGCACGCTTGGCCGCGAGACGGCACTGCAGAAATGCGTCTGGCGCGATGACGGCTGGCTCTATCTCGAAAACGGCGGGCCGGTTCCCGAAGTCCTGGTCGCAGCTCCAGGCCCGGTCGGGGCCTTGGTGGAGCCGCGCGTGGTCGAAACCGATTTCGATGGGGCCGCGCTTCCGGCCGAGTTCCAGTGGCTGCGCACGCCGCTGCCGGAGCGGATCTTTTCGCTGGAAAGGCGGGCAGGGCACTTGAGGCTCTTTGCCCGCGAAAGCATCGGCAGCTGGTTCGAGCAGGCTTTGGTCGCCCGCCGGCAGGAGCATCATTCTTTCCGCGCTGAAACCTTGGTCGACTTCGCGCCGGAGACCTATCAGCAGGTCGCCGGGCTGACGCACTACTACAACCGCCACAAGTTTCATGCGCTCGGCCTCACCTGGCACGAGACTCTTGGGCGGACGCTGACGATCCTGTCCTGCCCGGGCGACTTCCCGCTTGGCCGGCTGCAGTTTCCTGTCGGAAGCGGCATCGCCGTGCCCGGAGGGCCGATCGGGCTTGCCATGGAGATCCGCGACAATGACCTGCAGTTCTTCTGGCGCGCAGACGGGGCGGTCGATTGGCAGGCCCTCGGCCCGGTGCTCGACGCTGGCGTGGTGTCGGACGAGGGCGGCCGCGGCGAACATGGATCGTTTACCGGCGCTTTCGCCGGCATGTTCGCCTTCGACACGTCGGGTGCGGGACTGGCGGCGGATTTCGATCTGTTCCGTTACGTCAGCCTCTCAGAGTGAGAATATCAGTCTGTAAGGTAACGCTTATAAGTACTCGATATCATTACGTATTTGTAATGTAGCGTTTCATATTCGGTTCAGGAAGCCGGACCTATTTTCGGGGTGCAAATAACGAAAGGATACCCCGATGAAACGTCTCCTGACCGCTCTGGTCGCCAGCTCCTTCCTGATCACACCGGTAGCAGCCTTTGCCCAGCCGGCAGGTTCCTTCGAGGTCGCACAGAACTACGACCGCTATCAGCGTCGACCTGTCGACCGCCACGTGGACCGGCATGTCGACAAGCACGTGACAATCGAAAAGCGTGTCATCGTCAAGAAGAAGGAACGCTGGTCGCGCGGCCATCGGTTGAGCCCCGCCGAGCGCCGCCACATGGCGCAGGTGCGCGATTATCGCCGCTACAAGCTGCGCCAGCCGCCGCGCGGCCAGCAGTGGGTGCGTGTCGACAACGACTTCCTGCTGATCAGCCTTGCGACCGGCGTCATCGTCGGCCTGACGTCTGCGCGTTGAACGATTTGATCGAGGGCAGCCTTTCGGGCTGCCCCTTCAAACTTATTACAGCCTCTGAAAGAATCTATTGACGAAGGGCGAAACCCGCTCTCCTCATCCTCGCCCTTGTGGCGGGGATCCAGTGGCCCGACGTCTGTCGGGCCAAAAGACCCTTTAGCCCAAGGACTTGGGCTGACTGGATTCCTGTGACAGGCACAGGAATGAAGGAAGTTTCCGATCGCCTTGAGCTTGCCAATGGTCGGCAGATAACCAGCGGCAACTTTGTCAGCAGTCCGGGGGCGCTTTATGGCTACCCCTTCGATTTTCCCTACACCGTCGTTCGACGCAGCGACGGAATGTCCGCGGCTTCAGTCCGACCCCGCTCTCCGAAAAGCAGTCGCTCCAGCGGGCCGGGCGGGGCGAGTGCCTCCTCCCCATTATCCTGTCCATCAAAGAACGGATCGAACATCGGCACGGGCCTGCCGGCGGCATTGAGGCCCATGCAGGTGAAGCGCGGTCGACGTGGTCTTGGACCGGCCGCCTGCATCAGGCCGCCCGCTGCGACCAGTTCGCGAAGGGATCGGGCAGATCCCGCCAACGGTCCGGCTGGAAGCTGGTGTCATTGACCAGGCAGGCGTCGAGTTCGGCCGTCAGCATCGCCTGATCCAGGGGGTCGGCGCCGATGAAGACGATCTCCTGGCGGCGATCGCCCCAGACGGGATCGATGTAGGGACCGACAGCCTTCAGGAAGCCCGGGTCGCGCGGCCATTGCTCCCTAGGCACTGCCGCCCACCACAGGCCCATCTTTGATGTTCTGACCAGCGGCCCGGCCTGGCTCAGTTCGCCGACATGATAGGGTCGCGTCGCCAGCCAGAAGAAACCCTTGGCCCGCACCACGCCCTGCCAGGAGCGATTGAGAAACGCCTGGAACCGGGTGGGATCGAACGGGCGGCGGGCCTTGTAGACGAAGGAGCGGATGCCGTATTCCTCGGTTTCCGGAATATGATCCTTGAAACCATGCAGCTCCTTGTACCAGAGCGGGTGCTGTTCGGCCTTGGCAAGGTCGAAGCGGCCGGTGCCGAGCACGTCGCGCAGTTCCACCTGGCCGAAATCCACTTCCACCAGCTGCGCATCCGGGTTCAGCCCGACGATGATCTTGCGTGCGGCATCGCGCTGCTCTGATGTAGCCGTGCCGATCTTGTTGAGCACGACGACATCGGCGAACTCGATCTGCTCGACAAGCAAGTCGACCAATGTGCGGGTATCGCCTTCGCCTGCCGTCTCGCCGCGATCGGCAAGGAAATCGAGCGAGGAGTAGTCAGCAAGCAGATTGGCGGCATCGACCACGGTGACCATGGTGTCGAGGCGGGCGACGTCGGTAAGGCTTTCGCCATCCTCGTCGCGAAAATCGAAGGTGGTTGCGACGGGCAGGGGTTCGGAAATGCCGCTCGATTCGATCAGCAGGTAGTCGAAGCGGTTCTGTTCGGCGAGATCGCGGACTTCGCGCAGCAGATCGTCGCGCAGCGTGCAACAGATGCAGCCATTGGTCATTTCAACGAGCTGCTCTTCGGTGCGCGACAGGTTGGCGCCGCCGTCGCGGATCAACGCGGCGTCGATATTGATCTCGCTCATATCGTTGACGATGACGGCTACACGCAAGCCGTCGCGGTTGGACAGCACATGGTTGAGCAGCGTCGTCTTGCCGGCGCCAAGGAAGCCGGACAGCACGGTTACGGGAAGTCTTTCCATCGTTGTTTCCTGTATGTTATACCATTACGCTTGACGCGCCTATAAAAGGCGGACGCTTACGCCCGCCTGAACAATCCGGTCGCTCGTGGACTGGCTTTGCCATCGGCCGCGAGGCTTCGGCCTTGTGCGCCGGTCCTGCCTCGACCGGTCTCAGTCATCGGTTAGACCTGTCCGCCGGTCACTTCCGGGGCTTGATCTGTCCTTTCGTCATCCTCGGGCTTGACCCGAGGATCCAGCGGCTGAAAGCCCCACAGGGAGGCACGCTGGATGCTCGGGTCAAGCCCGAGCATGACGGAGAGGGGCGGCGCGTGGCGCGCCTTTGCCGCCTTGGGAGGACGGCTATGCCGCCTTGGGAGCACGGATCAGCTTGCCGAGGCGAGGCAGGTCTTGAGCGACGTGCCGATACCTTCCATCAGCTGGAAGTAGAGGTCCGGCCCGGCATCGAGCGTGGCCGCCTCTGGATCGAGCGTCCCGGATTTCGCCGGCGTGCCTTCGATCACCACATTGATCAGTTTCGGTTCGAACTGCGGTTCGGCAAAGACGCAGGTCGCACCCAGTTCCTTGATCTTGGCGTGGATCTGCGACAGCCGATCGGCGCCGGGCAGAACCTCCGGGCTGACCGTGATCGAGCCCGCCACCCGCACCTGGTAGCGATGCTCGAAATACTGATAGGCATCGTGGAAGACGACGAAGGGCTTGTCCTTCACCGGCGCGACGGTTGCGACCAGGCTCTTGTCCAGCGCGTCGAGGCGCTGGTTGAGTTTCTCGAGATTGGCCTTGTAGGCGCCGGCATTGTCCGGGTCGGCCTCTGTGAGCGTCTTTTCGATCTCGGCTGCCATCGCCCTAGCATTTTGCGGGTCGAGCCACAGGTGCATGTCGAAGCCTTCGTGATCATGGCCCTCATGCGCATGATCGTGGTCATCTGCGGCAGCAGCCTCGGGAGCTGCGGCATCGTCGTGTTCCGCTTCGCCCTCGGCGTGCTTGTGGCCCTCCTCACCATGGCCCTCGTCGTCGTGATCATGCGCCTCGAAGGCGCCGCCTTCGCGGAACTTCAGCTTCTCAAGACCCGGCGCTTCGCTGAGCTCCACCACCTTGGCGCCGCCGCTCAGCGCATCGAGCGGCTTGTCGAGGAAGGCTTCGAGCCCCGGGCCGACCCAGAAGACCACCTTGGCCGCCTGCAGCGCCGCGGCGTTCGACGGTTTCATGTTGTAGGTATGGGGCGAAGCAGCACCCTCGACGATCAGCGACGGTTCGCCGACGCCCTGCATGATCGAAGCGACGAGCGAGTGGACAGGCTTGATCGAAGCCACCACATTGGGGCCGGCCGCTGCAACGGGCGAAGACAGCAGGATTGTGGAGGCAAAGAGCAGGGCGGAAGACGATTTCATCGGTTTCTCCGGGCTTGAATGTCACGCAAGGCCCTGAACCGACTATCGTTTTCGGCCAGGGACAGGCGCAGTTCGGACACTTGAAACACCGAGCATACGTCCGGTTGAACGTGTCGATGTTTCAATGTAATGTTATTACATCAATTGCGTTATGCTATAACGTGTGCGATAGCCAGTGGCAACCGCCAATCCGGAATTTTTTGATGCTGAATTTCCGATCCCCAGAAACGACACCGCTGGTGCGGTTGAACAATGCCGGCGTCAGCCGCAACGGCCGCTGGCTGGTGCGTGGCGTGGAGTTTTCCATCAGCCCGGGCGAGATCGTCACGCTGATCGGCCCCAATGGCTCTGGCAAGTCAACGACCGCGAAGACGGCGATCGGCGTGCTGAAGGCCGACGAAGGTTTTGTCGAGCGCAAGCCGGGCCTGAAGGTCGGCTATGTCCCGCAGAAGCTTGCAGTCGACTGGACGCTGCCCTTGACAGTCGAACGGCTGATGACGCTGACCGGCCCGCTGAAGGGCAGGGAGATCGAGGAGGCGCTGTCGGCGACCGGCGTTCTGCATCTGGCGAAAGCCGAGGTGCAGCATCTGTCGGGCGGTGAATTCCAGCGGGCGTTGCTCGCGCGGGCGATCGCCCGCAAGCCGGACCTGCTGGTGCTCGACGAACCGGTGCAGGGCGTCGACTTCAGCGGTGAGATCGCGCTCTACGAACTGATCAAGCAGATCCGCAACCGCACCGGCTGCGGCATCCTGCTGATCTCGCACGATCTGCATATCGTCATGGCCGAAACCGACACGGTCGTCTGCCTCAATGGCCATGTCTGCTGCCGCGGCACGCCGCAGGCCGTCAGCCAGAGCCCGGAGTACCAGAAGCTGTTCGGCAGGCGCGCTGCCAGCACGCTTGCGGTCTACAGCCACAATCACGACCACACGCATCTGCCTGACGGGCGCGTGCTGCATGCTGATGGTTCGATCACCGAGCACTGTTACCCGGGCGACGGCCATCACCACGACGAGGACGACAACGTGCATGACCATGGCGAGGATTGCGGCTGCGGCCACCACACCCGCCTGCATGGCTTCGAGGTGAAGGAGAAGCGCGATGCTTGACGATTTCTTCGTCCGGGCGCTGATCGCCGGCATCGGTATCGCCGTGATGGCGGGGCCGCTCGGCTGCTTCGTCATCTGGCGGCGCATGGCCTATTTCGGCGATACCATGGCGCATTCGGCGCTGCTGGGTGTGGCGCTGTCGCTGCTTCTCGATCTCAACCTGATGGTGGCGGTGTTCATCGTTGCGGCTGCCGTGTCGATATTACTGCTGTTCCTGCAGCGGCGCGGGGCGCTGTCGACCGATGCGCTGCTCGGCATCCTGTCGCATTCGGCGCTGTCGATCGGCCTCGTCATCGTCGCCTTCATGACCTGGGTGCGCATCGATCTCGTCGGCTTTCTCTTCGGCGACATTCTCGCTGTGTCGGAATCCGACATCGACATCATCTGGGGCGGCGGCATCCTGGTGATCTTCGCGATCGTCTATCTCTGGCGGCCGCTGCTGGCCTCCACGGTCAATCCTGAACTCGCCGAGGCCGAGGGCATGAAGCCGGAGCGGGCGCGGTTGTTCTTCATGCTGTTGATGGCGCTGGTGATCGCCATCGCCATGAAGATCGTCGGCATCCTCTTGATCACCTCGCTGCTGATCATCCCGGCGGCCACAGCCCGCCGCTTTGCGACGTCGCCGGAAATAATGGCGGTTCTTGCCTCGGTGATCGGTGCGCTTGCCGTTACCGGTGGGCTTTTCGGTTCGCTGCACTGGGACACGCCGTCGGGACCGTCTATCGTCGTTGCTGCACTTGCGCTTTTCGTACTGAGTCTGCTGCCGATCGGGCGGCGTCGGTTGGAGACAGCGTCTCATTCCACGCCTGGAGGGCATCATTGATGACGACCCCGCAACTGACCAAGAACCAGACGATGGTGATGAATGCGCTCAGCCATTCCGAAGGCCCCTTGAGCGCCTACACAATCCTCGACAAGCTGCGCGACCAGGGGTTTCGCGCGCCACTGCAGGTCTATCGCGCGCTCGACAAGCTGCTCGAGTATGGCCTCGTGCACCGGCTCGAAAGCCTCAACGCCTTCGTTGCCTGCACATGCCCGCACGAGCACGAGCATGATCACGGGGTCACGGCGTTTACGATCTGCGAGGGGTGTGGGCAGGTAACCGAGTTCCACGACACCGCGATCGAGCAGCGGTTGTCGGCGCTGACGCGTGCACAGAACTTCAAGACGGAAAAGACCACCATCGAGATCCGTGGTCACTGCCAGAGCTGCGCCTGACTGAGCGCGGCGGGCTCGTCGCGCTTAGAGCAATTCCAGGAAAAGTGCGAAGCGGTTTTCCGTCAGCGTTTTGTGACTCCGTTTAAACCGGAAACGCTCTAGTCGAGCTTCGTCAGCTGCATCGCATAGCGCTGCCAGTTCTTGACGTAGTGGCTGGCCGAGCGCTTCAGCCCTTCGACGGCGGCATCGTCAAGCGTGCGGATGGCCTTGGCGGGCGCGCCGACGATCAGCGAATTGTCGGGGAACTCCTTGCCCTCGGTCACCAGCGCATTTGCGCCGACCAGGCAGTTGCGGCCGATCTTCGCACCGTTCAGCACCGTTGCGCCCATGCCGATCAGCGAGTTGTCGCCGATGGTGCAGCCGTGGATGATGGCGCCATGACCGATGGTGCAGCCTTCGCCGATGGTCACGGGAAAGCCGGGGTCGACGTGAATGACGGTGTTTTCCTGGATATTGGTGCGGGCGCCGAGCCGGATCAGCTCGTTGTCGCCGCGCAGCGTGGCGCCGAACCAGATGCCGACATCCTCGCCGATTTCCACCTGGCCGATGATGTTGGCATCAGGCGCCACCCAGTAGCTGCCCTCAGTAGGCGTTTGCGGACGCAGCGGTCCAAGGGCATAGAGCGGCATCGGGCAATCCTTGTTGTTGGAGCATTCCCTGAAACCGCGTGCAGCGCTTCCTTTATCGGGAGATGCGTCAAGACAATGCGATGGGGCGCTTCCGCGATGCGTTCCGAAACGAAAGCGGAAGCGCTCCGATCTTAGAGAACGGTAACGGCAAGCGCCGCGACGCCATCGACGCCGCAGGTCACCGCGTCGCCGCGCACCACCGGACCGACACCCGAAGGGGTCCCGGTCATGATGATGTCGCCGGGGGCGAGCGTGAACAGCCGTGAAAGCTCCGAGATGACTTCGGGTATCTTCCAGATCATCTGCTCGAGATCGCCCTGCTGGCGTAGCTCGCCATTGACCTTCAGCCAGATATTGCCGTTGACGGGATGACCGATCGCCTCGACCGGCACGATCTCGGAAACAGGCGCCGAATGTTCGAAGGCCTTGGCCGCTGCCCAGGGCTTGCCCGCCTTCTTGGCCTCGGCCTGCAGGTCGCGGCGGGTGAAGTCGATGCCAACAGCATAGCCGTAGACGCAGTCGAGCGCCTGTTCGACAGGGATGTCGGCGCCGCCGCTTTTCAAGGCGACAACCAGCTCGACCTCATGGTGCACATCGGCCGTGCGCGGCGGATAGGGGAAGGTCTTATCGGCCACCAGCAGGTTGTCCGGGTTCTTCTGGAAGAAGAACGGCGGTTCGCGATCCGGGTCGTGACCCATCTCGATGGCGTGGGCCGCATAGTTGCGGCCCACGCAATAGACCCGGCGCACCGGAAAACCCACGAGGCTACCGGCGATCGGCAACAGGACGGGTGGTGAAGGTGGAATGACTGTTTGCATGATTGTCCGGCTGTTTCGAATCCCAGCCGGACGTTAACACCCTGTTCGGGTGCTGCAAGGGTTTATCTCAGGCGCAGCAGGCGTAGGCTTGCAACTGGGCGCGCGTGAGAAACCGTCCATCCGACCGAGAGTTCAGTTCCGGATGGCTGTATTCGAGGCTCGGTACTTGAAGTTCCAGGGCTTGGCGCACGGTCATGATGCCGACATCGCGACGATCGCCGTCGCGCTTCACACTGACTTCAACGATGCGATAGAGATTCTGCTCGCTCATGATATCTCTCCCGTTTTCGTTGTCCCTTTTTTCTGGGACATTATGCTTTTTCCCTTGATGGGACTCAGACGCTTCGAAATTGGTTTTTGTGAGGCACCTCATGATATAGCGCAGAGAAATGAAGGCTTCACGACAGAAATCGGGCCATTTCCGGGAAATTTGCGTGCTATTTGAAGATGCTGCGCCGAATCGGCACGGTAACTCCACCACCGGATGCCATGCTCAGGCACTGTCTGGGGCGCGATCGCGCCGCCGCAAGTCATTTCTTCCAAGAGGGCGCAGATGCCAATCAACAGGCCCTCCGGCGTGCTCTTCGCATGCCAACGGCAAGGGGCGAGTGCAGGGCACTCAATGCGGGTGGCAAATGCCTCTTAATGCGCTTTCAATTCGGCTTCATTTGCAGCCGAGATGAACAGCGATCGCGCTTCTTCCACCGTGCGACGGCCGTCGATGGCGGCGCGGCAGGCGCTGCGGGCGGCGACGTAACTCGGTCCGCGCCGCGGCCAATGGTCGGCAAGGCAGGCAAGCGCGTCTGACGGGCCCTTGACGGTGCGGACATCGCCCGTCACGAAGTCGAGTTCGATCGGCTGGTTCCAGATGATTTGATGCATGCGTCTCCTCCTCGAGATCATCTCAATGAATGTCGGCATCGCGACTGCTTGCGACAGGGCTCCTCCCACGCGGCAAGGGTCAACTGTGCTAATGTAGCGCAGGATAACGCTTTTGTAAGCAGCTTTTCCGGGTGCGTCTTGCCGAAGCACAACCGCTGGACTTCGCCCCTAGGCCGAGGTCGATGTCTCCGCCAAGCGTGAGGCGAACAAGCGGCCGACGACAAGCAGCAATTGCTCATTGGTCGTGCCGGCCAGATATTCGTCGATCAGCATGCGTGCATGGCGGCGGGCACGGGCGCTGTCGCGCGGCCAGTGTTGCTCGGCGCAGATGTTGTCGAAGACGCGCTGCAGCGTGTCGATATCAGGCTGCGACAGCGCGATACATTGTGTCGAGCGCAAAGGGTTCACGTCTTTCTCCCCCGGCACCCAAGCCCCGGTGCCCGGCGAACTATGCCATAACCCCCCATAATAGAACCCCTTGGGAATAAGGGGTTCGCGAAGCGGATTGGAGAGAAAGCTCGATCAGCGCCAGGCGCTCGTCTGGACGGGCAGGGCGAATTTCGAGCGCGGGCATCTCCGCCTTTCTGAAGCATTGCCGCGACGCTGGTGCCCGCAGCGCTGTCGCCGGTTCAGGCCGGTCCGACGCCTGCCACCTTGGTCTGGCGGCCGCCTTCCTCGATCCTGACATAGTCGGGTCCGATCCGGGCGAATTGGTCGCAGCGCCTGCCACCATCCTCGAAGGTGATGCAGACTTCGTCGCCCGCAATCGTGTAGGTTCCGCCGTCGCGCACTTCGTAATCGCGGTAGCCATATCGGCCGTCGGCAAAATAGGAGGAGACGACGCCGTTAATGGTGTAGCGCAGCGACTTGCCGACGATAAGGGCCTGAAGATCGGTGCCGGAGAGCGTCGGCACGGAAGGCGGTTTCGGCTTCGCGATCTCCTGATCCTCGAGCGCCACTGACTGGCAACCCGCGAGCTGGAGGGTGAGGAGTGCCACGATCGCACGTTTCATGCCGTCTTCCCTTGTTCCTGCCTTCTGTATCGATACAGGGACGCTGCCCTAATCGCCTGTGATACCGCCTGTCAAGCCGAAGATGCTTGCGTCTGGTTGTTTGCGCGGCCCGGCCACCTGCGAATTCGTTTCCGTGCTGCGGTTCGAGCCATATCTACCGCTTCAATATTGCGCGTTGGCGAAGATCTCGCTCAACGTCCACCGGGTATCGCCCTCGGTGCTTTCGATGTCGTCGACCTGCCAGTTTCCGGCTTCGTTCATCAGACTGTAGCGCAGGGTGACGGGCGCCGAAAAATTCTCGAAGCGCACGGTGACGACAGCGGATGGGCCGGTGATTTCGGCCTTGCCGATGCGCAGGTTGGCGATGTCCCAATCCTGCCCGTTGATGACGGGGTCGAAGCCGATGGCGCCGACCTCACCCTGGCTCTTCTCCGCGTCGGTCTCGTAAAGCTTGGTGAGATCGTTGGAGAAAAACGCGTCGCGCTCCGAGGTGTCGCCGTCGCCAAGATATGGCGCATAGAGCGCCTCGATGAGCGCGGTCGGGGACCTGAATGGCTGAGCCCAGGCGCCTGTTGCAACCGCCGTCGCAAGCCCCAGCACAAAAGCAAATATGACATTTTGCATGAATGGTCCCCGATCGAGTCGCCTGTGATTTTTTATCAAGGATGACGGCTCGAGCGTGAGCCATTTTTGGTGCGTTTTTGCGCCCGGCTTTCCGGCCCCGCCGAACTGCCTCCGCCCGACGAAGGCTTCGGATGTCGCGACGCAAGTCTTGCAGGCGGCAGGGCGCAAGCCATCAAAGTCTGCCAGAAACTCTGGCGCGAAATGAAGCGTCTGTCGCAACAGCCCGTGGCGTTGCCGGCATTTCTGATCCGAAGCGTCCCGCCGTGCCGTTCGCGTGAGCAGCCACGCCCGATGACGGCGATCCGCAGCCAGGAGCCTTGCTGCCCGTCAAAGGCTCGCTTTCTTGCCTGCGCCATTATATAAGCCGGCAACGGTACAAGACGCTGGCCGTCGGCGGGCGCGTGGCCATCGCGCTGCCCTTTGCCGCCGCGAGCGAACAAGAGACAGAAGAAATGACTGAGAACGCAGCAAAATCTGCGGCCGGAAGAGCGTATTTCAAGGCTCCGATCTTCGCCGTGGCGCCGATGATCGACTGGACCGATCGGCACTACCGGTTTTTTGCGCGCCGGCTTTCGCGGCATGCGCTGCTCTATACCGAGATGATCGTCGCCGACGCGATCCTCAGGGGCGATCGGGTGAAGCTGCTCGGTTTTGATGCGTCGGAGCATCCGGTGGCGCTGCAGCTGGGCGGCAGCAATCCGCGCAAGATGGCGGAGGCGGCCCGCATTGCCGAAGCGTTCGGCTATGACGAAATCAACATGAATGTCGGCTGCCCGTCCGACCGGGTGCAATCCGGCACTTTTGGCGCCTGCCTGATGCAGGAGCCTGGCGTGGTGGCGGAATGCGTGGCGGCGATGAAGGCCACGGTCACGATCCCGGTGACGGTGAAATGCCGCATCGGCGTCGACGAGCAGGATCCGGAAGTGGCGTTGCGCGATCTGGTGTCGCGCGTCGTCGACGCCGGTACGGACGCGGTCTGGGTCCATGCCCGCAAAGCCTGGCTGCAGGGGCTCTCGCCCAAGGAAAACCGCGACATCCCGCCGCTCGACTACGCTCTCGTGCACCGGCTGAAGGCTGAAAACCCTAATCTTTTCATCGGCCTCAACGGCGGACTTCAGACTTTGAATCAGTCGCTTGACGAGCTCAAGCATCTCGATGGCGTGATGCTCGGTCGGGCCGCCTATCACGACAGCGCCATGCTTTCGTCGGTCGATGGCTTTTTCCCGCATCCGCTGACCGGCGCGCCGACGCTCATTCACGACGCTGCCGACTTCTCAGAGCGCGGCCACCGGCTGGACCTGTCCTTCTGGGCGGAATTGCGCGAAGCGATGGCCGATTATGCGGCCGGCCACATCGCCAATGGCGGCCGGCTCGCCCATGTCACGCGGCATATGGTCGGGCTGTTCCAGGGCTGGCCGGGTGCACGGCGCTACCGCCAGATCCTGTCGTCTGACGCCACCCGCCAAGGGGCTGGGCCGGAGGTCATCCACGCCGCCTTCGATGCCGTGTTCGAGGCGGCAGCCGCAAAGCAGGCGGCCGAGTAGGTCCGGAGACGTCGCGGAACGTCATCCTCTGCATGTCGCAGAGGGCCAGCGTCGGCACGGCCGGAATGTCTCACATGGCGACTAGGGACTGCGCCTACAGCTGCAACCTTGCGCCGCGGACGCGGCGCTGCTGGATTTCTGTGACGAGCACAGAAATGAGGGGCGACTTGTTCGAGGCAGAGCGGTGGCCCCGCTTGCTGGCCACATGGTGTGTTGTCGATCCTCACGGTGATCGAGAACGCCTGAGGCCAAATGAAAAGAGCTGGCGGACCCGCCAACATCGGCCGTCGTCCTCACACCGACGCGAGTCTCTCATTTGAGCCGGCGCCATACTCAGCCTTGAACCGCTGTCATCCTCGGCCTTGAGCCGATGATCCCCCTGGCCGCCCCGCGAATACTTGCGGATGCGGATGCCGAGGTCTCCTCGGTCGAAGCGAAGGCGGCTTCCGGCCAATGCGTCGGCACCCGCCCCGACACAAACCAACAGCCCAAACGAAAACGGCGCCCCCTGGGGAGCGCCGCTTCCAAAAAGTCCAGTCGGACGATCCGGCTTACGAAGCCTGGATGTTGACGGCCTTCGGGCCCTTGCCCATGCGGTCAGCTTCGGTGTCGAACGTGACAACCTGGCCGTCCTTCAGCGTAGCAAGGCCAGCGGCCTGTACAGCGGAGATGTGGACGAATACGTCCTTAGCGCCGCCGTCCGGCGTGATGAAACCAAAACCCTTGTCCTGGTTGAAGAATTTTACGGTGCCCTTAGTGGCCATGGAAGAAGTCCTTTTCCTTCAGTCTTAAAGCTATACCCGCGCCCCCGTGAGGATGTGGGTGTGTCGTCTTCCGCATACAAGCGGATAGGCGTCGAGTAGTCACGATAACGGGGAAAGAACGTCCATTTGCCGCTTCCGGCCGGCCCGGCAAGCCGGGCACAAAAGAGAAAGTCCAGTCTCCGGGATTGAAAACGCCCGAACGGTAGCAGCAGTGACAGTATTTGCAAAAAAACGCAAGAGCCATTCGCGCGGCTTATTTCGGGAAAATGTGCCGCCAACCACAGCATTCTCAGGGGTTTTGGGCTTCTGCAATTCAAAGCGCCACAGCGACCTTGGCGCGTCTGATTAGACGCGCGGCGCTGTAGCGGCTGCCGCTTGGTGCAGACGAACGGCGAGGGGACGCAGAGCCGGGCGGGCTATCGGCGAGCATGTTGCAGACTGCCGCGTTCCGGCCGCTGGATGATCGCGATCTTGGTGTCATTCCTCAGCGGGCAACCATCGCCGCTATCGGCAAAAGTGGAAGAGGCGACCAAGGTTTTGGGGCAGGCGCGTGCCGCAGAAAAGAGCGAAGGTCACCCGCGGCGGGCGGAGTGCGTGTGAGGGCCGTTGATGGCGACGTCCGTTGATTGTCGCGGCCACGCGCGGGCCGATAAGCAGCCGAACAAGCGGGCCGAACGCGCATCGGTTTCCGCGTGCGCCAAGGTGCGTCGCCCTTCGATGGGCCGCCTTCCGGCCATCGCTCCTGTTGCGGGCGACGCAGGTCACGTGGTCGGTTTGCGCCGTAACCATTGGTCCTGCATGGAAAAATCGGGGACGGCCCGTTTCCGACCACAATTTCGTCCCGACCACGGACGAACGTGCGCGCCGCCGCGTCGGAAGGGCGAGTGCTTCGGCGCGCCTCGACTTGATGAACGCGGCGCCCGGATGCGGTGATGATCCCATCACGCCGCATCAGCACTTGAACAAGTTTGGGATAACGCGCAGGCTTTACCGGTGATTGGTTCCGGTCTTCGGTTGCGTGCGTTAGGTCAGGCGGAGAAATCGGAATGCGAGACGAACAGGGGGCAGCGTGATCGATCCCTACGAGATGCTTGGCGTGGACCGCGACGCGAACGACCAGGCCATCCGCACGGCCTATCGCAAGGCGGCCAAGGCGGCCCATCCCGACTCGGGCGGCGATGCCGAGCAATTCGCCCGGCTGCAGGCGGTCTATGATCTCCTGAAGGATCCGGTGCGCCGCAAGGTCTTTGACGACACCGGCTACGACCCGCAGCTCGCCGAGCCGCGCGACCTCAAGGGCCTGATGATGCTGGAGACCCTGGTCAACGACTTCATTCTCGACGAGCGCGAGCCCGGCAGCTTCGACCCCGTCGCCGCCATGCGCCGCAAGCTTTCCGACGATATCGTCAAGAGCCGCTTCCACATCCTCGAGCTGGAGCGCCACCGCGCCCGCGTGCGAAAACACCTCGACCGCCTCGGCCGCCGGCCGGAAACCGACGTCCTCGGCTCGATGCTGCGCGCCCGCTCACGCTCGATCGCCGAGGCGATCAAGACCACCGAAGAGCAGATCAAGACGATCGAGCAGGCCTATGAAATGCTGGAAGGCTATTCCTACGAGCTGGAGGCGCTGGAGGTAAAGGCGCACGCCGCGGAGTAGCGCTGCTCGCATCTTGCCGCAGAAGGCAAGGGAGCCGTGCCGCTCGCCACTCGCGGCCCGACGCCGGCAGCCTGCGGACGTTCTGCCTCCAACTGGCCGTCACTGCGCTTGAAAACGCGGCGATCCGGTTCGCGTACAGCGCCGCGCGTCTTAATCAGACGCGCAAAGTCGCTGCAGCACTTTGAATGGCCGCCTGTTTTGCTATGGGCTTTGCGAGATGCAGGAATACTCGTCAACGGCGTGCAGCTGCAGCCGTCTGCACCATACTCGACGGTCGTTTTTGGGACACGCAAGGCGGTCGCGTCGGTTCAGAGCGCAGGGAATGAGTTTGCGGCGGTGGTGGCGGAACGGAGACGGGCTGGTGCAGGATCGGCATGACCATAACCACACGTTGCTTTCCTGGCTGTTTCAGGTTTAGCTGATATCGCCTTTAGCTGATATCACCGCACCGGGACTAGGGTGAACGCAGATGACCCGTCGCAGGAAACTTCATGCATCTCTGAGCGTCCTGGCGGTTGTGCTGGTCGCCTATCTGCTGGTCAGCTATTTCCTGCTGCCGGAGCTCTGGATCTTTCACGACAGGAGCCGGGTTGACGATTTTAGCGCCATGGTCACCACCACCGAGCAGGATATTCCCGGCGACCCTATCAACGTCGGCCTCGTTGGCTCCAAGGAACAGGTGATCCGCGCCTTCGCCGCGGCCGGCTGGGATCCGGCCGACAAGATAACCCTGCGATCCTCCGTCGACATCGGATTGAGCGTGGTGCTCGATCGGCCGGACCTCGATGCACCGGTCAGCCCTTTGTTCTTCGAGGGCCGGAAACAGGATCTGGCGTTTGAAAAGCCCGTCGGTAACAGCGCCGACGAGCGAAACCACGTGCGCTTCTGGCAGACCAAACATACCGGCTCGGATGGCAAGCCGCTTTGGCTCGGCTCGGCCAGCTTCGACCGCGGTGTCGGCTTCAGCCACGACACCGGCCAGATCACCCACCATATCGGCCCGAACCTGGACGCAGAGCGAGACTTGGTCATCGGCGATTTGCAAAAGGCCGGACAGGTTTCCTCGACCTACGACATCCCCGGCATAGGCGCCACCACGACCGGCCGCAACGGCGGTGGCGATCCCTATTTTACCGATGGCAAGGCGCTGGTTGGAGTGCTGGGGCAGGTGACGGCTGGCACTGGCGGCTAAAGCGTGGCCCGCAAGACGATGGCTCAAGCTCGGCGATGTCGTGAACTGACGACCGGGCTGCCGCGGATTCGAGACCGTCGGCCAACACCTCAGCCGTTGCGGACTTTGATAAAGTTCCTATCCTACAGCGCCGCGCATCTGACTAGATGGGCAAAGGTCGCTGTAGCACTTTGAACTGCTGCATGTTTCTTTAAAGCGAATAGGATTTAAGGAAACATGCAGTAGCCGCCCATGGGACGCGCCAGACGGACAGAGGGCAGTGGAATAACGGGAACGGGGCCGGAATGAGTGCGATCTTGATTGCCGTTGCCGCGTTCCTTTGCCTGAGTGTGGCGGCGCTTGGCATGATGCACCTCTATCCGAAGCTGCCGGCGCGTCATCGCGATGATGACACCAATACCGTCGTGCGGCTCGTTGCCAATATCTTCGTGGTCATGGCGTCGTTGGTCTTCGGCCTGATGATCAATTCGGCCAAGAATACGTTCGAGGGGATCGACGACAATGTGCATTCCTTCGCCATCAATCTGATCCTTCTCGACCGGACGCTCAGGACCTATGGCCTCGCCGGCAACGATGCGCGGCAATATCTGATCGCCTATGTAGAGGGGGTGATTGCCGATCCCGAAAGGGTCGACAATGTGCAGCACCAGGGACCCAATTCCACGCAACAGCGGCTGGATACGGTCGGTAACAGCCTCGCGGCCATTCAGCCCGCCGACAGCCTGCATGAATCCATGCTGGTGAGTGCCCGCCAGCAATATAACCGCATCGTCGAACAGCGCTGGACGATCGTCGAGCAATCGGAAGGCGCAATACCGATGCCCGTCATCGGCATGCTGATGGCGTGGATGACGCTGATCTTCGCCAGCTTCGGCTATCGCGCGCCGCAAAACGTCGTGGTCGTCGCCATGTTCGTGGTTTCGGCGATGTTCATCGCCGCCTCTGTCTATGTCGTGCTCGACATGGACATTCCGTTCACCGGCGCGATCCTGATTTCAGATGCGCCCCTGCATAGGGCGCTGGCGGAGATGAAGCTGTAGCGCGGAGCGGTGATGCATGCTGGGCTAGCCGCTGCCGTCCGCAAAGCTTTGCGCGATTCCGGGCAATTTGCCCGGCTGCAGGCGGCCTGCGTTCTCCTGAAGGATCTGGTGCGCCGGAAGATCCATGCCGACACCGGCTACGATCCGCAACTCGCCGAGCCGCGCGACCTCAAGGGCCTGATGATGCAGGAGCTTGATAGGCACAGGGGGGGTGGAGTTGAATTAGCCAGCCCATCATTCGATTAAGACGTGCGGGGCTACTCAAGCCATCGGGCCGGAGCGCGGTCTTATGGAAAGCTAAAGCAGAGGAAGCCCACGTGGCCGCATAAGGCAGTCCTGTTTGGCCAGGCCGCCTGAGGCGACGGAACTGGATGAGTTCAGTTCTGCCGAATGATTGACGACTCTGCGGCTGCTCTCCCAAAAAGAACTATGCTTTGATGTAGCGGAAGTTAAACGCAGATGCGTTCTCATTTACGGGTTTGATTCGACCGGAACCTCTCAGTTTCTGGAGTGCCAATTTAACTTTCTGCATATCATCCTCGCCGCGCGGTCATCTCGTCTGGTCAGGTCACGTCGACAAGATACTCATAGAAGTGGATCCCAAGCTTGACGCCAGCGATAGGCTTTGCAACCCGCGCCGCCCTCACATTGAATGGCGCTGCGCCTTGAGAAAGGTCCTATCCTTGGCGCGTCTGGTTCGCGCATACTGGGCGTGGTGTGATGAGAGCTGCGCCGGGATAACGCAAACTTGTTCGCCGTTGCCGACGCTACTTCCCCGGCCGCCCCGTCTTGCCCTTCGTCCGCCCCTTCTGACGCTTTTCGTCGACGGGGTCTTCATAGGAACCGACGCCCGGTTTGGCGCGGATGAGCGGCTTGTCCGGCACCTTGCCGATGACGGGTTTTTCGGTGCGGCCGACAGTCATTTCGTCGAGGCTGTTCTTGCGGAAGAGCGATTGGCTCTCGGCATCCTTGCGGCCGGCCGGCGTTGCCACGTCGCGGCCCATTTCGTCGAGTTCGGGCTTGCGAAACAGCGGGCGTTCGGTGTCGGTGCCCGGACCCATGTCGTCGAGCGACGGTTTCTGGAACAGGGAATTGTCGTCCGCGATGGTGGTGGGTCCTCGGCTCAAGGCTGAGGATGACGGCGAGGGGGAGGCCTTACCGCTATTTGGTGCCGTTGCCTTTTTCCGCCCCGTTCCACCTTCGATCGCCTTGGCTTCTTCCCGTGCCATCGGGTCGTCCATGGCGGCGAGTTCGGCGGCTTTGAGGCGCTTGATCTCGTCGCGCAGGCGGGCGGCCTTTTCGAAGTCGAGGTCGGCGGCGGCGTCGCGCATCTGCTTTTCCAGCGCGTTGAGGTGCGCCTGGAGGTTGTTGCCGACGAGGTGGCCGCCATCGGCAAAGCCCTTGCCGGCGACGCCGGAGATGTCGGCGCGCACGTGGTCCTTCTCGTAGACCGAGTCGAGGATGTCGGAGATCTTTGCCTTTACTGATTCCGGCGTGATGCCGTTGGCCTCGTTAAAGGCCATCTGCTTTTCGCGGCGGCGGCTGGTTTCGTCCATGGCGCGCTGCATCGACCCGGTGATCTGGTCGGCATAGAGGATGACCTTGCCGTCGACGTTACGCGCGGCACGGCCGATGGTCTGCACCAGCGACGTCTCCGAGCGCAAAAAGCCTTCCTTGTCGGCGTCGAGGATGGCGACGAAGCCGCATTCGGGAATGTCGAGGCCTTCGCGCAGGAGGTTGATGCCGACGAGCACGTCGAAAGCACCCAAACGAAGATCGCGGATGATCTCGATGCGCTCCAGCGTGTCGATGTCGGAGTGCATGTAGCGGACGCGAATGCCCTGTTCGTGCAGGTATTCGGTCAGGTCCTCGGCCATGCGCTTGGTCAGCACCGTCACCAGCGTGCGGTAGCCGGCAGCGGCCGTCTCGCGGATTTCGCCCAGCACGTCGTCGACCTGGGTTTTCGCCGAGCGCACTTCCACCGGCGGATCGATCAGGCCGGTCGGGCGGATGACCTGTTCGGCAAAGACACCGCCGGACTGCTCCATTTCCCAGCTGCCGGGCGTGGCCGAAACCGCGACGGTGTCGGGGCGCATGGCGTCCCATTCCTCGAAGCGCAGCGGACGGTTGTCCATGCACGAGGGCAGGCGGAAGCCGTATTCGGCCAGCGTCGCCTTTCGGCGGAAGTCGCCGCGATACATGCCACCGATCTGGCTGACGGAGACGTGGCTCTCGTCGATGAACAGCAGCGCGTTGTCGGGGATGTATTCGAACAGCGTCGGCGGCGGCTCGCCGGGATTGCGGCCGGTGAGGTATCGCGAATAGTTCTCGATGCCGGCGCAGGAGCCGGTGGCCTCCAGCATTTCGATGTCGTAGCGGGTGCGCTGCTCCAGCCGCTGGGCTTCGAGGAGGCGGCCGCCCTTTTCCAACTCGGCCAGCCGGTGCTTCAGCTCTTCCTTGATCGCCTTGATGGCGCCGTTCAGCGTCGGGCGCGGGGTGACGTAGTGCGAGTTGGCGTAGATTTTTACCGATTTCAGGTCGCCGGTCTTCTGGCCGGTCAGCGGATCGAACTCGGTGATGGCGTCGATCTCGTCGCCGAACATGGAGATGCGCCAGGCGGCATCTTCCAAGTGGGCCGGAAAGATTTCGATGGTATCACCGCGCACGCGAAACGAGCCGCGCTGGAAATCCATGTCGCGGCGCTTGTATTGCTGCGCCACCAGGTCGGCCAGCAGCTGCCGCTGGTCGAGCGTGTCACCGACGCTCATCTGGAAGGTCATGGCGGTATAGGTCTCGACCGAGCCGATACCGTAGATGCACGAGACCGAGGCGACGATGATGCAGTCGTCGCGCTCCAGCAGCGAGCGGGTGGCCGAGTGGCGCATGCGGTCGATCTGCTCGTTGATCGAGGATTCCTTCTCGATGAAGGTGTCCGAGCGCGGCACGTAGGCTTCCGGCTGGTAGTAGTCGTAATAGGAGACGAAGTACTCGACCGCGTTGTCGGGGAAGAAGTTCTTGAACTCGGAATAGAGCTGGGCGGCCAAGGTCTTGTTGGGCGCGAGGATGACGGCGGGGCGCTGGGTCGCCTCGATCACCTTGGCCATGGTGAAGGTCTTGCCCGAGCCGGTGACGCCGAGCAGCACCTGGCTGCGCTCGCCGGAGGCAAGGCCCTCGACGAGATCGGCGATCGCCGTCGGCTGATCGCCGGCGGGCTCGTAGTCGGAGACCATGCGGATCTCGATGCCGCCTTCGGATTTCGGCGGCCGGGCAGGGCGGTGCGGCGTCCAGAGCTTGCCGTCCTTGAACAGCGGATTGCCGCTCTCGATCAGCGCCGACAGCGCCTCCACGGTGGCGGTGACGCCGGAAGTGGACAGCTTGTCGGCATCCTCAAGCGACACGTCGAGGCCGGCGACCGGATTGAGGCCCGCCGCGGCGCGCGTCTTCGGGTCGGTCGTGCCGCCCATGGACGTCCCGCGGGACGTCCTTCCGCTCACGCTGTCGGCGCCTTGCGCCTTCGCTCCGCGTGGGCCTCGCATTGGCTCGGACGCCCCTTCGGGCTTGCGGCCTGCGGCCGATTTCGCGGCGATCTCCACCTTCTTGCGGTGCTTGCCGGCCTTGGAGGCGACCTCGCGCTGGCTCTCGAAGGCGGAAGCCTCGGCATCGGCCTCGAGCTGTTTCACCCAATCGGAGACGTTGCCGGATAGCGGCGTTCCCGACAGCGGCGCCTGCGGGGCTTCCTCGAAGCCGCCGGGCACTGTGGTTTTCCTGGGGGGATTTTTTGCAGACTTCTTCGGATCCTGGGCCATGGCGGGAATATGGACAGAGTCATAACGAAAATAAAGGGGGAATGAGTACAAAAGGGAAACGAAATGCATGGATTCTTCCGGGTGTTTACCGGTCCTGGGGCGACGGTTTGCCCATGTCGGTGGCCGAGCTTGCCCGCCAACGGGGAGAGGTAGTCTGCGGGCGCATGTGCGACCCCCGATCTAGCAAGATCAACTGGAGCTTGCAGTCGTTCCAACTGCTGCATCTTGCCGTCATCGGTTCCGGCTCAAGAAAACAGCCGGCAATGACGCCAGTCGCAGCTGAAAGCGCGACGCTTGCATCGTGTGCATCTTGGCTTCCCTATGGCCCGGCGGAAGCAGACTACCAGCCCGTTCGCCTTGGCCAGGCAATGCCCACCGTTTCCTCGTCTTCCTGTCGGCTCACGGCAGCTTTCGACGGGTGACTTCCGGTGTGTCGGTGCATTGAGTTGTCTATCTGGCGTTGTATTTGCGCCTGCCGTTCGTGAGGCAACATGCCCGGCGCATCTGGCGTTTTGGACGTATTGTTTTCGCGCCGGCAACGGGGAGGGGTTAGCTTTTGCTAGTTCTGGTTGCCGCCGGTTACCTCGAATGGGCGAGCAGACATCCGGCCATGCCGCGTGGTAAAAAGAGTGGTTTGGAGGGGCTCATGTCGCGTTTGCGCAGTGCCGCACTCATCGCTGTTAGTGCCACGCTTTTTTGTCCAGTGCCGAGCTTTACTGCCGAGCCCATTGGCCAGGCAGTCTCGATCAGGACGGAAGTCTCCGGCAAGAGTGGTCCGTTGGCGGTCAGGGACCCGGTCTACCGGGATGAACGGATCCGGACGTCAAAGTCCGGCCTTGGACAATTCGTCTTTCAGGACGGGACCAAGCTGGCTGTCGGCTGGGGATCATCCGTGGTCATCGATCAGTTCGTCTATGACGGCAGCAAGTCGGTGAAGAAACTGACGATCATGGCCGCCAAGGGAACCTTTCGCTGGGTCAGCGGCAAATCCAAACATTCGGCTTACGAAATCGTCACGCCGGCCGGCACCATCGGCGTGCGCGGCACGGCGTTCGATTTTTATGTCGGCAGCGATGGAACGACCGCGATGGTGCTGCTCAGCGGCGCGGCGAGCTTCTGCGGCGCCGGCGGATGTCGCCAGCTGACGCAGCGCTGCGACTGTGTGGTGGCAAAGCCCGGCGGCGCCGTCAGCCAGGCCAGCCGTGTCAACCGCCGTACGCTGCAAGCACTCGGCAACGCCCAGGCCTTGCCGTTCTTGTCTGGCGGCCAGCGGCTTTCCGGCGCCATGGGTTGGGCCGGAGGCGGCTGCGGGCTACGGGCTGCAATCCAGCGCGAGAGTTCTCCGGCGCAGCAACCGGATCCGGTCGTCCGCGAAGAGCCTAAGCCGGAAACGCCGCGACCACAAAAGCAGCTTCGCGAACAGGGCCATGACAAGCATGATCGAGGTGTGAAGCACGATCGAGGTGAGAAGCATGATCGCGGTGGCGAGAAGCACGACCAGGGCCGCGACAAGCAGGATCAAGGCGGCGACAATCAGGATCAGGGCGGCGACAACAACGACACCGGACCTGGCAGCACGGAACAGAGCAGCGGCAATCAGACCAACGGCACTCAGAGCAGCGCCGGCCAGAACGTCGGCGCCCAGAGTGGCGGCAACAGCCAGGATGGCGGCAAACGCGGCGGTGGCGACCGTGGTCGCAACACCGGTGAGTAGCAGGAGACCGCGCAATAGGTGCCCCACCGGGCTGCCAAACGCGTCCTTGATGGTGACAATGACGATTGATCGCTACTCGGCGATTCGGCTTTCCTGCTCGGCGGGAACATCGATGAAATGCTCCGCCCGGCGAGTGATCCTGCCGTAGAAGGTCACCAGACCCGGCGTGATCGCCGCCGCCTTGAGCTTGGCGGCATTGGCCAGGCTGCGGCTGGTCGAGGCGCGTGCACGCAGGTTTTCGATCAGCCTCGAATGTAGTCTGTGCAACTCACCGAAGTCGAGCGAAGAGGCGACGCCTTCGTCGCCGGCGACGGCAAAGAGCCGGGTTCGCGTCGTCTTTCCCTTCAGCCCCAGGGCGCCTGCTTCCAGCAGCGCGCAACCGGGCAGCGCCTGCGCCGTCGCTTCCGATACGAGAATGTCGAAGCTCACCTCCTTGCACGCCGCCTCGATGCGGGCGGCGATGTTGACCGTGTCGCCAACAGCCGAATAGTTGAAGCGCGTCTCGGCGCCCATGTTGCCGACACAGGCGATCCCCGTATGGATACCGATGCCGATACCGACCGCCTGCGTCGCGCCGAAACCGAAGGCGTCGTCGGCATTGAGCCGCGCCAAGGTCTCACGCATGCCGAGCGCTGCCCGCAGCGCCTTTCGCGGATGGTTGGCGACATCGACCGGTGCGTTCCAGAAGGCCATGATCGAATCGCCGATGAACTTGTCGAGCGTGCCCTCATTGGCAATGACGTGCCGGCTCAGCGCATCGAGCAGGGTGTTGAGAAAGGTAACGACATCGGTCGGCGCCATGCGCTCGCTGATCTCGGTGAAGCTGCGCACGTCGACGAACATGACCGTCAGTTCTCGATCGTCGCCGCCGAGCCGAAGGGCGTTGCGATTGTGTTCGATCCGATAGAGCAACGACGGTGAGAGATAGCGGCCGAAGGCCTGGCGAACCTCGCGGCGCTCGCGGTCGGTGACGAGGAAGCGGAACGCCGTGGCCGAAAAATGGGTGATGGACGCCGCAAGGATCGGCGCCAGCGGATCGAAGAGCAGGCCGGCATAGGCGAACGCGACCCATGAGGCGACGAGCGCCAGCGCCGTGATCGCCATGCCGCAGGCAAGCGCCATGACGGGACTGACGAAAGTCGTCAACAGCACGAGCAGGCAGCCGGCAATCGCAATCGCCAGGATTTCCAGGCCATTGGCCCAGTCCGGGCGAGAGAGATAGTGGCCGGAGAGGATCTGCTCGACGATCTGGGCATGCAGCGAGACGCCGGGAACGTTCTGGCCGAGCGCCGTCGTGCGAACGTCCTGCAGGCCGGCGGCGGAGGTGCCGATGAACACGATGCTGCCTTCGATTGCCGCGCTGACGTCGGGAGACATGTCTCCATCCTCGAGAATGCGCCGTGCGGAGACATAGCGCTCGGTTGTATCGGGACTGACGTAGAGCCAGAGTTCGCCGGCGGCGGTCAAGGGCACGACGAAATCGCCGATCTTGGCAGCCGTCATCGTATCGGGCAGGTCGGGCGCGCCGGCGATGACATAGGTCGATGCGCCTTGCGCCACACGCAGCGCCTCCATTGCGAGACTAGGGTAGAGTTGCTGGCCGTCGCTCAGGAACAGGGGCACCGCTCGCACGACGGCCGAGGAGTCGCTGGGGTTGAGGCTGATATGGCCAAGACCGGCGGCATTGCTCTCCAGTTGCGGTCGCAGCGGCGTGGCCGACAGAATGCGCGGCGGTGCGCCGATCGGACTTTCGCCGGTGAAGGCGAAGCCCGCCTTGACCGGCGGCAGGTAGCTTCCTTCGTTGGTCAACCCGAAGCCGAGGACGACGGGCTTTTCCGCGATCGACTGTGCAAAGACCTCGTCATTGTCGGGCAGGCGCTCAAGCAGCGTGGGATCGATCTCCGGCACGTCGCGCAATACGTTGCGTGGCGACAGCCGATCCGGCTCGGCAAACAGGATGTCGAAGGCGATCGCCGACGCCCCCATCTCCGCCAGCCTGTCCGTCAGCTTCGCCAGCCGGTCTCGCGGCCAGGGCCATTGCCCGAAGGCGCGCAGCGAGGCTTCGTCGATATCGACGACCTTGACCGGCATCGGCTCGTAGGCGCGCGGGGACAGCCGCTGATATTCGTCGAAGGTGACGTCGCGCGCCTGTTTCAGAAGCTGCGGATCGCTGGCGCGCAGCAATGTCAGGACTACCACGACGGCCAGACCGATCACGACGCCGAGCTGTTGCGCACGTGTCATGGCGCCTCACGGTATAGCGGGCAGGCCCGCCTTGCGCAGCCCGTCGGTGAAATGCGCGTAGTCGGCGGGATCGACATAGGCGGTGAGGATCTGCCAGTAGCGCTTGAGATCAGAGGGGGCGTTGGCGATCGCCTCGTCGATAAGCTTGCAGGTATCCTCCGTGCGCCCGAGCTGGCCGAGGCAGGCGAGCACAACGACCAGATTGAAATAGGTGCGCCGCAACAGCAGTCCGCGCTCGGCATGGTGCTGCGCCTCCTCGTAATTGCCGAGATGATAGTGGGCAAGCGCGAGCCGGTTAAGGAAGAGATAGGTCAGCGGATCGTGCGGGCTCAGACGCAAGGCCTTGTGCAGTGGATCGAGCGCTTCGGCGAAGCGGCCGATGAAAATGCGGGCCCAGCCGAGTGCCATATAGGCCAATGCGAGATTGGGGTTGAGATCGATCGCCTGCTGCGCTTCGGCAACGGCCGCATGCGGACGATGGGCTGCGAAATTGGCAAGGCACATGACGTAGTGCGAATAGGGATCCCGATCTTCGAGCGCGATGGCGCGCTCGGCTGCGGCGAGCAGTTCAGTCCTGTCGCGGTCGATATCGTCGCTGAAGCCGAAGAAACATCGGGCGTAGAGCGAACGCGCCAGCATCATATGGGCGCGGCCGAAATCCGGATCGAGCGCGATGGCACGACGATGCCAGTCGATCGCCTCGGAGAAATGCGCGGCCGTGTCCTGGGCGTTGTGCAGCAGCGTGCCGCGCATATGGCATTCGTAGGCGTCGAGGTTCTCGGTGCCGCGCAACAGCGCTCGCCGATTTTCGCCGATCAGAATTTCCGGCTCGATGGCGGCGACGACGTGCTGGGTGAGTTCGTCCTGGATGGCGAAGATGTCCGCCACTTCGCGATCGAAGCGCTGCGCCCAGAGATGCACGCCGGTCTCGGCCTCGATCAATTGCCCGGTGACACGCACGCGGCTTCCTGATCGGCGCACGCTGCCCTCGACGATGTAGCGCACGCCGAGATCGCGGCCGATCTGCTTCGCGTCCGCTGCGTGCCCCTTGTAGGCGAAGGAGGAGTTCCGCGCGATGACGAAGAACCAGCGACAGAGCGAGAGCCCGGTGATGATGTCCTCGGTCAACCCGTCGGCGAAGTAGTCCTGGCCGGGATCGTCCGACATGTTGAGGAAGGGGAGCACGGCGATCGACGGCTTGTTCGGCAGGCGGAGCGGCATGCCGGGCAGGTCGGGCACCGTCGGGTCTTCGCGCCAGTCGACGCTGTGCACCAGCACCGGCCGCGGCATGTTCTTGAGCGTCTGCTCGCCGAGCTTGACCATGGGGAAGTCGAGCTTGCCCTCGATCTGGTCGTGCAGCGTTCCCGAGATGCAGACGCCGGCCGGTCGCGCCACCTGCTGCAGCCGCGCTGCGACGTTGACGCCGTCGCCCAACAGGTTTGTGCCTTCGACCACGACGTCGCCGAGATTGATGCCGATGCGGAACTCCATGCGTTTCTCCGGCGCCAGATCGGCATTGCGGCGTTGCAGGGCGCGCTGGATAGCAACGGCGGCGCGGACCCCCTGGACGGCGCTGTGGAACTCGGCGACGACGCTGTCACCGGCAGTGCTGAAAATGCGACCGCCATGCTCGGCGACGAGGTCGCCGATCGTGGCGCAATAGGTGCCCAGCGTCGCAAGCGTACCTTCCTCGTCGGTCGCGACGAGGCGACTATAGCCAGCGACATCGGCAGCGAGGATGACTGCGAGCTTCCGTTCCAAAGGGGCAAGCCCCTCCCGCGGCGTACAGCTAGAGGAAATTAAGGGTAACGTAATTTAGCAATATCTAGAAGCGCGAAAAGCGCGGCGATCGTGTGTCGGCATCGATTGCTGCGCCGATTTTGGGGCCATTTGCGGGCCGAAGGCGCTTTCGCCCGTGGATTGCACGTTTGAAGCGATGGAAGGACCTGCGTTGTGTTGGGGGCCTCAATCCCTATTTCCAGCCGGCGACGTAACGTGCGAAGTTTACCGGCAGCGAGTGGCCGACGGCGACCGCAAAGCGCGAATCCAGCGTGAGGGAAAGCATCTTGATCATCGCGTGCCTGCATACCGCCGACAGCAACGTCGCCGTCTTCGAAGCCGCCGCGCGCGAACTCGGCCTTGCCGCGGGCGTGCTTCGCCATGCGGTGCGGCCGGACCTGCTCGAGGCTGCGGAACGGGCAGGCGGGCTCACCGACGATATAGCCGAGGAGACGGCTGCAGCGCTGACGGCGCTTGCAGGCGGCGCCGACGCCGTGCTCCTCACCTGTTCGACGCTCGGGCCGAGTACCGCGATCGTGCGTGAAGCGCCGGTGCCGGTGTTGCGGACTGATGCCGCGCTTGCCGAAAAGGCAGCGTCGATCGGAGAAAAGGTGGTGGCGCTCTGCGCCGTCGAAACGACCGTGGCGCCGACCACTGCGCTTTTTGCCGAGGCCACGAAGCGAAAGGGTGTGGCGCTCGAGGTGCGTCTCGTCGCAGGCGCATGGGGTCTGTTCAAGGCCGGTGACCGCGATGGCTATCTCGCCGCAATCGCCGATGCAGCCGACGCCGCCTATAACGATGGCGCGGCGATTGTCGCTCTCGCTCAAGCCTCCATGGCCGGGGCGGCCGAGCTTGTGCGTCGAGGAACGCGCCCCTTGACGAGCCCGTCTGCGGGGCTGAGCGCCGCGTTGGAACAGATCGCGCAGATGGCCTCGCGGGTTGCGCGATGAGTAGAGTGTTTGATTGTTGATTCAGGTGTTTAGGGCGAAGATTTAAAATTCGGAATCCGGTTGCCGGCGTCACGGATTGCCGTGACGCGGCGGGTCTATGCGGAGAGGATCTTTCGCCCAGCAGCCAATTTTGGAACCGTGCTGTCTTCCTTTCAACCCCGCCGGCTTGATTGCCCCAGACGTCGACCTCCATCGGGCGCTATGCCTCGATGGTCATTCGCGCCATCCAGAGGCGTTCGGCGCCGCCTTTGAAGATGAGGCGAAGCAGCCGCTCGACTGGTTCGTCAACCGGCTGACCATCGCCACGGTCATTGGCGGTTTCGATGCTGCCGGCGGGCTTGTGCGTTATGCGCCTGACGGTTCCGCCGGGGGCGGATCGCGTGTGGTTGGCGAAGATATGGGGATAAGCGTTTGTCTTCATGGAGAAAACTCTAGAAACGTATCGTCGTTATCGCTTACTTGGGCGTTCTATCGAAAGACTGTTTCGACGGACCAAATTCCGTCGATAGGATGCCGCCATGAACGCCCTGATACGACTGACCCGTGAAGACGATGCGCCAGCGCTGCCCGATATCGAGAGATCGTCGGGTGAGGCATTTCGCACCGTGCCCGAGCTTGCCTGGATTGCTGACGACGACGTCCAGTCGGTCGCATCGCATCTGGAATTCGTTCGCTCCGGTCTTTCCTGGGTTGCGGTCGACGATCGCGACCGCCCGCTTGGATTTCTTTGCGCCGAGATCAGCGATGGTGCTCTGCACATCTGGCAGCTCGCGGTGCTGCACGAGCGGCAAGGCCTTGGACTTGGGCGCGCCTTGTTCGCAGCCGCTATCGCGCATGCGCGCGACCGCTCGCTTGGCGAGGTGACGCTGACCACGTTCCGCGAACTCGTCTGGAACGAGCGCTTCTATCGCAAGCTCGGCTTCCTGACGCTCGGCGAAGAAGAGCTCGGCTCGCGGCTGGCCCAGATCCTGGCGAAGGAGGCGACAAACGGCCTACCGGCCGAGCGGCGCTGCGCGATGCGCCTGTCGCTCGACGGTGCGCAGCCGGACATGCGCGACGATAGCCTCGTTCGTTGACCGCAGATCTTTCCGTCGTCGGCTAACGTCTAACTGCGACCACCTGACCGCGGGTGAACTGCGAAACCGTGACGCGACCCGATTGGTTGCCGCCAATCACCTTCGCCGTCGATTTGGACAGGGCGGAGATGATGCCGACGTGATAGCTGCGGCCGGTGCGCACAACGATGATGTCGCCGGGACGGGCATAGGACAGCTTGACCGGCGCGCCGAAACGCAGCCAGGAGCGGGCGATGCCGAAGCTTTGTGGCGGTGTTCGGCCAGCCTTACGGGCTATCAAGCCCATGAAGTGGCCGCACCAGGGGGTGCGGGCCGGATTGATGCCGAGCGCGGTCCGGAGCCGCT
Source organism: Ensifer sp. Root31 (assembly GCF_001424825.1). Taxonomy (NCBI): domain Bacteria; kingdom Pseudomonadati; phylum Pseudomonadota; class Alphaproteobacteria; order Hyphomicrobiales; family Rhizobiaceae; genus Ensifer; species Ensifer sp. Root31. The sequence continues at coordinate 259,829 of NZ_LMCO01000023.1, read as the reverse complement.
TGTTGTTCTTGACCTCGTGCAGGCCGTTATATTGCTGGGCCTGGGCCAACATGCCCGCCGTGGCCACATCCGGTGTCAAAAGCGCGACATAGGCAGCCGCGAGAAACGCCAGGACCTTCATGGTCAGGTCTCCTTGCCAAGTTGTTTGGTGCGTGCATCCCGGATGTGCCTGGCGATCGCCGAACACTGCCCCCGGTTTTCATCTGCATCGATCACTGTTTTCGGGGATATCGGCGGTTCGCGCCTCGTGCGTTGCACCTTGAACGCAGCATCAGCGCGTCGGCGAACCGCGATGAAACGCGGTGCCAACTTCACGGCGATTGCCGTCGGAGTGTGGTATTCCCCTGCCTGTCCCGTCGGACGGTGCGCGGACTTTGCTCACCGTCTGGTGCAAAATTGTGGCAAAGGGCAAAAAATACGAATATTCGTGCGCAATCTAATCCATTTGGGTTAGATATCGCCGTGTTTTCTGGGTTTGGTGCGTTATTTTTGTGTTCTGCCTGGCCCCTGGCGCAGGCACCGCGATCCATTGATCGCATCTTCGGGCCCTAATTAAGGCAGCAATGTCAATTGTAGCCGAATGCGGCAGAACGGGCAAAGCCATGGAAAGGAACAGGAATCGACGCGGGCGGCCGCAAAGGTCGGGCGACCGCGCACCAAGGCGCCGGAGGTCGGGCGGCAGAAGTTGATGGATGCCGGCGCGTCGCTGTTCCTCGAACGCATAACTCCATGCGACGACGATCAGCGGCATAGCTGCGCCGACCGGCGCAAATTAACGTCTTTACAGCAGTTTACCGGGATTTTGTCAACGGCAAATTCAGGTCTCGTGCGCTGCCGATCGCGCGTCTCAGATGATGTTTGCGCTTGTCATAGCGCGAGCGGCAAGATCATCCTGCCGGAACGATTCGCGCCTTCGAGGATCCTCATGTCGTTCTCCATCAATCCGGCCTATCTCTGGCCGATCCTGCTGCTCCTGATCTCCAACGTCTTCATGACATTCGCCTGGTATGGGCACCTGAAATACACGTCGTCGCCGCTGTACATGGCGATCGTCGCCAGTTGGGGCATTGCCTTCTTCGAATATTGTCTGGCCGTGCCGGCAAATCGTATCGGCCACGAGGTCTACTCCGCGGCACAGTTGAAGACGATGCAGGAGGTAATCACGCTCTTGGTGTTCGCGGCGTTCTCGGTCTTCTGGCTGAAGGAATCGATCGGCTGGAACCATCTCGTCGGCTTCTCCCTGATCGCCATCGGTGCCTCGTTCATCTTCAAGGGGTGAGCGGGTCAGCCTACTGCATAATTCCTTAAATCGAATCTGCTTTAGCGGTAAAATTATGCAGCTAGTTCAAAGCGTTACAGCGTTCTTGGCGCGTCCTGTTTGACGCGCGGCGCTGTAATGGCGTCATCTGTCCGTCAGGACGCTGTCGCTGCAGGTGAACCCGCCGTTCGCTGAACGGTTCGCCTGACGCGACATGGGAGCCAGTCAGACGATCGTAGATTGTCTGGCCGCGCCAGCGCATGAAGGGAAAAACCCACCAGATCAGAGCGAAAAGCGTGAAGACCAGAAAGCTGGCCAACAGGATGACCTGGGCGGGAGCGCCGAAAACAGTCACGGTTTCGACTGCATCCATCAGAATGTCGCCGGTGCCAAAGATCGCTAACGCCGACAGGAGCATCATCGGCGCACCGAATACAGTGAGCAGTATTGACGGCAGCATCCGTAACGTCTCTCGCTTGGCGGCCGAGGCAAACGGCAGCGGTTCGCCGTTGCCCTGAACCACGCGCAAGGCGAGCAGCCGTTTGCCGGGCGTGGTGCCGAAGCGTGCTATGAAGCCGGCACTGCACAAGCAGAAGAAAACCAGCGGCGCGAGTTGGTCCAGAACGCCGCGTCCGACCTGCATGGATTCAAATTCAATCGGCTTGCCGGTCTCGTCGATCGCAAGACTGATCGAGCGTTGTGCCGGTTTGTCATCAACATCGATCAATGTTGAAACGAACGCCCTGCCTTCGGGCACTCCCCATATGGACGTCATGCAGATCTGGTTCTCACGCGTCTGTCCTGTGGCGAGCGGCCATTCGCGGTCGATTCTATCTGCAAGCGCGCTCTGCCCGGCAGGTTCGCATTGGGTTGTCGCGGAAACGAAGAAGCGTGGCGCTCAGGGAAGAACGAACGCAAGGGTGACCGCAATAACGATTGCGACGACGTAAAAGAGCAGAGTGTCAATCACAAAGGCTGCGAAGCGGCGCCAGAAGAAACGCGGAGGAACGGTATCGGCGGTCGCTGAGTTCATGTTCCAACCTACTATGCGGGCAATGATTGCATTGCTTCCACGGAGGGTTGTGTTCGTCAATGGGCATCGTCCCAAACAGCGATCGAAAGCGGCACCTTATCCCCGGCCGAACAATCGATCCAGGATTTGCCCTTCGAGCCGGGCGGTTTCGGGGCTGCCATGTCGGCGCGGGCGGGCGAGCGGGATCGACAGGTCGAGCGCAATGCGGCCTTCATCGATGACGACGACGCGGTCGGCAAGCGCCACGGCCTCGGCCACATCGTGGGTGACAAGTACGGCGGTAAAGTTCTGTTGTTGCCAGATGCGCTCCAGGAGCTGCTGCATCTCGATGCGCGTCAGGGCGTCGAGTGCGCCAAGCGGCTCGTCAAGCGCCAGGATGAAGGGGTGAGCGACCAGCGCCCGGGCCAGCGCCACGCGCTGCTTCTGCCCACCCGACAGCACCGACGGCCATTCCTCAGCGCGGTCGACAAGACCGACGTCTTTAAGGATCTGGAGCGAGAGGTCGCGGGCGACTTCGCCCTTGGCGATGCCGGTGAGGCCGATTTCGACATTGCGGCCGATCCTCGCCCAGGGCAAAAGCCGCGGCTCCTGAAACATGATGCGGCTGCGCCGCTCCGACGCCCTGCCGCCGGCAACGGTCAGGGTGCCACTCGTTGGGCTATCCAGCCCGGCGAGGATGCGCAGCAAGGTGCTCTTGCCGCAGCCGCTCTTGCCGATAACGGCGACGAACTGCCCCTGCGGTACATCGAGATCGATGCCGTCGAGAACGGTCTTGTCACCGAAGCGTTTGGTGATGCCGCGGAGCGAGAAGGCGAGCGGAGCGTTTGTCGAAACTGGTGACGGCGAGGTGGGAGCCAGGCTGGTCGCGGGGGTGTCGCTCGCTTCCTGTTTCTGTTTTGGATGTAGGGCGATGACGGACATCGGGATTGCTCCATTTTTCCTCGGGATCGGGCTCGTCCAGTTCAACGGCAATCAGGCCGGCTGGAAGGCCGGGTGCCATTGCAGCGTCAGTCGCTCGAGCAACCGTGCGAAGCTATCTGCGAGTTTGCCGAGCAGCGCGTAGATCAGGATCGACAGGATGACGACATCGATCAGCAGGAACTCCCGTGCCTGCATCGCCATGTAGCCGAGGCCTGAGGAGGCCGCGATCGTCTCGGCCACAATCAGCGTCAGCCACATGATGCCGAGCGCATAGCGCAGGCCGACGAAGATTGCCGGCAGGGCGCCTGGCAGGATGACGCGGAAGAAGAGTTCGCGCCTCGACATGCCGTAGATCCGGCCCATCTCCACGAGCTGCGGGTCGACTCCCTGGATGCCGAGCAGCGTGTTGACGTAGATCGGGAAGAAGACGCCGAGCGCGACGAGGAACAGCTTGGCCTCTTCGTCGATGCCGAACCACAGGATGACCAGCGGGATCAGTGCCAGATGCGGAATGTTGCGCACCATCTGCAGCGTCGTGTCGGTCAGATCCCGGCTCAAGCGTGACAGGCCGTTGGCAAGTCCGAACGCAAAACCGATCGAACCGCCGATGACAAAACCCGAAAGTGCCCGCAGCGTGCTGATGCCGATGTTTTCGACAAGCTCTCCCGAGGCGAGGAGACGGACGAAGGCGGCAAGCACGGCCGAGGGCGGCGCCATCACGCTCTCGGAAATCAGGCCCGCGCGGGAAGCCGCTTCCCAGGCAAGGATCAGGGCGGCGGGCAGCAGCCAGCCCGCAAGGTTGCGCGCGACGGTGTTCGGTGCGGTTCTCACCATGGCTTAGGTCCTCGTCTGTTCGGGGCCTTCTGTCTTCGCGGCGCCGGCGCCGAAACTTCCGTCTCGACGCCGGCCGGTTCTCGCCTTGGGAGGGAGAGGGATCAGTTGCCCGGCGCCGTCCAGACAGCATCGGAAATGGTGATCTGCTTGGGGATGAGCCCGAGCTTGAAGAAGCGATCGGCGGTCTGCTGCTGGCCGGCGACGATATCGTCGGTGATCGGCCCGATCGAAAAGACGCTGCGGTTCGCCGCGATCGTCTGTGCCTCAAGCGGCACGCCGGTCACCTCATGCAAGGCGGCCGCCACCTTGTCGCGGTTGGCGTCGGCCCAGACGGAGGCCTCCTTCAGCGCTGCAATCGTGGTGGTGACGGCGTCTGCATGGTTGGCAGCGAAGTCGCGGTTGGCGAGGAAATAGGTGTTGACCTTCAAGGTCTCGGCCGACGTCGTCAGAATGCGTGGCTTGTAGCGCGTTTCGGCGATGGCGAAGAATGGATCCCAGACAGCCCAGGCATCGATCTTGTCGCTGGCGAAGGCGGCCGCCGCATCGGCGGGGCTCAGATAAACAGGGGTAACGTCGCCGAAGCCGATGCCTGCCTTCTCCAGAGCAGCGACCACCAGATTGTGGGCGCTGGTGCCCTTGCCGACACCGATCTTCTTGCCCTTGAGATCCGCGAGCGTCTGGATCGGCGAGCCCGGCTTGACGAAGATCGCTTCGCCCTTGCCGTTCGACGGAAGTGCAGCGGCATAGACGATCGCCGAGCCGGCGGCCTGGCCGAAGATCGGCGGTGCGTCGCCGGTCCAGCCGACATCGATGGAACCGACGTTCAACGCTTCGACCAGCGGTGGCCCGGCGGTGAACTCCACCCAGGAAACGGCGATGCCTTTCGGCTCCAGCGCTTTCTCGATAACCTTCTGCTGCTGGGCGACAACAGGCAGGCCGGTCTTTTGGAAGCCGATGCGGAATTCCTTCAGCTCTTCGGCCATGACGCCGAAGGAGGCCAGTACTGCGGCGGTGAAGAGGCCGGTGCCGAAAAGCCGTCTGGTCAGTTTGAACATCTGTCCCGCTCCTGTTTGCTGGCGGGCCTAGGGCGCCGTCCGGTGAACTGGGATCAGTGTAAGAGAAGAATATAAAATTTATGGAGTTTGTTTGTTTTGTTGTCGGCGCATTTTGCGGAACGCTTTTGCGGCAGGAGAGGCAGCTCGGGAATAACGTCATTGTGGTGGTCAAGAACAGCCTTGGCGGTGTTCAATCCAAGAGGTCGAAGGCGCGGTACATCCAGACAAGCTGATAGGTGACGGCGCCGATGAGGAACGCGGCATGGAAACGCCGGTTCGGCGTCCAGGCGGCGATCAGGCAGAGCACAATGTAGGTCACGTTGCGGATCGGGTATTCCAGTCCGTAGGACGTGAAATAGGCCTTGCCCTTGAGCGCGGTGTCGACGAGGTCGACGGCAAAGGCGAGTGCCAGAAACGCAAAGAACCAGCTTCGCCGCGACATGAAGTAATGCTCGTAGTCGCTGTAATCCTCCAGTGTCGTCGGAAACAAGAGCACGCAAAGAAAGAAGAAGACGCAGCAATAGAGGATGAGAAAGAGATAGACGGTGACGTCAAGCACAGGCAGGGCATGGAGGTGGAATTCCCACCACCAGAAGTGCACGAGAAAGACGAACATGAACAGGACCCAGCCGAGGTGGATCCAGTAGACCCCGGTCTTTCCCGGATGCTGCACGAAGAGGGCAAGCCCGCTCAGCAGTCTCGCAAGGCTGAGACTGACGACCATGCCCATGACGACGCGGATATGCGAGAAAATCGCCGGATCAGGTAGGGTCGGATCCATGAACGCTCCTCCTATTCCTCCGGTACCGCCTTCGGCTTGCCATTTTCGTCGAGCGCGACCATGACGAAGATCGCGTCGGTCACCTTTTCCATCAGATGCGAGAGATAGCGCTGCGCCCAGGCCTCGACCTTGAGCGTCATCGATGTGCGTCCGACCTTGACGACATCGGTGTAGATGCAGAGCGTATCGCCGATCTTGATCGGTAGCGCGAAGGCCATTTCCTTCACCGCTGCCGTCACCACGCGGCCACGGGCCCGCTCGGCGGCGCGAATGCCGCAGGAAAGGTCCATCTGCGCCATGACCCAGCCGCCGAAAATATCGCCGGCGGCATTGGCGTCGGCAGGCATTGCGAGCGTGCGCAAGGTCAGTTCGCCGGTCGGTTTGTTGTCTGCGGTCATGCGGCCTGTCTCCCTGTGTCGGGAAAGATGTAGCGCATGGTTGCTTCGTCAGGGAAGAGCGGCGGGCGACAAATCGCGTTAGTCCATGATGGCGAACGCCATTCCTTTCGAAGGTGATAATTCAGAATTGTAAAAATTAGGGATCGTTTGTTAGGGGCTTTGCAAAGCGCGGTCCCTATCCTGCACGCTTCTACTGGAGGCAGGGGACTGGGGATGAAACGATTCAGGATTTCGGTGCGGCTCTACGCGCTCGTCGCGTTCGCACTTTTGACCATGGCGGCGGCGCTGACCTTCGGTCTGCTTCAGGCGCAGGACAAGCTCGTGGGCGAACGCAAGGCGATGCTGTCGGCAATGAACGAGAACGCCATTGCGGTGTTCGACGCCTACCACAAACAGGAAGTGGCCGGCACGCTGTCGCGCGAAGACGCGCAGAAGCGCGCCCTCGAAGCGATCAAGGCGATGCGCTACCAGGGCAGCGGTTACTTCTGGATCAACGACATGCATCCGACGATGATCATGCATCCGATCAAGCCGGAACTGGATGGCAGGGATCTTTCCGCCAACAAGGATCCCAATGGCAAGCACCTCTTTGTCGAATTTGTGAAGACGGTGGAAAAGAGCGGGCAGGGCTTCGTCGACTACTACTGGCCGAAGCCGGGCGCCGACGAGCCTGTGCTGAAGTATTCGCACCTCGCCGGCTTCAGGCCCTGGGGCTGGGTGGTCGGCACCGGCGTCTATTCCGACGACCTCACCGCCATGTTCCGTGAACGCGCGTGGCAGGTGGCCGGCATTCTTCTCGCCGCGGCGCTGGCGATCGTGATGGCGGCGCTGGCGATCGTGCGCAGCGTCGTCAAGCCGGTCGAAAAGCTGAAGGCCTCGATGCGGTCGATTGCCGATGAGGACCTGTCATCCGAAGTGCCGGAAACCGACCGCGGAGACGAGATCGGCCAGATGGCCAAGGTTCTCGTCGTGCTGCGCGACTCGGTGCGCGAGCGACTGGAGCTGCGCTTCCGCGAGGCCGAGCAACAGGACAGGCTGGCGTCCGAGCGGCGCGGCAATGAGCAGCGCCAGCGGGCAACGGCCGACGCACAGGCCGATGCGATGGAGACAGTCGGTGCCGCCCTCGAACTGCTGGCAAGCGGTGACCTGACGGCTGAAATTGGCGATATCGCCCCTGAGTACGGCAAGCTGAGGCAGGACTTCAACACGGCCGTTGCTGCTCTGCGCGATGTCATCGGTTCAATCTCGCATTCGACCGAGATCGTCACCGCCAGCGCTGGAGACATTTCGGAGGCGGCCAACAACCTGTCGCGCCGTACCGAACAGCAGGCGGCGGCACTGGAAGACCGGCAGCTGCCCTCGACGAGATTACGTCGACGGTGCGTCATTCCTCCGACCGGGCCAACGAAGCGCGCAACATGGTCGATGAGACCAGGGCGAGTGCTGCGAAATCCGGCGGCATCGTGCGCAATGCCATCGACGCCATGGGGCGGATCGAGACCTCATCGAGCCGGATCAGCCAGATCATCGGCGTGATCGACGAGATCGCCTTCCAGACCAACCTTCTGGCGCTGAACGCCGGCGTCGAAGCGGCGCGGGCAGGCGAAGCCGGCCGTGGCTTTGCCGTGGTTGCGCAGGAAGTGCGCGAACTGGCGCAACGTTCTGCCGGTGCCGCCAAGGAGATCAAGGCACTGATCGGAACATCGGTGCGCGAAGTTGGCGCCGGCGTCGAGCTCGTGCGCTCGACCGGCGATGCGCTGACGGAGATCGAAGCGCTGGTCAACCGCGTCAACGAACAGGTCGCCTTGATTGCAACGGCAGCCCGCGAACAGGCGACCGGCCTGGCGGAGGTCAATACCGCCGTCAACAGCATGGACCAGATGACCCAGCAGAACGCCGCCATGGTGGAGGAGACGACGGCAGCAAGCCAGACGCTCGCAGCCGAGAGCCGCGAACTGAAGATGCTGCTGACCAAGTTCCGGTTGCGGGAAACAGCAAGGCAGACCGCTTACGGTCGCGCTGCCTGAGCACGACGCCAGCGTGATCAATGAAGGGCCTGTGTGCGGCAGCACGCGGGCCTTTCTGCATTTCGGACTGTATGCGGCACGCGCCGATCAAGCTGAAATTTGAGTGCGGTGTGAGGCGGGTTCGGCTTGCTCCCGTTCGTTGACGACCGAGCAGTTCAACCATTGGTTTGTCGAAGCGGGAGCGGGCTTGACCAATCCGTGTGCGGAGATAGATACGGCTGAACGGGAGGTGGAATGACGCGGCATGGCGCCGGGTCGCCTGTCTGCCGGTGTTAGAGGGATATTGATGGCGCTTCTCAGACTTCTTTTTACGCGGCCGGGGGCGGCAATTCTGTTGGCATTCGGATTTCTGTCCGCGTGTACCGTCGTGGTTGACGAGCCGAGGCCCGGTCCGGGGCCGATCCGTCCGCCGATGTGCACGATGGAATATGCGCCGGTCTGCGGGGCGCGGGGCAACCGCACGCGTACCTTCTCGAATTCGTGCCAGGCGCGGGCCGACGGCTTCAACGTAATCCACCGCGGCGAGTGCCGCCCGGATTACCGTCCGCCGGAGCCGCAGCCGCAGGCCTGCACGCGTGAATATGCTCCGGTGTGCGGCCAGCGCGGTCGCCAGCAGCAGACGTTCTCGAATGCCTGCATGGCGCGGGCCGATGGCTTCCGGGTGGTTTCGCCAGGCGAATGCCGCCGCGACGACGACCGTCCGCCGCAGGGCCAGTTCTGCACCCGCGAATACGCACCGGTCTGCGGTCAACGCGGCAGCAGAGTTCAGACCTTCCCGAATTCCTGCGAAGCGGGCGGCGCCGGCTTCCGGGTCGTACACCCCGGTGAGTGCCGCTAAGCACGCCTACTGCATGTTTCCTCAAATCGTATTCGATTTAAGGATAAAAACATGCAGCAATTCAAAGTGCTACAGCGACCTTTGCGCGTCTAATAAGACGCGCGGCGCTGTAAGCTGTAAGAACAAAGGCCCGCGTCGAGCAATCTGCGCGGGCCTTTTTGCGTCGGCATGCCATCGGTATCGCTGATGCCGGCGTCGCCGCGGAGAAAATCATGCCGCAGGTTTCATGCGTTACAGCGTCCTTTGCGCGTCAGCGCGGCGCTGTAAGCCCGACACGATTTCGACTGCCGACCTGCTTGATGTTGGGTGTGCCTCGCAAGGCTTCATTTACCGTGTTTGCATAAAATAGGTTCCAAATCGGGCTTTTTCGGCGGCGTGCCCGGTTTGCGACACAGGCGGCCTGCACCGTTTTGATTTCGGGTGGGTGCGCACGTATGGGCTTCTTCGAAAATCGATGCCGATTTTCGGGCGCATACGCTGGATGAAGGCGGCAAATCGGTATGGCGTATGTTTCCTCACTCCATCGTCCGTTGGCGGCGCTCGCGCTGTCGCTCTCTCTTGTCGCCTGCACGACCGATGTATTGACGCCCTCGGCCCGTATCGACGGCGGCGAACGCGTCGGTGCGATCAGGCCCGTTCCTGTCGATGCCGTGCCCGAGCAGGAGGTAGCCGCCTATCCTTCCGGAGAGCCGGTTTCGACTTTCAGCAACAGCGGCGGCACAACAATGCCTGCCTCGACGCATCAGCAGAAACGCCGCGCCTTGCCGATGATCGACAGCGAGGAGGCGGCGCGTTCGGGCGCCCAGCAGGTCAACACTGGTTCGACCGCCATTCCGTCCGAAGGCGTCAACATGGATCAGATGCTTGGCGTGGAGCCGGTGGTCGGGCTGGCGGAGGAGCAGAGCAACGAGATCGCCGAGGGCAATGCCAGCCAGCCTGTCGTCGGTGGTATCGGCGAGGACAATGTCCGCCAACTTGGCAGTCCGCCGCAGACCTTGAACGAGGCGCAGGCGAGCCTTGGCGGCGACCCGGATCTGCCACCGCTGACGGAAGAACAGATTGCAGCCGAAGAGGCTGAGCGTATCCGTGCCTTCGAGCGGCAAAAGGCGATGCAGCGCGCTCAGGAGCCGCAGCAGGTGGCGATGCTGCCGCGCACCCGCAATCCGATGGCGGAGCCGGAATCACAATATACCGGCCAGATGCCTCGCTCTGAAGTCGCCTGCCGCCAGCGGCTGCGCAAGCTCGGCGTCGAGTTCCGCGATATCCCGCGCATCAGCAACGGCCCTTCCTGCGGCATCGACTATCCGATCGAACTCGGCGGTCTGTCGGGCGGCATCGACGTCAAGCCCGCCGTCAAGCTCAACTGCGAAGTGACCGAAGCCTTCGCGAAGTGGGTGAAATACGAGCTGGCGCCATCGTCGCGCTATCGCTACTGGTCCGGCGTCAAGACGATCAAGCCGCTCGGCGGCTACTCCTGCCGCACCATGAACTCGCGCCGGGGCAACCCGATGTCCGAGCATGCGCATGGCAACGCCATCGATGTCGGCAAGTTCGTGCTGAAGAACGGCAAGGAAATCGACGTGCGCAAGAAGGGCTTCTTCGCCTTTCGCGAGAAGGGGCTTTTGAAGGCCGTTCGCACCGACAGCTGCAAATACTTCAATACGGTTCTCGGCCCCGGCAGCGATCCCTTTCACAAGGATCATTTCCACTTCGACCTGCGGACGCGCAAGACCGGTTATCGTCACTGTGATTGAGCATCCGTCAGCATCGCGCCTATCGTGAGCCGGCAAAAAAAGAGGCCGGCGGAGGTGGTGCCGGCCTGTATCCGGAGAAAGGGGGAGGCTCCGGAGATCAAGTGATGCGTGCAAATCACGTGGCGGGCGTGCCGCGTGCCACGCCAAACTGATTGAAAAGCATCACCGTTTTGTGACAGAACTGCCGCGTCGGCGGCAATGTTGCGTTCGTTCGCCGGATTCCCACTATTACGATGGAGCACGCCGTGCCGCCGGTTTCGGAACTGATGATGTTTGCCCTGGCGCTGGCCGCCGCCGGCGTGGTCGCAGGGCTGCTTGCCGGTCTCTTTGGCATTGGCGGCGGAGCGATCCTCGTTCCCGTCTTTTACCAGGTCTTTGGGCTGCTCGGCATCGACGATGCGGTTCGCATGCATCTTTCGGTCGGGACGTCGCTTGCCATCATCGTGCCGACCTCGGTGCGGTCCTTCCTGTCGCACTACAAACGCGGCGTCGTCGACATGGCGCTGTTGCGAAACTGGACCATTGCCGTGCCGCTTGGCGCGATCCTTGCGTCGGTCATCGCGGCTTCTATCAGCAGCGGAACGCTTCGGCTGATCTTTGCGGTGATCGCGCTTGCCGTCGCCTTTCGCATGCTGCTCAACCGCGCGAGCTGGCGGCTTGGATCCGACCTGCCGGCCAATCCGGTGAAATGGCTGGTCGGCGTGGCGATCGGCATCCTCTCGGGGCTGATGGGCATCGGTGGCGGCGTTCTCAACAACACCTTCATGACGCTCTATAACCGCCCGATTCACCAGGCGGTCGCGACGTCTGCGGGCGTCGGTGTGTTGATCTCTATCCCTGGTCTGTTCGGCTACGTCTGGGCCGGGTGGGGCATGCCGGGCCTGCCGCCGTTTTCGACCGGCTTCATCAACTGGATCGCCGTTGGCCTGATCATACCGATCACCCTGCTGGTTGCGCCACTCGGCGTGCGCGCCGCTCACGCCATGAACCGCCGGCAGCTCGAGGTCGGATTCGGCATTTTCATGATTCTGATTGCAGCCCGTTTTTTCTACAGCCTGTACGGTTAAGCCGTTTTTATACCGTAGGTTTTAGCGCTTCCTCATGGTTGATTTCAGGAATCGACCCAACTTTGGCGCGTCGTTCTCCCGTGGTGCGCAATTGTAACAAGCTGAATTTGCGGTATTATTTTCTCTGTGAGGATCGGTGCGGGCCGAAGTGGGTCGGTAACGCGTTTGTGTGTCGTCTGGCTTGCGTATAAGTAATATGATATTATATTACTTCATATAACAATCATGGATAGAATCCGGGCTTGTCCCGGACGCATTGTTTTAGGGTTCTACTCACTCCTTGATACGACGGGAGGACGGCATGGGAACTGTGATGCGATTTCCCGGCGTGCGCGCCGACATGACCGCGCATGCCACAGAAGTTTCGAAGATCCTGCGCACGCTTGCCAATCGCAACAGACTGCTGATCGTGACGACGCTTCTCGAAGGGGAGCATTCGGTGGCGGCACTTGAGGAATTGCTCGGAATCCGACAGCCGACGCTCTCACAGCAACTGACTGTGCTGCGGGAAGCCGGCGTCGTTTCGACGCGGCGGCAGGCCAAGCAGGTTTTCTATCGCCTGAGCCATGATAAGGTCGCCCGGCTCGTGGGCACGCTTTGTCAAATCTTCTGTCGCGAAGGCGCGAAAAAATGAATGAGTACTGGAATGCGCTTGCCGGAGGCCTGCTGATCGGGCTTTCGGCGGCAATACTGATGGTGGCAAACGGACGTGTGGCCGGTGTCAGCGGAATTGCCGGCAGGCTGCTGCAGGGTGTGCAGGCCTCGACCGGCATCGTCTTCGTTCTTGGCCTGCTGGCTGGCCCGGTGATCTACCGTCTTTTCTCCGGCATCTGGCCAACCGTCACCGTCACCTCCTCCTGGCCGTTGCTGGTGGTCGGCGGGTTGCTTGTCGGCTTTGGCTCGCGCATGGGTTCAGGCTGCACCAGCGGACATGGTGTCGTCGGTCTCGCCCGGCTTTCCCGCCGGTCGATTGCAGCGGTTGCGACCTTCATGATCGCTGCCGTCGTCACCGTCTATCTCCAAGGTTTCGTCCAATGAACGGCAGCGCCTTCCCGCGCCTGTTGGCAACGCTTGCCTCCGGCGTGATCTTCGGTATCGGCCTGTCGCTCTCCGGCATGTTGGATCCGGCCCGCGTTCGCGGCTTTCTCGACGTCACGCGCGACTGGAACCCGAGCCTTGCCTTCGTGCTCGGAGGCGCTGTCGCCGTCTCGGCGCTTGGCGTTCTCTTGACCCGGCGCATGCGGCGCCCGCTGCTCGACGATGCCTTTCATCTGCCTTCGAACCGCGTGATCGACCGTCGCTTGATCATAGGCTCGGCGATCTTCGGTGTCGGCTGGGGCCTTGTCGGCCTATGTCCTGGCCCCGCGCTGGCATCGCTGTCGCTCGGGTTGCCGGCGACGGCACTCTTCGTGGTCGCCATGCTTGCCGGCATGGTGCTGCACGACCGGTTGCCGCGGGTGGGATCGCGTCAGCAAGGTGAGGGCCGAGGTCCGATCGGAATGGAAAGCGGCCGATTGTCCTGATGTTGACGCTCTGTCACCTTGTTTTTTGCGGGGCGCGGGCTGCAAATCGTGATGAAACGGCCCATATAGGCGTGACCTGCCGACTTCGCCCCCCGCATTCCGGATCAGCTTCATGGCACCAATCGTTTCCGTTTCCAATCTTTCGAAGACCTATGCCTCGGGCTTCAAGGCGCTGAAAGGCGTTAGCCTCGATATCGAGCAGGGCGAGATCCTGGCCCTGCTTGGTCCGAACGGGGCGGGCAAGACCACGCTGATCTCGATCATCTGCGGCATCGTCAACCCGAGTGGTGGTACCGTGACGGTCAACGGCCATGACGTCGTGCGCGATTTTCGCGAGACGCGGTCGATGATCGGTCTGGTGCCGCAGGAACTGACGACGGACGCCTTCGAGACCGTCTGGAACACCGTCACCTTTTCGCGCGGCCTGCACGGCAAGAAGCCGAACCCGGCCCATATCGAAAAGGTGCTGAAGGATCTGTCGCTGTGGGACAAGAAGGACAACATGCTGCGCGAGCTTTCCGGCGGCATGAAGCGTCGTGTGCTGATCGCCAAGGCGCTGTCGCATGAACCGCGCGTGCTCTTCCTCGACGAGCCGACGGCCGGCGTCGACGTCAGCCTGCGCAAGAGCATGTGGGAAGTCGTCGAGCGGCTGCGCGCCTCGGGCGTGACGATCATCCTGACGACGCACTACATCGAAGAGGCAGAAGAGATCGCCGACCGCATCGGGGTGATCAACGGCGGCGAGATTCTGCTGGTCGAGGACAAGACGGCGCTGATGTCGAAGCTTGGGCGCAAGCAGTTGCGGGTCGACCTGTCGCATCCGCTGGAAGCCGTGCCCGAAACGCTCTCGGGCTACAACCTGATGCTTGAGGGTGATGGTCATTGTCTGATCTACGATTATGACACCAGCGCCGACCGCACCGGCATAACCTCGCTGCTGGCGGCTCTTGCCGAGGCCGGCGTGCGCCTCAAGGATATTTCCACGCGGCAGAGCTCGCTGGAGGATATTTTCGTCGAGATCGTGGGAGCAGGACGATGAACATCGAAGCGATCAAGTCGATCTATTTCTTCGAGATGGCGCGCACGCGGCGCACCCTGTTGCAGAGCGTGGTGTCGCCGGTCATTTCCACCTCGCTCTACTTCATCGTCTTCGGCGCGGCGATCGGCGCGCGCATCCAGGAGATCAACGGCGTCTCCTATGGCGCCTTCATCACGCCGGGCCTGATCATGCTGACGCTTCTGACGCAGTGCATCGGCAACGGCTCGTTCGGCATCTATTTTCCGAAGTTCACCGGCACGATCTACGAGGTGCTGTCCTCGCCGGTCTCGATGATCGAGATCGTGCTCGGCTATGTCGGCGCGGCGGCGACCAAGGGGTTGATGATCGGCACGATCATCCTGTTGACGGCTTCGCTGTTCGTCGATCTTTCGATCGCCCATCCCATCGCGATGGTGTTCTTCTTCGTGCTGACAGCCGTGTCGTTCAGCCTGTTCGGCTTCATCATCGGTATCTGGGCCAAGGACTTCGAGCAGTTGAACCTGATCCCGATGCTGGTCATTCCGCCGCTGGTGTTCCTGGGCGGCAGCTTCTACTCGATCGACATGCTGCCGCCGTTCTGGCAGGCGGTCAGCCACTTCAACCCGGTGCTCTATCTCATCAGCGGTTTCCGTTGGAGCTTCTTTGAAGTGTCCGACGTCAACCCAGTCTTCAGCGCCGCGATCATCCTGGTGTTCCTGACGATCTGCCTGTCGGTTCTCGCTTGGATCTTCCGCACCGGCTACCGGCTGCGGAACTGACGGCGGAGAGCCAAAACCTGCGGGCGCCAGCCGATATCAGGCGGGCGTTGCGCCTGTGCCGAAGACGATAGCGGCGCCAACCAGGAAAATAGCGATCAGCGCTTGAAACAAAGTCCACACGACGCGCAGGGCCGCCTGTGATGTCGACAGACCGAGGTCGGACTTGAACCAGCGCGTTTCGACGATCACGTACCAGACGAACGCGACAAGGATGAAGGCGAGGCCTGCGGCAAGCGCCTTCTGGTTTTCCGCTCGGGAGAGCAGCGTACCGATGCTGAGTGCAAGCGCGAACGGCGCCGTGATGTAACATTGGCTGTAGAAGGGCGCCCTCAGCGTGTGTCTGGTCAGCCGCACGCCCTTGCGGTGCAGCAACTTGACTGCCATCAGCAGCGGCAGAATGCTGAAGGCGACGGCGCGAAACATCAACAGATTGGAATGGCTTGCAAGCAGCGGCGGCGGTGCCCAAGGCGTCGTCTGGTTGACAAGCCCGAGTTCGACGCCGTGGGCGAGCAGCAGCGTGATCAGCAGAAAGAGTGGCGGGCTCAGCGTCTCGGTATATTGCTCGGACACATCGTCCGTCAGCTCCACATCAGCATAGCGCATCATCGCCTGCGGTTGCCGCAGTGTGCGCCACATCGTCAGCGGATAGAACAGCAGCCATGACACGAGTTCATAGAGAAGCTCTTCGATCGACTTCAGCAATCGCATGAAATCCATGAGGCGCTTCTCCTTGACGTCTGTCGTGCAAAAATAATCGGCGGTTTTGCGATGGCGATAGGCGCAGGCCGGATCTCGCCAACATGCACGAAGACGCGTTCGCCGCAAATGCCCGATCAATCGCGCAGTCGAAGCTCGTCGGTGCGCATCTGCAGGAAGTCGAGCGTCGAGAGGAAGGTCATGCCGAGCAGGCTCTGGTCGAGCTTGCCTTCAGCGGCGACCGTCGCACGGATGTCGTTGCGCACGATCGGGCCGATCGCGACCTCGGAAAGCAATACGGGTGCGGCCATCGCCTGCCCATTGGCGGTCATGACCGTCATCGTGTAGCTCAGATTCGCCGGATCGAGACCGATACGCTCAGCATCTTCATAGGTCAGCGCAATGCTGCTGGCGCCGGTATCGACCAGCATGTTGATTTCCTTGCCGTTGACCGCGGCATTGGTCTCGAAATGACCGTTGATCATCTTCTGCAGCACCACTTCCTGACGACCCTCGCTGTCGGTGATCACAGTCGCGCGGCCCGGCATCAGACCGGAGAGCACCCGGTTGCCGAAGCCCTGAAACTCGAAGCGGTAGACATAGGCCGAGACGAGCGCCAGCACGATGAGCAGCCAGATCGCAGCCTGTCGGGCGCCTTCGCCAAAGCGGCGGCGGCTTTGCCAGATGCCGGCACTCAAGAGCGTGGCAATTGCGCCGAGTGAAACGAGCTGGCCGAAATCGTCATTTGCCAGTCCGAAGGTGCGGCCGACGTCGTGATTGACGATCAGCAGCAGGAGGCCGATCGCAAGGATCGAGAGCAGGATCAAAAGACGTGTCATGCGTCGCCGCGTTCCCTGGCCATGCGCGCGCGGCGCGTTTCGCGCCGGGGCTTTCGCACCATTGTTTCAAGCCTTGCCGGGAGCGCCAGCATGATCGCGTGTCTGTCGGCATCGGTGTAGAGCGTCCAGGCGCCGATCTCGTTTCGTGTGCGACCGCAGCCGAAACAGTAGCCGGTCTTTTCATCGATAGAACAGACGAGAATGCAGGGAGATTCCATGGTCCTGAACTGACGGTCCCGGGTTGCGGCGAATGGGACTGCATGTTCCTCAAATCCCATCCGGTTTGGGGAAACATGCAGCATTTCAAAGTGCTACAGCGACCTTTGCACGTCTGACAAGACGTGCGGCACTGTAGCGTTGTTTCGAATGATTATATCGGCGTTTCAAACTGTCAGCGCAAGGGCGCTGAGAACAGCGATCTCCGTCAGTTGCTGGGTAGCGCCGATGGTGTCGCCGGTGTGGCCGCCGATCTTGCGGGTGGCCAGACGGCCGAAGGCGGCAACGGTTGCGATGAAAGCGACGAGCGAGAGGATGAGGGCAAGGGCCGGGGCCTTGGCGAAATAGAAGAGCAGCATGGCGGCGAGCACGCCCGAGGTAAGCGCGAAGGATGTCGCTGCCGGGTCCGGTTCGCCGGCCGAGGCGGCAACCCCGTCGCGGCGTGCCGGCGGCAGCCGTGACCAGTGCCAGACCATGGCCGCACGGCTGAGGGCGGCGGCACCGAGGATCATGAGGCCTGCGCCAGTCGGCGTGAACAGCGGCAGGAAGGATGCAAGCGCCGACACGCGAAGGCCGAAGGAAAGGATCAGCGCCACGGCGCCATAGGAGCCGATGCGGCTGTCCTTCATGATCACCAGCGCCGCCTCCCGGTCTCGCCCGCCGCCGAAACCATCGGCGGTGTCGCCGAGCCCGTCCTCGTGCAGGCAGCCGGTGATGAGCGCCTGCACCGCGACGACCACGAAAGCGGTGAAGAGGGAGCTGACCTGAAGCGCAATCAGCAAGGAGGCGACCGCGGCTGCGGGCAGGGCGATCAGCATGCCCGCCAGCGGAAAGGCGCGAACGGCGCGATTGAGCCGGCCGTCATAGTCAACGAAATGGCGTTGCGGCATGTGGATGCGGCTGAGGAAGGCGACCGAGCGCGCCACATCGTCACAAAAGTCGCGAAGATAGGTCATGGCCCCTCCAAATTCCGGTGCGCCGAATCGCCGCGCGTTCGGCGGATCATGCTCCGGCGACGCGGATTGGCGCAAATGTCGTTGCCCGAAATTTCCTCGCCCTCTATGAGGAGCGTGGATTGAACTTCACGAAATGCAAGGATTCTTCTCCATGAGCGCCAGCGGCCTGCCGTTTGATGATTTCCGCGAATTGTTGCGCAACCTGCCAGGCCCGAATTCGGCCGCGCTGGTTGCCGCACGCGATCGCGATGCGCAACTGACGAAGCCGCCGGGCGCGCTCGGGCGGCTCGAGGAGATCGCCTTCTGGCTCGCCGCCTGGACGGGCAAGCCGCCGGCGGTCAACCGGCCGCTCGTCGCGATCTTCGCCGGCAACCACGGCGTCACCCGCCAGGGCGTGACGCCATTTCCCTCGTCGGTGACGGCACAGATGGTCGAGAACTTTGCCGCAGGCGGTGCCGCGATCAATCAGATCTGCGTCAGCCACGATCTCGGCCTGAAGGTCTTCGATCTGGCGCTCGACTATCCGACCGGTGATATCACCGAGGAGGCAGCACTTTCCGAGCGCGACTGCGCGGCAACGATGGCCTTCGGCATGGAGGCTGTCGCCGGCGGTACCGACCTCTTGTGCATCGGCGAGATGGGCATCGGCAACACGACCATCGCCGCGGCGATCAATCTCGGCCTTTACGGCGGTTCTGCCGAAGACTGGGTCGGTCCGGGCACCGGTTCGGAAGGAGAGGTGCTGAAGCGCAAGATCGCCGCCGTCGAAAAGGCAGTCGCGCTGCACCGCAACCATCTGTCCGACCCGCTCGAGTTGATGCGCCGCCTCGGCGGCCGTGAGATCGCGGCCATGGCCGGCGCCATCCTGGCAGCCCGCATGCAGCAGGTGCCTGTCATCATCGACGGTTACGTCGCGACGGCCGCTGGCGCCATCCTCAAGGCTGCCAATCCTTCGGCGCTCGACCATTGCCTGATCGGCCACGTCTCCGGCGAGCCCGGGCATATGCGGGCGATCGAGAAGCTCGGCAAGACGCCGCTGCTGGCGCTCGGCATGCGGCTTGGCGAGGGCACGGGTGCAGCCCTTGCCGCCGGCATCGTCAAGGCGGCTGCCGCCTGCCACGGCGGCATGGCGACGTTTGCGCAGGCCGGCGTCAGCAACAAGAACTGACGAAGAAACGGCGGGCCTTTGAGCAAAGGCCCGCCGTTTGCTGTCGATTGGCTGTCGTCGCTGCTTCGCTACGCGTGTCGGGCCTTGCTGGCCGCATTCTTCTCGCCTATCCAGAGGCGCAGATGCACGCCGCAGCCACCTGCCGGCGTCTCTGCAACCGAGACCGCCTTGCATTCGCCTCAATGACGATGTCGAAGCAGCGCAGTTTATAGCCAGTCGAGATGAAATGGACGCCAACAACACCACGCCCCGCCGCGGCCAGACCGGCCCCGTCGAAAAGCAGACCGGGATCCGCCATCTGTTCGCTGCCGCCAGCTATTCGCTGGGCGGCGCCAAACGGCTGATCGGCGAGGCGGCGTTCCGGCACGAGCTGATCGCCTTCGCGGTGGCGATGGTCGCGTTCGCCATCGCCGGCGCCACCTTCTTCCAGTATGTCGCCATGGCGATCCTGTTCCTGCTGATGATGGCGTTCGAGGCGATCAACACGGCGATCGAAGAGATCGTCGATCGCGTCTCGCCGGAAATCTCGGAGATGGGCAAGAATGCCAAGGACCTCGGCTCCTTCGCCTGCCTCTGCCTCATCGTCGCCAACGCCGTCTATGCCGGCTACGTGGTGATCTTCGTCGGCTTCATGAGCTGAGCACGAGAGCGTTTCCGGTTTCCACGGACTCGTAGAAACGCTCGATCTCCTTTTTCAACATTTCATTGCGGAAAACGCGTCGCATTTTTCCAAGGAATGCTCATCGGTCAGCCGGACTGATCCGATAAAGCACGTGCGGCCGCAGCGGATTGCCTTCGGGCACCGTGACGTCGTCGAAATCCTCAGCCGGATCGGTCCGCATTCCCAGCTTTTCCATCAATGCCCGTGAGGGATGGTTGATCTGCGAGGTGTAGCCGATGACTTCGGCAAGTCCGAGCGTCGTCCAGGCATATTGCATGCAAGCGCAGGCCGCCTCCAGCGCATAGCCGTTGCCCCAGTAGGGCCTTCCGAGGATCCAGCCGATCTCGACATGCGGACCATCAGGAATTTCGTTACCGGCAATGGAAAGGCCGAGCCCGCCGATGAGGGCCGCATCCGTGTTGCGCTCCAGTGCGATGAAGGCAAAGCCGTGTTGGCGCAAGTGGGCATCACACTCTGCGATGACGCCCGCGGTTTCTTCAGGTGTCAGGATGGCGGGATAGTAGTAGCGCCGGACTTCAGGATCGGCATTGATGACCGCAAAAGGCGAGACGTCGCGCTCCTGCCAGGGCCGGAGCCGCAGGCGTTGTGTCTCAATCTGCATGGATCAAGCGAAGCTTTTGCGGCGGCGGGCAGGGGCGGGCACATCCTCGACCGCGGGCAGGCTTTCGAGCACGCGGCGGGCCGGCAGGATGGCGATGGCTTCGGTGCCTTCGCGCAGCTTGGAGCGCAGGATGAACTCGCCATTGTGCTTGGCTAGGATCGCCTGCACGATCGGCAGGCCGAGGCCAGTGCCCTGTTCGGCGCTCTTGATGGCGATGGAACCCTGACCGAAGGCCGAAAGCACGATCGGGATCTCCTCATCGGGAATGCCCGGGCCATTGTCCTTGATCGAGAGATATTGACCGCCGCCGGCCGTCCAGCCGACCTTGACGGTGACTTCCCCGCCGGAACTGGTGAACTTCACCGCATTCGACAGCAGGTTGAGGATCACCTGGCGCATGGCCTTTTCGTCGACCCAGACGGCAGGCATGCCCTGCTCGAACTGCGCGTGGATGGCAATCGTCTTGGCGCGGGCGCGAAGCTGGACCATGCCGATGCAATCGTCGGCGATATCGACCAGGCTGACGGCCTCTTCGTTGAGGTCGTAGCGGCCGGCCTCGATACGCGACAGATCGAGGATCTCGTTGATCAGGTTCAGGAGATGTTCGCCCGAGCGGTGGATGTCGCTGGTATATTCCTTGTAGGTCGGGTTGTTGAGCGGCCCGAGAACTTCGGTCGACATGACCTCGGAGAAGCCGAGAATGGCGTTGAGCGGCGTGCGCAGCTCGTGCGACATCGAGGCGAGGAACCGCGACTTGGCAAGGTTCGCTTCCTCGGCGCGCCGACGGGCTTCGTCCGACATCGATTTTGCCACTTCGAGCTCGGCAATCAGGTCGTCCTTCTCCGATTGCATCGACAGAATGTGCACATTGGCGCGGTTCATGCGGTCGGTCATGAAGACGAGGAACAGCAGAGACAGCGAGATCACGCCGGTGAGACCGACGTGAACCGGATCGGCCGTGGTCAGCGAGGAAAAGGCGAGAGCGGCGACGACAGGTACGAACGTGTAGAGCAGGGCATTGCGCAGCAGGAAGGTGCCCATCGCGGTGGCAGCAAGCGCGATCAACAGGCCGGCGCCTTCGAACAGGCCATAGCGGATATCGCCGCAGGTTGCGCAGTCCTGCGTGACGAACGTCGCCCAGCAAAGGCCCATCAGCAGCTGGCCGATCAGGAAGCGGCGGCGCCACACCGGCACCTTATCGGCGGCGATGTCCTCCTTGCGCGCCTTTCGCGCCAGGAAGACGGTGACGGCGTGAGTCGAAAGCGTCATCACGGCCCAGACGACGATGCTCAGATTGCCAGAAAGGTAGATGCCGACCGCAGTGATGAGCGCAACCAGCAACGGCACGGCAATGGCGCCATGCAAGGCGGACCCGATATAGAGATTGAGCATTTCGCGTTCAAAGCCGGAAGGGGCGGACGAACCGGTTTGCAGCCGTTCGCGCGTCGCGCGTACCGTCTTCGAAACAGCCTTGTTTCGATGGCTTCGCGACTTGTCGACGATGATCTTATCTGTCGAGGTGCTGACGGCGATACTCATGCTCATATATGCAAAGGTTACAGCTGGTTGCAGTCTAGACAGCAATCCTTAAGAAGTTGCTGCCTCAGGTGAAGGATTCGACAACCATTGTGGCGCGATCGTGTTTGGCGATCGCCTTGAGACACCGAAAAACAAGGGGATGCGGACAAGTTGAGATCGGGCAGATCGAGATATCGGTTCACGGGCGGAGGCGGAAAGGGCGCGCCTGCCGGGCACATCGGGACCATCGGCGGTTGGGTCATTTTCCTGCTGCTCTGCGCCGGCGCCTATGTCGCCTCGCAACTGCCGCCGCCAGAGCGGACCGTGACAGGAGAACTCTCGGGGTTTGCGACCGCGAGCGATGGCGACAGCCTGCGCCTTGACGGCCGGCGCATACGCCTAGAAGGCATCGATGCGCCCGAGATCGGCCAGACCTGCAGACGCGATGGAGCGGAGTGGGACTGTGGGGCGGATGCCCGCAAGCGGTTGAAGGCAATGGTCTCGGGCGGCACGACGCTGTGTCGCCTGCATGGACGCGACAAATATGGCCGCGATCTCGGCACCTGCGAGACCAATGGGCGAGACGTCGGGCGCCAGATGGTGGCGACCGGCTATGCCGTGAGCTACGGCCGCTATCAGAAGGAGGAGGCAACGGCCGAAAGGCAGAGGGTCGGGCTTTGGGCCGGCGAGTTCACCCGGCCGCAGGCCTGGCGCCGCAGCAACCGCCATGCGGAAGAGGCGCCGCATGTGGTTGACGGTTGGCTTGAGGCGATCCGGCTTTGGCTGTTCGACCACCTATCGGCGCTGTTTGCGAGGATCGGCGATGGGTGAGGAACGGGATGATCTCGCAGCACTTCGCGCCGCTATCGCCGCCTGCCGTATCTGTCGCGACCAGCCGGCGCGCGGGGCGGAAGACCGGCTGCCGCACGAGCCGCGACCGGTTGCGGTCATTTCCAGCTCCGCGCGGGTGCTGATCGCGGGTCAAGCACCGGGCCTGCGGGTGCATGAAAGCGGATTGCCCTTCAACGACGCCTCCGGCGACCGGCTGCGGCAATGGCTCGCTGTCGATCGCGAGACGTTTTACGACAGGGACAAGCTGGCGATCGTGCCTATGGGGTTCTGTTTCCCCGGCTACGATGCCCATGGCAGCGATCTGCCGCCGCGGCGGGAATGCGCGCCTTATTGGCGCACGAGCGTGATGGCGGCGATGCCGCAGGTGGAGCTGGTGCTGGCCATCGGTCACTATGCGCAGCGCTGGCATATCGGGCCGGACTGTCCGAAATCAATGACCGCGACCGTCGTCGGCTGGCGTCGTTACGCCATGCGCAACGCCATGCCTGCGATCCTGCCATTGCCGCATCCGAGCTGGCGCAATACCGGCTGGCTGAAGCGCAATCCGTGGTTCGAAGCGGAGGTTTTGCCGTTCCTGCGCGAGCGCGTCGGTCTGTTGATTGTCTGAAAAAATATTCTTTATCTTTGTCGATTTCACGCTATAGAAAGAAAAATAATTCGAGAGGGACATCATGGATCGTCTAGACCGCAAAATCCTGCGCCTGTTGCAGGAGGATTCCACGCTGGCTGTTGCTGACCTCGCCAAGAAGGTGGGCCTGTCGACCACACCTTGCTGGCGGCGCATCCAGAAGATGGAAGAGGACGGCGTCATCCGCCGCCGTGTGGCGCTGCTCGATCCGGTGAAGATCAACACCAAGGTTACGGTGTTCGTGTCGATCCGCACCAACACGCATTCGATCGAATGGCTCCGGCGCTTCTCGGAAGTGGTCGGCGAATTCCCCGAAGTCGTCGAGTTCTACCGCATGAGCGGCGACGTCGACTACCTGCTGCGGGTTGTCGTTCCCGATATCGCCGCCTATGACGCCTTCTACAAGCGGCTGATCGCCAAGATCGAGATCCGTGACGTCTCCTCAGCTTTCGCGATGGAGCAGATCAAGTACACGACCGAGCTTCCGCTCGACTACATGATGATCGATCAGGCGAAATCCAGCGAGGATTGAGGCTTGGTAAACGGGCGGCGGAGAACGCCGCTTAGAATGTGTTGCGGCCGTCGCTCCTTGGATCACTGTGGATCTGATGCGGCATGTAAAGATCGGCCCGGCCGTTCGTCTCCATAGCCGTGCAGGATGCTCCGGATTGGGATTGATATCCGCGATAGCGATTGCGGGGGTGCCGTCTGACGAAGATTGCGCGGCCCATTGAGCGTCGGGCGCGGCTATTCCCGAGGGAACGACTACACTTTGGCGCGCATGGGCGGAATAGCTGACCCAAAATGCGTTGCTCGCGGCATGGCCCAGCACCTCAGCCGCGAAAGCCGGCGCAGCGGAAGGGACTTCGCCTGTCGTTGAGAAGAGGACGCAATCGACGTCCAGCCCTTCATATTCTCGGAAGATTTCGGGATAATGCGTTTCCATACCCAGTGCGCATCCGAAGCGGACGCCATCAACCTCAAATGTCACCGGGATTTTCCCTGGCGCGTACATGAACGAGATCTTCGTGTTCGACAGCATGCGCTCGTCGTAGCGCGTCACCAGTTCTCCGTGATCGGAAACGACATAAAGGCTGTTATGCGGGCAATGTGGTGGCGTGAGTTGATGGACCGAGCCAAATACCGTCCACAGCTTGAGTTCTCTCGCTAGCTGGCTGGTTACGCTTAGCTCCTCACGCAAAACCGTCCATTCGAACCTGCTCCAATCGGATGGGCCGATCTCTCTGGGACCGGTTTCAGACATGATGCGCTTGTTGGGCGCGCACGTTGCTCCCTCGGGGAAATGTATTAGGCGCGCGCCGGTCTCGCGTGCTTCCCGCATGAGGCGTCGCATTTCCATTCCGCTGGCACGAAGGCCTGAAATGTCGTGGGGGTCGTCGAAGAGCGACGTTTGCGCGACAGCCAAACGCACCGATTTGGCGCCGGGATGATCAGGGGATGTTTGCCGAACGTGTCTGAGAGCTGATGTATAGGACTCGCCCGTTTTGGCTGCGCGAGCACGGACGCGGCGCTTGAGATTTCCATTTTTTGTCATTGTCGGGCCTTTCACGTCGCGGACGTCAGTTCCCCAGCAACCACGTCCGAAACGATCGGACCAAGACAATAGCCCGAGACAGAAGTCCCTTTGCCTCCGTTTAAGACCATGCTGAGGAAGGCCTTGGGAGGTTAGGCGAAGGTCACGCCAAGGGAAGGATGGCGTTGCCGTTTTGATTCGTCAAGCTCTTGAGAAGACCCGGATCGTTCGGTTTGCGCCCGACAAAGCAGCCGTCTTGTGTTGGGCGATCCGATCTAGGATTGAGCGCGATCCGTGCTGGCGCCGACGACACCGAGCCTCGCCAATACCTTGTCGCTGCTCAGTTCACGCAGGGCGTCCTTGCCGATCCACCTTGCTGTGCGATCGGTGCTGCCTGCGAGTTTTTGGGCAAGTGCCAGTGCAGGACCATGACAGGCGGCGTTGCGCTTGCCGATCTGGCGCAGCGCCCAGTTGACCGCCTTCTTGACGAAGTTGCGTTCATCTTTGGCGTGGCGCTCGATCAGCGGCAGCCAGGCAAGAAGGCTTGCATCCGGCTCCTTCTTCAGATGCACCGCGGCGGTCGCGATCATCGCGAATGCGATGCGGCGAACGAATTCTCGGGTGTCCGCCGCGAACTCCGGGATCAGGACCTGTTCGAAGCGCGCAGCCACGAAGACGTCGGCGATGGTGTCGACGACCTCCCAGGAATTGCAATCATCGGCCCAGAGCCTTGCATCATCGAGCGTCAACGTCTTCGGGTCGGCGGTGAAGGCGGCGAGAATACGTGCCTCGCGGATGCCGGACTGCCATAGTTCGAGCGCGCGGGCATGGTTGACCTTCACCAGCCGCGTGATCCGGTGGAGCTCGACATTCGAGAGCCCAAGCGCCGTCTCGGTGACGATGCCGAACCGTGCCATGCCGGCGAGGTTCTCCTGCGAACGCAGCGTCCGCAAGTGCTCGATGATGTCGCCGGCGCCCGAGGTCGGCGAAAGGCTCATTTTTCCAGCCGAGCGAGCAGCGAAGACGTATCCCAGCGGTTTCCGCCCATGGCCTGCACGTCGCCATAAAACTGGTCGACGAGGGCGGTCACCGGCAGCTTGGCGCCGTTGCGGCGCGCTTCCGTCAGCACGATGTCGAGATCCTTGCGCATCCAGTCGACGGCAAAGCCGAAATCATATTTGCCGGCATTCATCGTCTTGTGGCGGTTTTCCATCTGCCAGGAGCCTGCAGCGCCCTTGGAGATGACGTCGATGACTTTCTCGATGTCGAGACCGGCCTTCTTGCCGAAGTGAATGCCTTCGGCGAGGCCCTGGACGAGACCGGCAATGCAGATCTGGTTGATCATCTTGGTGATCTGGCCGGCGCCGGCCGGTCCCATCAAGCCGACCATGCGGGCAAAGGCGTCGATCACCGGCTTGGCGCGCTCGAAGGCAGGCTCGTCACCGCCGCACATCACCGTCAGCGCGCCGTTCTCGGCGCCGGCCTGACCGCCGGACACGGGCGCATCGACGAAATGGGCGCCACGGGCCTGGGCCGCCTCGTAAAGTTCACGGGCGACTTCGGCCGAGGCCGTGGTGTTATCAATGAAGATGGCGTCAGCCGCCAGCGTTTCGAAGGCGCCGTCCTTGCCTGTGGTGACCGAGCGCAGGTCGTCGTCGTTGCCGACGCAGGCGAAGACGAAATCGGCGCCATCGGCCGCTTCCGCCGGCGTCTTGACTGCACGTCCGCCGAACTCGGCGGCCCACTTCTCGGCCTTGGCGAAGGTGCGGTTATAGACCGTCAGTTCGTGTCCGCCACGTACCCTAAGGTGGCCGGCCATGGGGTAACCCATCACGCCGAGACCGATGAATGCGACCTTTGCCATTTCCAAAACACTCCCGATTGCTCTGGGTGAGGTTTAGCCGATGGCGCGGGTGCGCGAAAGGGGCGAGGGAACAGGCGGACGCCTGTTCCCTCGCAAGCTTTTGTTTTCTGCTTAAGGTTTGAAGCGGGCGATCACGAGGTGGCCGGCGATCGGCTCGCCTTCTTCCATGCGTACGGTGATGTCGCCGACTTCGATCACTTCGAAACCGGTCGCCGTCAGGCGTTCGCGCAGATAGGTCTCGGCATGGGCAAAGCGCTGGTGCGCGCCGACCATGAAGGGGCGACCGGCGAAGATCTCGGCCGGCAACGTTTCGCTCGAAAAGATGAACAGGCCGCCGGGTACGAGATTGTCGACGGCGCCGAAGAACAATGCCTCGAGCGCGCCCATATAGGGCAGAACGTCGGTTGCGACGATCAGGTCGAAGGGTTCGTCGTCGTTGTCGTCGAGAAAGTCCACCGCTTCGGCGACGTAGAGGGTGTCGTAGAGCTCCTTCTCGTGGGCGATCTCAACCATGTTTTCGGAGAGGTCGATGCCGGTGATGTCTTCGGCCATGTCGCGCAGGGCGCCGCCGGTCAGGCCCGTGCCACAGCCAAGGTCGAGCACGCGGTTGAAAGGACCGAGTTCGAGCGCCTGCAGGCGCTGGCGCACGAGCAGCGGCACGCAGTAGCCAAGCTGCTCGACAAGCACGTTGTCGAACACGTCGGCATGCTGATCGAAGAGCGTCGCGACATAGGCGTCCGGCGCCTTCACCGGTGTTTCGCCGCGCCCCATCGAGGCGAGCCGCACGGATGCGCCGCCGTGATCCTCGGGATCGAGCGCCAGCACTTCGGCATAGGCATCGGCGGCGGCATCGAAGTTGCCGGATTTTTCCAGGGTGAGGGCGCGGTTGTAGGCTTCCGCCAGCGCTTCCTCGTCGATTTTCGTGGTGTTCTGGGTCATGCGCGCTTCTTACGTCCGAAGGCCGCTTTTGGCAATGCGCCGCAAGATGCAGCCCGCCGAGATCCTTGGGTCTCCGGGGCGCCGAAAATGCAAAAAACGACGGCCGGCGGCGAGCACGGGATTTATCCGGAGGGGGAAAGGGTTCATGATCGCAACAACAAGAAAAGACGGAGGAAATGCCGATGGCTGCCGAACTCAGTCCGCTGCTTGTGGGCACGGAAATCAAGGAGCCGAAGGGCCCGCCACTGCCCCAGACCTCGCAGGAGCAGATCAATGCCGTCGTGCATTATTATCGCGGCGAATTGGGGCGGATGGCCGGCTGGCGGGATCGCATCGACCGCACGTCCAACTGGGCGATTACCGTGGTCGCCGCCCTGCTGTCGGTATCGTTGTCGACGCCCAACTCCCATCACGGCGTGCTGCTGTTCGCGATGCTGCTGATCACGTTACTGCTTCTGATCGAGGCTCGCCGCTATCGCTTCTTCGACGTCTACCGCGCCCGCGTGCGCCAGCTCGAGCGCGGGTATTTCGCGCAGATCCTGGCGCCGGACGGCACTGCCAACCTTAACTGGGCCGCGTCGATTGCCAAGAGCCTGCGCAAACCGGCGTTCCTGATGAGCTACCGCGAGGCGTTGTGCCGCCGGCTGCAGCGCAACTACTGCTGGATGTACCTGATCCTGCTGCTCGCCTGGGCCCTCAAGATCTCGTCGCCGAAACTGTCGACCAATGGCGAGCCCTTCGGGCACGTGCGCTCCTGGATCGATGTCACGGAGAATGCAGCGCTAGGCCCTTTGCCCGGCTGGCCCGTCATCATGGTGGTGGTGCTGTTCTACGCAGTGGTGCTTTACGGCTCGCTGCACAAGGAACCGGGCGAGGGCGAGCTTGCCCATGGCGAGGTCCATGTCTGACGCGGCATAGGCGCCAAGGATTGTTGCATTTGTGGCCGACGGCGGTGCGTCGTTCTCTACAGCACCGCGCGTCAAGTGTGACGGGCCGGGCGCGCAGCAACCTGGCTGCATGATTTTGCGCTCAATAGAAACCTGATGCAGCGGAGGGCGGGTTCAGTGCAGGATGAACTCGCCGTTGAGTGCCCGCCATTCGGTGGCCGAGATCAGCTTGCGGTGGACGTAGCGTACCGAATGCAACGGGCCATCCAGCTTTTCCTGCCAGAACTTCAGGAAGCTGCGCATCTCCGGGAAATCCGGGGCGATGTCGTAGTGCTGCCAGATGTAGGTCTGCAGGAATGTCGGATGATCCGGCATGCGGTAGAGGATCTGGGCCGTGGTCACGCCGTAGCCCTTCAGCTGCAGTTCCATTTCGTTCGTCATATGAACCTCACTTCTCGCAAAGGTTGGTCTTTATGATGAAACGCTTGATTTATTAATCAAGTTCTAATATTTGCTTCAATATGAAATTTTAGGCGTAATAACAATAGCTTGGCAGCACTCCATGCAGAGTGCTGCCACGCTATTTCATTTCAACTCGGTCTTGGCGAGATAACGCTTTAGCGCTTCAGATGCCGGGTCAGGCGGTTTTCGAGCCAGGCCCAGATATTGCGCAGCACTTCCACCATCAGGAGATAGAGGATCGCCGCCCAGACATACATCTGGTAGTCGAAGGTGCGCGAAAAGGCGCGGCGCGTTTCACCCATCAGGTCGAACACGGTGACGATCGCGACGATGGCCGAACCCTTGATCATCAGGATGATCTCGTTGCCGTAGGGGCGCAGCGCCACGATCATCGCCTGCGGCAGGATGATCTTGTAGAAAGCGATGCGCTCCGGCAGCCCGAGGGCGGCTGCACCTTCGCGCTGACCGCGCGGCACGCTCTCGATCGAGCCGCGCAGGATTTCCGCCTGGTAGGCGGCGGTGTTCAGCGTGAAGGTAAAGAGGGCGCAGTTCCAGGCCTCGCGGAAGAACCACCAGAGGCCGACGGATTCGAGCTGCGGGCGGAAACTGCCGAGGCCGTAGTAGATCAGGAAGAGCTGGGCGATCAGCGGCGTGCCGCGGAAGAAGTAGACGTAGCCATAGGCAAGCCAAGACCAGATCTTGTTCTTCGACATGCGGCCGAGCGCGACCGGCAGCGACAGGAGGGCGCCGAGCACCACCGAGCAGGCGACCAGCATCAAGGTGACGCCAAGACCCGACAGGAAGCTCGGACCGTATTTGGCGAATTTCGCCGGATCCCAGCCGTTGACGACAGTCAGGAAGACGCCGACGCCGAGGGCGAGCCAGATGCCGAGCGTTACGCTGCCGACGAAGCGCGCCAGGGTGTAAGGCTTGGGCGGCGCCGGTGGCGGCGCTTGCGGCGGGATCATCGTTTCGACGAAGCTCATCGACCCATCTCCGCGCGTTTGGTCCAGCGTTCAAGGTTCGAGAATATGATCGACGAAACCATGGCCAGCACCAAGAAGAGAATGCAGGCCATGCCGAAGAACTCGAAGGCCTGCTTGGTGACGCGGGCGGCAATGCCGGTCTGGCGCAGGATGTCGGGCAGACCGACGACCGAGACCAGAGCCGTATCCTTGAGCAGCGCCATCCAGAGATTGCCGAGGCCCGGCAAGGCGATGCGCACGAGCTGCGGCAGGATGATCAGCCGCATGGTGCGGCCGCGATGGAGCCCGAGTGCCGCACCCGCCTCGTACTGGCCATGCGGGATCGCCTTGAAGGCCGACAGCAGAACCTCGGAGCAATAGGCCGAGAAGACCACGCCAAGCGCGATCATGCCGGCAAAGAAGGCGTTGATCTCGACCGGCCCTTCGTAGCCGAACGATGCCAGAAGCTGCTGCACCAGAATCTGCAGGCCGTAGTAGACGATGAACAGCGTCAACAGTTCCGGCAGACCGCGGAAGATGGTGGTGTAGATGTTCGATGCCAGGCGGACCGTGCGCTCTTCTGACTGTTTGCCGAGTGCAACGAAGAAGCCGATCAGAAGGCCGACCGGCAAGGTCGCGATGGCAAGGCTTGCGGTGACAACGAAGCCGTAGGCGATCTCGTCGCCCCAGCCGGCGTCGCCGCAGGCAAGGAGCGTACCGGGTGCCAGCCAGCGAAAGACGCCGACAGGGCCGCACAATGGATCCACGATGGAGCCGATCCAGGCTAGGATCGAGTAGAAGCCGGTAAACAACCCGCTCATGTCAGAGAATTCCCCTTTGCGCTGTTCTTATGGATATGGATCGCGCTTATGTTTTAGTTTCTTGTCAAACAAAAACGGCGGAAGGGCAAGCCATCCGCCGTTGCATTTTTTTCATCAACCAACGTTTTTCCGGCATGATTCACTAGGAAAACAGGCCGGAAGCCGTCGATCAGCTGCCATAAACGTCGAACGGGAAGTACTTTTCGTTGATTTCCTTGTACTTGCCGTTGGCGCGGATGGCTTCGATCGCCTTGTTGAACTTCTCGCGCAGCGCGTCATCGCCCTTGCGCACCGCGATGCCGGCGCCTTCGCCGTTGATGACAGGATCAACCGGCAGCGTGCCGAGCAGCTTGCAGCATGCGCCGTCAGCCGACTTCAGCCACTCGGAAAGAACGACGACGTCGTCGATCACCGCGTCGATGCGGCCGTTGACGATGTCGAGCTTGTACTCTTCAGCGGTCGGATAGAGCTTGATGTCCGCTTCCTTCATATGCGCTTCGGCATAGTTGGAGTGGGTGGTCGAGCCCTGAGCACCAAGCGACTTGCCGGCAAGTGCTGCCTCGGTTGCTTCGGTGATCGGCGAATCCTTCGGCACCACGATCGCCGGCGGCGTGTTGTAGTACTTGTTGGTGAAGTCGACCTTTTCCTTGCGCTCGGCAGTGATCGACATGGAGGCGATGATTGCATCGAACTTCTTGGCGATTAGTGCCGGAATGATGCCGTCCCAGTCCTGCGTCACGAACGTGCATTCGACCTTCATCTCGACGCAGAGGGCCTTGGCGATGTCGACGTCGAAGCCGGTCAGCGTGCCGTCTGATTCGAGATTGTTGAAGGGCGGGTAGGCGCCTTCCGTGCCGATAACGACCTTTTCGCCATCTGCCATGGCAGAGCCAGCCATGAGCACGAAAACGGCAGCCGATGCGGCGGCTGCCAGCCGTCTGGAAATACGCATGATAGTCCTCTCTGTTGGCCGACATCCGGTTTCTTGTTCTTCACGGATGCCTATCTTGACCGGGGCGCTTGCCACCGGTTGAGGCGATATTCGTACTGTTTTCCCGCAAAAATCAACTGGAAAGCGACAACGCTCGCCGGGAAAAGAATTTCGACCGGAGATTGCACTGGCCATGATCCAAGCGAACATGAACGGTGCGTTCAGGGGCGGTTAATCTTGCTTTGGTTAGCCCTATTACGGGAACCGATCTGAGGTGCGGGCGTTGGGTTGGCGGCTCGTTTGGCCGGCAACACAAAAAAGCCGGAAGCTTGGATCAAGGCCCTTGAGAATTCACGCCTACCCCCTGTTGCCGAACTGGCTGTCCGGTGGGTAACAGTGGCAGGTAAGGGACCTCCCAGGACGAGGAAGGAAGACTATGTCGATTCGATCCAGACTATTCGCAACCGTGGCGCTACCGGTGCTCTCGGTGTCGCTTGCGGTGCAACCAGCCCTTGCCGACAGCCTGATGAAGCCGTTCGAAGTGGCGCAGGAAGGAAGCGGGCAGCCATCGGAAGAAGAGCTTCTGCTGCAGCAGCGCCAGGCGGAAGAGCAGCAGCGCGCAGCGGAAGAACAACAGCGGGCCGCTGAGGAGCAGCAGCGTGCGGCGGAAGCCGAAGCGCAGCGCCAGCAACAGGAACAGCAGGCCGCCGAACAGCAGAAGGCCGCCGAAGAGGAGGCTGCCCGCCAGGCGGCCGAGCAGCAGCGCGCTGCCGAGGAAGAGGCCGCACGCCAGGCCGCCGAGCAGGAGAAGGCTGCCGAAGCGCAGCGAGCTGCGGAAGAGGAAGCCGCGCGGAAACAGCAGGAACAGCAAGCGGCTGAGCAGCAGAAGGCGGCTGAAGAAGAAGCCGCACGCCAGGCCGCCGAGCAGGAAAAGGCTGCCGAAGCCCAGAAGGCTGCCGAAGAGGAGGCGGCCCGTCAGGCGGCAGAACAACAGAAGGCCGCCGAACAGCAGAAGGCGGCCGAAGACGAAGCTGCGCGCCAGGCTGCCGAACAGGAAAAGGCCGCCGAAGCCCAGAAGGCCGCCGACGAGCAGAAGGCTGCCGAAGGCGAAGCCCAGCAGAAGGCCGCGGACGAGCAGAAGGCTGCGGACGAAGCCGCCCGCCAGGCGGCCGAGCAGCAGAAGGCCGCCGAGGAAGAAGCCAAGCGCCAGGCCGATGAAGCCAAGAAGGCCCAGCAGGGCGAGTGCGTCGTGCCGGAAGGCCAGGATGCATCCACCGCTTGCCCGCCGGCTGGTGGCGAAGCGACGACCGGTCAGCCGCCGGCGACCGAAGGCCAGAACGCCGGTGAACAGCCGCCTGCAACCGACGGGCAGAATGCCGGCGAAGCCGTAGCACCCGCCGTCGAGCCTCAAACCGAGCCGCAGACAGGCGAGGGACAGCCGGCTCCGGGCACCGAGCAGCCGGCGACGGCTGAGCAGCAGCCTCAGGTCCAGCCAGTACCGGAGGTGGTCGACACCCGCACCGAGGAAGAAAAGCAGAAGATCGCCGAAGATCCCGCGGCGTCAGACGAAACTGTCGTTCTGCCGGTTGAAAACGGCGCTGCCGTTCTCGACAGCGACAAGGACGCCGACAATGCCGGCGGCAACAAGTCGCGCGAAGACCGACAGAAGCAGCGCGAAGAACTGCGTGCGCAGGAAGAAGCCGCTCCGGCGCCGACCGATGACGCCTCTTCGCAGGCGCAGATACCGGCAGAGATTCAGGCTGACTTGCCTCAGAAGATCGAAGCGAACCTGAACGAGAAGGGCACGCGCGTCGAGGAAGTGCCGGTATTCGCCGTTCCCGAGACGACCAACATCGTCAACAACACCATTGTCAACAACACGGTGATCAACAACAACACGACCGTCAACAACGTGACGAACAACGTCACCAATGTGGAGGTGGTGCAGGAGATTGACAACCGCGTCATCCTCGGCGTTGGCGACCAGATCTTCGTTCGCGGCGACGATCGTCCACGCCTTCGCCGCGATGCGGAAGAGACCTTCTACGACGAGCTGCCGCGTGGCCGCACCCGCGAAACCATCGTTCGTCCCGGCGGCTACCGGATCGTCACGGTCTACAACCGCTATGGCGACATCCTGCAGCGCTCGCGTGTCGACCGTGATGGCAACGAGTACCTGATGATCTACGCGCCTGAGCGCGACGAAGGTCCGCGTCCGGCGATCATCGACGTCGGCTACGAGCTGCCGCCGATGCGCCTGCGCATCCCGGTTCGCGAATACATCGCCGATGTTTCCGAAGATCCGGACCGTGACTACTACGACTTCCTGGCCGAACCGCCGGTGGAGCGCGTAGAGCGCGTCTATACGATCGACGAAGTGCGGCACTCCGCGCGTCTGCGCGACAAGGTTCGCCGCATCGACCTCGACACCATCACCTTCCCGACGGGCAGTGCCGAAGTGTCGATGTCGCAGGCAAAGACCATGCGCAGCGTTGCCGCCGCCATGGAGAAGGTGCTGGCCAAGGATCCGGGTGAAACCTTCTTCATCGAAGGTCATACCGACGCTGTCGGCTCCGACCGCTCGAACCTGGTGCTTTCCGACCAGCGCGCCGAATCGGTCGCCTCGCTTCTGACCGAGGTCTACGGCATTCCTGCCGAAAACCTGGTGACGCAGGGCTATGGCGAGCGCTTCCTCAAGGTTCGCACCGAGGTCGCCGAGCAGCAGAACCGCCGCGTTACCATTCGCCGCGTGACGCCGCTGGTTCGCCCGGTCGCCCAGCGCTGATCAAAGCGCGGGCACAGTCGCCCGCGAAAATCTTCGGAAACCCGCCCGTCACAGGGCGGGTTTCTGCCGTTTCCATTCTTCTTCTTCATTCCGGATTGCCATGAAAACCGCTGCTCTTCTCATTGCCTCCCTTGCCCTGTTTGCCCAGTCCGCCACTGCGGCGCCGGCACTCGTCGAACCGGACCTGCGGCTTCCGAGCAATCCTTTGGGCAGGGACCAACCTCCGCGCGTGGCGTTGACGCTTGACGCCTGCAGCGGCGCAACCGACATGCGCATCCTCGGAACCCTGATCGAGAACCGCATTCCGGCGACGATCTTTGTGACGGCGCGCTGGTTGAAGCGCAACGGGCTGGTGGTCGAGATGATGAAGGCGCACCCGGACCTGTTCGAGATCGAGGATCATGGCGCCATGCATGTGCCGCCGATCGACATCAAGGTCTCTGTCTATGGGTTGGCTGCGGCAGGCTCGAGCGCTGCCGTTGCGGCCGAGGTCGACGGTGGCGCGGCCGCAATCAAGGCGCATGGCCTTGCCGCACCACGCTGGTTCCGCGGCGCGACGGCGAAATACACCCACACCTCGATGAGCCAGATCCGCGAAATGGGCTACCGCATCGCCGGCTATTCCGTAAATGGCGACGGCGGGTCGCTGCTCGGGGCGGCCATGGCAGAGAAGCGCATCCGCAACGCCCGGGACGGCGACGTCATCATCGCCCATATCAACCAGCCGACGCACGCCGCCGGCGCCGGCGTCGCTCGCGGTATTCTCGACTTAAAGGCAAAGGGCTACAGCTTCGTCCGCCTCAACGATATTCCCGATGAAATGACAGTCGGCGCCACCAACTGACTCTGTTCGACCGCGTGTCGTGACTTCGCGCGGGTAAGCCCTGCGTTTCGCTTGCTCAGCAATGACATGACGGCGTTAACGAGCGCCGCTGTTGCTTTGCAAGCCGGTCACGCGCTCGACAAAATCGGCAATCGTATTCGTGTCGTCGAGATCGAACACGGGCAGATCCGTGTCCGTAACCGGGTGATCGGCGGCAATGGCGCAGATATGCGGATCGGTCGGAGCCAGAGGTTCGCGGTTGGCCGATTCCAGCCGACGGGACTCGATCTTCGGGATCGGCTCGCGCTTGTAGCCTTCGACCAGAACCAGATCGCACGGGGCGAGCCGGGCGATGATTTCCTCGAAACTCGGTTCCGGCCCGCCGCGCAGTTCATGCATGATCGCGAAGCGCGTGCCTGACACGATCGTGACTTCGTGGGCGCCTGCCTCCCGGTGGCGGTAGCTGTCGGCGCCCACCTTGTCGATGTCGAAGTCATGATGAGCGTGCTTGACGGTCGAGACGACGAAGCCGCGCCGTGTCAGTTCGCTGACAAGCCGGACCATAAGCCCGGTCTTGCCGGAATTCTTCCAGCCGGCGATGCCGAAGATTTTCGTCGCAGTCATGCGCTGTTCTCCCCGAGAATGCGAAGCCATTCCTCTGCCCGCAGCAGATCGTCTGGTGTGTTGACGTTGAAGAAGGGGTCGAACAATCCACTGGCTGTGGTGGTCATCGGAAAATCGACCGTGACCGATGGATGGCGCTCGATGAAGGCGCGCACGCGGCGTTTTGGGTCGGTTGTGATCCAGTGTTCTAGGTCATCGGCGAGCGCGACCGGCCATAGGGCAAAAAGCGGATGCAGGGCGTCATCGGATAACGCAACGGCAATCTGCTCGCGCTGCGTCATCGCATCGGTCAGGCGTTGGGCGAGGTCGTGCGGGAAGAAGGGCGTATCGGTGGGCACGACGAGGACATGCGTTGCTGCCGGCGTGATGGCGGCCGTGTGGCGCATGGCGGTCAATACACCGGCGAGTGGGCCAAGAAAGCCGGGCACGGTATCGGCGATGACAGGATGCCCCACGATCGTCTTCTGCTCGGCTGCGCCGTTGAGGTTGATGGCGATGCTTGCGACCTGTGGCCGGAGCCTGTCGATAATCCGCGATAGCATCGTCTTTCCGCCGAGGCTCAATCCGGACTTCGGATGACCCATCCGGCGTGAAAGCCCGCCGGCAAGGATCACGGCCGGCCACGGTGGGTGTCTCGCATCTGGTGTCTTGACTGTTGGCATCGGGCTTTCGTTGTTCCTATTCGAGCGGTCCGGTCAGCGAGCTTTGGGCTATCGGCTTCTTGCCGCGCCGGCTCTCGCGATAGAAGGTGTAGAGGCCGGAACCGATGATCACGGCAACACCAAGCAGCATCCATGCATCCGGCTTCTCCGAGAAGAAGAAAATGCCGATCGTGATCGCAAACAGCAGGCTGGTGTAGCGAAAGGGCGCGATAACGGAGATATCGCCACCGCGCATGGCAAGCACGATCGTCTGGTATCCGACCATCAGAAGCAGGCTTGCGGCAGCGATGTGGGTCAGCGTGGTCGAGGACATCGACTGCCATCCGCCAAGCGGTACGATCATTGCGGCACCGACCAGGGTCGTCACGAGCGCCGTCGTCACCGTGATGTAGAGCGAGGGGATGTCGTGGTCGATGCGGCGGGTGCAAAGATCGCGCGTGGCTGTGCAGAAGACACAGGCAACGACCGTGAGTGCGGCCGGTGTAAAACCTTCCGGCCCCGGGCGAAGGACGATCAGCACGCCGATGAAGCCGACGAAGATGGCGGTCCAGCGCCGCCAGCCGACCGGCTCGCCGAGGAATACGGCGGCGCCGAGCGTCACGGCCAGCGGCAGCGCCTGCATGATCGCGGATGCATTGGCGAGCGGAATCTGTCCGAGCGCCGAGATGTAGGTGATGGACGCCAGCGCCTCCATGATGATGCGCAGGATGATGACCGGCTTCATCATGGTGCGAAGCGGACGAAATGCCCGGAAATGCCGGGCGATGACGATCACCATCAAGGTGGTCAGCAGCCCGCGCACGAACAGGATTTGGCCGACATTCATCGCCCCGGTCACCGATTTCACCAAGGCGTCGTTGCAGGAGAAGGCGACCATCGCCAGGCACATGAAGACGATGCCGCGGAAATTGCTGGAGGATTGCATGCGGGCTGTCCTGCGGCGCCGGATCGGGCGGAAACCTGACGGCGGATGGGAAGGCGAATCCGTTGCCGGATCTCGCATACCGTTTAAGCATCGGCCGCCATTTTGTGCAAACACCAACCCGCCGACGGCGGATTTTTCTTCCAGCGCAAGTAGAATTTTCGGGCAATGGCGAGATCAACCCGGACGAAGACTGTCCGCCGTGCAGAAAATGCGTTCTCCCGAACCGGTTTCTATTCGCGGAATCTTAAGTTTCACTGCCTATCGTCATCGATGATTCCGCTTCCAATCGCATGACGCGATCGGTGGATGGCGTGCGCCGGAACCTTGGCGGCGCGTCATTCCAGAGATGTCGGTCGGGGCCTGGGAGGTGCTTCCGCCGATATTTCACCCGTGCTTCCAGCAAGAAGAAGCCACCGCGCGGACATGTCTCACATAAGAATAATCTGGGGTCCGCAATGTCTTTCATCGATCGTCTATTACAGCGACTGCGAATCGTCACGAAGGTTCTGCTCTTCGTGGTTCCTCTGGTGGCTCTGATCGCGGGTATCGGCCTCATCGGCTTCTTCACGGCGCGAACGCTGAACGGCCACATGACCGTGACGCGCGAAACCATCAACAATCTCTCGGATTTCCAGGCGCTGCGCAGCGCGCTCCAGAGTTTTGCCGATGCGCCGAGCGAAGAAACGCGAGGGGCGCTCAGCGCCCAGATCGACGAACAGGAAAGCGGCGTCCGTTCGCTTGACGGCTTACTGACGCGCGAGGCTGACAAGTCAGAGATCGCCTCCGTGCTGTCGCTCGGTGAAGCCATGCGCGCCCAGACCGAAAAGCTCTGGTCGATCAAGGTCGAACAGGATCAGGTGACGGCTTCGCTCGAGGCGGCGCTGACAGACATGACGACGCAGGGCAACAGCGCCTACAAACAGATCGACATCATCCGCAAGGAATCGGGTGAGAAGGAAGCGTTTGCCAAGGCGCTGCTGTTCGATGCCGCCGCCTATCAGGGGATCGCCGAGCGGATCAAGAAATTCCGCCTACCGGTGACGATGGCGGCGAACGCCGACGCCAAGATCGATCAGGCGGGCAAGTTGCTGCCGCACCTCATCAAGCAGATCGAGGACGCCGAGACGATCGCTTCCGAAAAGGTTCAAAAGCCGATTGCCGAGCTGAAGGATTTGGCGCTGAAGGTCCAGGCGATCCTTGCCGGCGCTGAAGACAGCGAGACCAAGAAGAACGCGTTGGTGCCGATCCTCAGCAAGTTCTC
Source organism: Ensifer sp. Root31 (assembly GCF_001424825.1). Lineage (NCBI taxonomy): Bacteria > Pseudomonadati > Pseudomonadota > Alphaproteobacteria > Hyphomicrobiales > Rhizobiaceae > Ensifer > Ensifer sp. Root31. Next base: position 220,904 of record NZ_LMCO01000023.1, on the reverse strand, counting down.
GAAATACGAGGCCGACTTCGCCAAGGAAGCGGCCAAGAACTCCGACACAGCCGCCAAGCGTTTCGTCGGCATGGACAGCGAGATCTCGCAGTTGAAGACGCTGATCGCGCTGATGGGCGATACCTTCAAGGGGCTAGACAGCACGCGGCTGCATATCAGCGAGCTACACCGCAAGCTCGACGCGGAAGGCCGCGATCTGGTGCTGGCCGATATTCAGGCCGTTCGTGACAGCGCGGCGAAACTGTCGGAGCTTGGTGGCAAGAATGCCGCGCTGCGTGACCTGCCGGCCAAGCTCAAGCCGTCGCTCGACAACATCGACAAGGGCACGGCCGCGCTGATCGACGTCGGCGGGCGCTGGCAGGAAGCCAAGACCGCGGCCTCGACACTGGTTGCCGGTGCGAGTGCGACGCTGGAAAGCTTCGTCAGCAGCGCCCAGGAAGCCGGCAAGGTCGACAGCCAGCGTTCGGCTGACATGTCGATCGTGGCGATGGTGGCCGGAACGCTGCTTGCAATCGTCGGCGGCCTGATGCTGGTCGAGACCCTGCGCGGCCCGTTGAAGCGCGTGACCGAGACGATGACCCGGCTTGCCAACGGCGATCTCGACGTGGCGATCGAAGGCCGCAACCGCGGCGACGAGATCGGCGACATGGTGCGTTCTGTAGCGGTGTTCCGCGACAACGCGGTCGAAAACGTCCGGTTGGGACGCGAGGCGGAGGCCGCCCGTACGTTATCGGCGGAAGACGAAGCCCGCCGCGCCGAAGAGCGTGCCAGGATCGAGGCCGAACAGATGCAGGCGCTTAACGCGCTTTCTGACGTGCTGGCGGAGCTTGCCGCCGGCAATCTCGAAGAAGGCATGGCGGAAGACCTGCCGGCCGACTACGTGATCATGGCGCGCACCTACAACAACGCTGTCGAGGCACTGCGCGCCACGCTCAGCGATGTGCGTATGGTGACCGGCGAGATCACCGGCGGCACCAGCAATCTCTCGGCCTCGGCCGACGATCTGGCGCGGCGGACGGAGCAGCAGGCGGCCGCGCTCGAGGAAAGCTCGCGCGCCTTGCGCCAGCTGACAGAGATCGTTCGCTCGACGGCCGAAAGCGCCCGCAAGACCACTGTCTCGGTCGACGAGACCAATTCCTACGCCAAGCATTCTGGCCAGGTCGTCGCCAAGGCGATCGACGCCATGGCGGAGATCAACCGCTCGTCCGAGAAGATCAGCACGATCATCAGCGTCATCGACGAGATCGCCTTCCAGACCAACCTTCTGGCGCTCAATGCCGGCGTCGAGGCGGCGCGGGCGGGCGAGGCGGGTCGCGGCTTTGCCGTGGTCGCGCAGGAGGTACGGGAGCTCGCCCAGCGTTGTGCTGGTGCTGCGCGTGAGATTAAGGGGTTGATTTCCGACAGTTCGGCGCAGGTCAGAAGCGGCGTGGCGCTGGTGAAGGAAACCGGCGACGCGCTTGCAGTGATCAACGACCACATCGGCACCATCCATCAGCTCGTCAGCAACATCGAGGCCGCCGCCGCCGACCAATATACGGGGCTCAACGAGGTCAACTCGGCGGTGCACGAGGTCGAGCTGCTCACCCAGCAGAATGCGGCCATGGTGGAGGAAAACACCGCCGAGATCCACGGCCTGCGCCGGCAGGTCGAGGCGCTCAACGAAAAGATCGAGCGTTTCAAGACCGGTACCTCGACGGTCGCGAGCCAGGCCTATGGCCGTGGCTATGGATCGAACTACGCGGCTTGAGCGAGCCGGCGGGCGGCATCTGCCGGCTGCCCCTCACCCTAATCCTCTCCCCGCAGACGGGGAGAGGGCACGTGCCACGCGACAGGTTTTCGACTGCTTCGGCTCGTTTACGGCGCCATTCCCAACATGTCGATCGCGCATCCTTGCCCGACTCACTTCGTAGCGGTTGACCTTTGTCCGGCCCGCCGCGCAGGCTCAAGGCTCAAGGCTCAAGGGAGGCGAGAGCGCTGCCACGCGTGCTCTTCTCCCCGCTGGCGGGGAGAAGAGGGCGGATCAGCCGCCGGTGACGCTCATGTGGCGGGCAACGGCCGGGCGGTTGTGCTCACGATCGATGATGAAGTCGTGGCCCTTCGGCTTGCGGCCGATTGCCTCGTCGATCACCTGGCCGAGATACACGTCGTCGTCCGAGGCCCGCAGTGCTGTGCGCAGGTCGGCGGCGTCATTCTGGCCGAGGCACATGTAAAGCGTGCCGGTGCAGGTCAGCCGGACGCGATTGCAGCTTTCGCAGAAATTATGGGTCATCGGCGTGATGAGGCCGAGCCGGCCGCCGGTTTCGGCGACCTCGACATAACGGGCCGGTCCGCCGGTCTTGTAGGCGATGTCGGACAGCGTGAACTGCTGCTCAAGCTGCCGGCGCATTTCCGACAGCGGCATGTAGTGATCGGTGCGATCTTCCTCGATCTCGCCCATCGGCATGGTTTCGATCAATGTCAGGTCCATGTCGCGACCGTGCGCCCAGCGCATCAGGTCGGGGATCTCGGCGTCGTTGAAGCCTTTCAGCGCAACGGCATTGATCTTGACCTTGATGCCGGCGGCTTGGGCCGCGTCGATGCCTTCGATGACCTTGCCGAGATCGCCCCAGCGGGTGATCTGGTGGAATTTCGCGGGATCGAGCGTGTCGAGCGAGACGTTGATGCGGCGCACGCCGCAATCGGCCAGTTCCGCGGCGTGTTTCGCAAGTTGCGAACCGTTGGTCGTCAGCGTCAGCTCATCAAGGCGCCCGGCCTCGATCTCGCGGCCGAGTTCGCGCACCAGAAACATGATGTTCTTGCGTACCAGCGGTTCGCCGCCGGTCAACCGCAGCTTGCGCACACCCTTGGCGATAAAGGCGGAACAGAGCCGGTGAAGTTCTTCCAGCGTCAGAAGATCCTTCTTCGGCAGGAAGGTCATGTGTTCCGCCATGCAATAGGTGCAGCGGAAATCGCAACGATCGGTAACGGACACGCGCAGATAGGTGATCGCCCGGCCGAACGGATCGATCATCGGGGCGGTTCTGTCCTCAAGCGGCCTTGCGCCGGCTTTCACTATCGCTGCTGTGTTCAAATGTCTTTCTCCCAGCCCCTTCAATGTCGCCAGCAAACGTGGTCGCGTCAAGGCGCATCCTGTCGCAAAGTGTTGATTGGAAAAGCCGGGTAATTCTCCACGGGCGATTCTTCAGTTAAGCGTGAGCTTGAAAACAGGAGCAGACATCATGAGCGAAATCTGGCCGACGGAACTGCGTGTATCGAAAGATCGCCACCGCCTCGTCGTCGCCTTCAATGACGGCGCAACCTTCGACCTTTCGGCGGAGATGATGCGGGTGCTTTCGCCGTCTGCCGAGGTGCAGGGGCATGGACCGGGTCAGCGGGTGACCGTGCCGGGCAAGCGCAACGTCCAGATCATCTCGGTGCAGCCGACCGGAAACTACGCCGTGCGGATCGGCTTCGACGATTTTCACGATACCGGCATCTTTACCTGGACCTATCTCCGCGAGCTGGGCGAGGAGGGCGAGGAGCTTTTTGCGGCTTACGAGCAGGAACTCGCCGACAAGGGCATGTCGCGCGACAAGACCGAAAAGCCACGCTGAACCATCTGAAAAGGAGAGGGTCTATTGGCCGAAGCATCTGATGCGAATGACCTGATGCAGGTGGTCGTGCTGTTGACCGCCGGTGTCGTTGCCGTGCCGCTGTTCAAGCGCATCGGGCTCGGGTCGGTGCTCGGCTATCTCATTGCTGGATTGGTGATCGGCCCGTTCGGCCTGCGCTTCTTCACCGAGCCGCAGGCGATCCTCCATGTGGCCGAACTCGGCGTCGTGATGTTCCTGTTCATCATCGGGCTGGAAATGCAGCCGTCGAAGCTCTGGAGCATGCGCAAGGATATCTTTGGCCTTGGCGCGGCACAGGTGCTCGCCTGCATTGCCGGCCTGACCGGTGTCGGGTTAGAGCTCGGCTTTGCGCCCATTCCCTCCTTCATCGCCGGCACCGGCTTCGTGCTGACCTCGACGGCGATCGTCATGCAGATGCTGCAGGAGCGAAACGAGATTTCGACGCTGAAGGGCCAGCGCATGATCGCGATCCTCCTGTTCGAGGATCTGGCAATCGTGCCGCTGCTGGTGCTCGTGACCCTGCTTGGCAGCAGCGGGGCTGCGAGCGAGCCGTCGGAGCGCTGGATGGCGATCGGCATTGCTTTTGCAGCGCTTGTGGCGCTGGTGATCGCCGGTCGTTACCTGTTGAACCCGCTGTTCCGGCTGTTGGCAGCCGCGGGCGCACGCGAGGTGATGACCGCAGCGGCGCTGCTTGTGGTCCTCGGTTCGGCGCTGGCGATGCAGCAGAGCGGCCTGTCGATGGCGATGGGTGCCTTCCTTGCCGGCGTGCTGCTTTCTGAGTCTGCATTCCGCCACCAGCTCGAAGCCGATATCGAGCCGTTTCGCGGCATCCTGCTCGGCCTGTTCTTCCTTGGTGCCGGCATGGCGATCGACCTGTCGGTGATCGCCGCCAACTGGCAGGTCGTTGTGATTTCCGTGCTCGCCTATATGGCGCTGAAGGGCGTGCTGATCTATGCGGTCGCGCGGCTGCTGCGTGCCTGCCACAGCGAAAGTCTGGAGCGGGCGGTGCTGATGGCGCAGGGCGGCGAATTCGCCTTCGTGCACTATGCCGCCGCCGTCTCGGCCGGCATCATCGATGCCGAAGCCAATGCGACGCTAACGGCGACGATCATCCTGTCGATGATGCTGACCCCGATCGCGATCTTCATCCATGGCCGTCTCGCCAAACCCGAGCCGCCGAAGACTGACGATCTGGAAGTGCCTGAGAATGTCGAAGGCACGGTGCTGATGATCGGCTTCGGCCGTTTCGGCCAGATCGTCAGCCAGCCGTTGCTGGCGCGCGGTTACAAGCTCTCGCTGATCGACAAGGATGCGGACTTCGTGCGCGACGCTTCGAACTTCGGCTTCCGGTCTTTTACGGCGATGGATCCCGCAGCGATATCCTGCACGCGGCAGGCGCAGCCACCGCAAGGGCAATCCTCATCTGCGTCGACGACAAGGCGGCGGCGATCAAGATCGCCCACACCGCCAAGGAGGAGTTTCCGCTGGTGCCCGTGCTGGCGCGCGCGTTCGACCGCGGTCATGCCATCGACCTCCTGCACGCCGGGGTGGACTTCGAGATCCGCGAGACGTTCGAATCGGCGCTCGCTTTTGGCACTGAAGTGCTGAATGTTCTGGGCGAGGATGCTGAAACAGCTGCGGATGTGATCGAAGAGTTCCGCGACCTCGACAAGGAGCGCTTTGCGCTCGAAACCATCGGCGGCATCTATGCCGGGCGACAGCTGATCCGAGGCAACGCGCAGCCGTCCGACATTATCGCCTCGCGAACCGCGCGCGAGCGGGCGGAAGCGGAAGCCCGCGAGGCACAGGAAGGCTCAGCCAGCTAAAGACTGGCTCGTGCCCGGTCCGGCAGTCAGGCGAGTTCGTTCTCGTCCCTGAGCAGAACGGCGATGAGCCGCTCCATGGATTGTGCCACGACCATGCAGTCCTCGAGCGGTGCGCCCTCCATCGACTTTTCGATGAGGCCGGTCTGAACCTCCATGGCCTCTTCCGTCAGCGTGCGCCCGGTGGGTGTCAGCGACAGCCGAAGCACGCGCTTGTCCTTGTCGTCGCCGCGGCGCTCGATCAGCCCGCGTTTTTCCAGCTGCGGCAGCAGCATGCTCATGTTGGACCGCCCCACCAGCAGCTTGCGGGCAAGCTCCTGCTGCGAGATCCCGTCAAAGCGATAGAGGTTGATCAGGATGTCGAGATGAGGCGGCTTGATGTCGAGATGCGCGAGCGAGCGCGTCATCGTCTGCTGCATCAACTGACAGGCGCGCGCGACTGCAATCCAGCTACGAAAACGCGGGTGGTCCCAGGGGAAATGATGCTGTTCGTTCATCACTTGCTTTTTGTTCATCGTTGTACAATAATGTTCAGCATCGAACATATCAAGAGATTCTCACTATGGCATCCTTTGCGATCAAGGTCATCCGCCATGCGCTTGCCGGCGTGTCGGTCATTTCTCCCGAGGCCGCCGGCCGGCTCGCCTTCAAACTGTTCAGTGTTACGCCCGGCCGCAAGCCGAAGAGCGCCAAGGAACGCGCGGCCCTTGCCGCTGCCGTCCCGGTGATCGCCAAGGGCGAGCCGGTGACGCTTTCCTATGCCGGCGGGTGGGTCCTAGCACGGCATTTCGCGAGCCCGCGCAATGCCGCCAACGCCAAGCGCGTGCTGCTGGTTCACGGCTGGGGATCGCGCAGCGATTATCTCGCCACCATGATCGAAGGGCTGGTTGCCAGCGGAGCCGAGGTGGTAACACTTGACTGGCCCGGGCATGGCGCCTCGCCGGGGCGGACGCTGACGATGCCGGCCGCCGTCAGGGCGATCGATGCCGCCTGGCGGCATTTCGGGGGCTTTGACGTCAGCGTCGGCCATTCCTTCGGAGGCGCCAGCCTTGCCTGTGCGGCCGGTGGTCTCGTTTGCGACGTGCCTAGTCATGTCGCAAAAAAGCTTGTCCTGATCGGTGCACCGAGCGAGATGACCTGGCTTTTCAAGGGCTTCGGAAAAGTTCTTCGCCTTTCACCCAAAACCCAGGGCGCCTTCGAAGGCGTCGTCGAACGCCTGTCCGGCCGCCGGCTGGAGGATTTCGATGCGGCCAGGATCCTTGAGGTGCGGGCCGTTCCGACATTGATCATCCATGCGGAAGATGACAAGGAGGTTTCGGCCGACCATGCGCGCCGCTATGCGGCGGCCGGACCCAATGTCGAGCTTCACTGGGCGAATGGCTACGGCCATCGCCGCATCGTATCGGCAAGCCCGGTGATCGACAGGATCAATGCTTTCGTCCATGCCGAGGATCGAAAGGCTGCTGCCTGACCGAAGGCTGGTCGCGCATCCGCGTTCTCGCGTCCGATACGGCTTCGGAAGATTTCGCTGATGCCGTCATATGCCCGTCATGCTATCCGTCGAAAGGATCACTTCGACCGCGGTGTTACCGTCTTTCGCGAGGCGAGCGCCGCTGCTGATATTGAGTTGGCTGCATGAAGCCGGATAACGGTTTGGGCATCATGCATTTGCGGGAGGACGGCATGTCGATCATCACCTCGGTCGAGGAATTGAACGCGCTTTACGGCGGCGTCAGCGAGGCATCGGTGGCAAAGGTCACCAAAGTGCTGACCGCAGAGTACCGGCAGATGATCGAGGCATCTCCCTTTGCCGCACTTGCGACCGTAGGTCCCGAAGGGCTCGACTGTTCTCCGCGCGGCGACGACGAATGCGTTGTCCGGGTCGCCGACGACAAGACGGTTCTGATGCCCGACTGGCGCGGCAACAACCGCGTCGATTCGCTCGCCAACATCGTGCGCGACCCGCGCGTGGCGCTGATGTTCCTGGTGCCTGGATCCAACACCACCATGCGCATCAACGGCACCGCCGTTGTCAGCATCGATCCGGCGCTGACTGACTCCTTCGAGATCGATGGCAGGAACCCGCGCAGCGTCCTCGTCGTCACCATCGGCGAGGTCTATTTCCAGTGCGCCCGCGCCTTGATGCGATCGCAGATCTGGAATCCTGAGCGCTTCATCGATCCCGCGACGCTTCCGACGCCCGGTGCGTTGCTGAAGGCCGCCAAGGCCGATTTCGATCGGGATACCTATGACCGCGAATGGCCGGAGCGCGCAGCCCAGACCATGTGGTAGGCTGAACGGCCGAGCGGGTTTGCGAACGACCGCGGAGCCGACGCAAGCCAGAGATGGAAACGTGATGCGACGTGGATCTATAAGCGCGTGTCTTGGTGCCGCCGTTCTGCTTGTCTCGGCCTGTGTCAGCAGAGGCTTGGCGGCCGAGCCGACGCTCAGCGAAAAGCTCGAACTGCTCGCCAGGGCCTATCCGGAGGCGGTCGCCGAGGTCGGCCAAGACACGCTGACCCTGCGCGATGGCGGCCCGGCGCTGCCGATCGATGATGGCAGGCAGAAGAGCCACGCCGAAAAGCTCGCATCCGGCGATATCGAGGACAGTCTTTCGCAGATCTATCCGCTTGGTCCCTGTGCCAAGCCGCCGGGTGTGGATTTCGATCCGGGCCGCATCCGCAGCGAAGCCTTGATGAAACGTCTTTATGGGGGCAGTGCTGCGGGCGTCAGGCGCGATCTTGTCGTGGTTGACTGGTTCGGCGAGCGCCTGAGCGTCACCAGCAGGCACGGTGTGGCCAAGGCGTTGCAGGCGGTCGGGCGCGAGCTTGCCTCACGACCAAAGCTGAAGCGGTATCTCGTGCCCAGTGCCGGGACCTTCAACTGGCGCAACATTGCCGGCGCGCACACGCTCTCGGTGCACAGTTTTGGCGCGGCGATCGATCTCAACACCGGCTTTGCCGACTACTGGCGCTGGGCGGGCGGAGGCAAGAGCGGCGCGGCGCCCTACCGCAACCGCTATCCGCTGGAGATCGTCGAGGTCTTCGAGAAGCATGGTTTCATCTGGGGCGGCCGCTGGTATCATTTCGACACCATGCATTTCGAGTACCGGCCGGAACTGATCGCCATTGCAAGACAGGCGGGTGCCTCCGCCTGTCGATAGGCTGAGTGTGGACGCCTTGCCTTGACTGGTCGGTCAGTCGCGAACGACCACAGTCGTGCCGAGCTGGACATTGGCATAAAGGTGCTCGACATCCTCGTTGGCCATGCGGATGCAGCCTGATGACATCGCCTTGCCGATCGACAGCGGCTGGTTGGTCCCGTGAATGCGGTAGATCGTCGAGCCGAGATACATGGCGCGGGCACCGAGCGGATTGTCGATGCCGCCCTCCATGCTGGCGGGCAGCACCTTGCCCTTCTTGGCTTCACGAACGCGCATGTCCTCGGGCGGCACCCAGGTGGGCCATTCGGCCTTGCGGCTCACGGTGTTGGTTCCGGTCCACAGAAACCCCTTCCGCCCAACGCTGACGGCGTATTTGACTGCGATGCCGCGGCCGACGACGTGGTAGAGGCGACGCTCGGAATTGTCGATGATGATGGTGCCGGGAGCGGCGGTCTCAGGGAAGGCGACGAGTTCTCGCGCGATCGGTGACTGGCTGATGTCGCCGCGCTTGGCCTTATAGCTGGCGCCGCCTTGCGACAGGACCTGAAGCCAACCGGTCTTGGCGGCGTTGCTGTCGAGGGAGGCGACGGTGATCTGACCCTGTGCCTTTTCGCCGGCAATTGCGGCTGATCCTGTCATCAAGACGATCGCGGTGACGGCTGCAAAAATGCGCTTCATGTCGGTTCTCCCCCTCGGATTGTGGGAACCGATCGTGCTTTCCGTAGCCGTTGGTCCCTGTTGCAACTGTTCTAGCGATTGCAATCAGGCCTGGCTGTTTCCAAGGGAACGAGAGTGCTGACATGAAAATGGCGCCCGATGGACGCCATTTTCATGAAGGGTATCTCGGACGTTGCTAACGTCGGTAGATCAGCCAGTTGCGGCCGGATTCCTTGCGCATGCCGTCTTCGAACAGCATCGTCTTGTTGCGGCCGGCATTCTTGGCGGAATAGAGCGCGATATCCGCCTTGTTGTAGAGATCGACGGCATCCTCCGCGGCGGTCGCCATGCAGACGCCGACCGACAGGGTGATCGGGCCATAATTGACGCCGGTCTTGGAATTTCTAAAGGGCGTGCCGGCCAGTACGGTGCGAATGCGATCGGCGACCTGCAGGCATTCTTCCTGGCTGCTGTCTTTGAGTATGACCGCGAACTCCTCTCCGCCGGTGCGGGCGACAAAGGCGTCGCGGCGGACATTGGCGCGGATGACGCTGCCGACCGTCGCCAGGATCTTGTCGCCGACCGGATGGCCGAACGTGTCGTTCACCTTCTTGAAGTGGTCGATATCGGCAACCAGCAGGCCGGTGAAGTTCTTCTCATGATCGTTGTTGTAGACGGCGGCGAGATTGTCGTCGAAGGCACGGCGGTTGGCGAGCCGCGTCAGCGAATCCGTATTGGCGATCCGCTTGTATTCGTCGAGTTCCTGGCGGATGACCTCCATCTCGAAGGACTTCTGCACCACGGTCTGCACGCGCTCCTTGCCCTGGCTCATCGTGTCGGCGGTCGCCTCGGTGAGGATACCGATGGCGTGGCGCAGGATGTCGGCGCTGGACGCGCTCTTGCTCGTTATGTTGACATAGGCTTCGTCGAGAACCTTGTTGTAAGTCTCGAGCGCATATTGCTCGTCCTTCAACAGGTTGACCAGTTCGGTCAGCTTGGCCGCAAGGCTGGTGTGGGCGCGCTCGATACCGGTCGAGCGATGGATATGGCTGAAATATTGTGCGCCGATCGCGTCGAGTTCCTCCTGGGTCGCGCGGCTGCCGAGAGCTGCGAGTTCCTTGGACAATTGCGGATTCGAACCGAGGTAGGCTTCGTAATAAAGCTCGTAATTGCGCGGTATCGGCGACACGCCCATCATGCGCATCGCATGAGTTACTTGTGCTGCGATATCCGGAGCTTGCGTTTTTCCAGAGGTGGCCGTTTGCATTCGCAAACCCCCAATATTACTCATTGCTTACAGGTACTGATTTTTAGGGGCAAATGATTTGCGAAGTCTTAATGATTGCTTCTGCGAATGAAGACAATTCGACTTAACGCAGACAATGCAATGTCCCGTCGATCCGGGCGAGGGCCGAGCCGCGACGCGGATTAAGGCGCCGCGGCAGGGGTATACGGATCAGGCCGGGCTGATCATCGTTTCCGGACGCACGATGGCGTCGAACTCTTCGTTGGTGACGTAACCGCCGCCGACGGCTTCTTCGCGCAGTGTCGTGCCGTTCTTGTGGGCGGTCTTAGCGATCTTGGCCGCGTTGTCGTAGCCGATCTTCGGCGCCAGCGCCGTCACCAGCATCAGCGAGCGGTCGAGCGCTGCCTTGATGTTGTCTTCGCGGGCCTCGATGCCGACGACGCAGTTGTCGGTGAAGGAGATCGCGGCATCGGCGAGCAACTGTACCGACTGCAGGAAGTTATAGGCCATCAGCGGGTTGAAGACGTTGAGCTCGAAATGGCCCTGGCTGCCGGCAAAGGTCAGTGCGGCGTTGTTGCCGAACACCTGGACGCAGACCTGTGTGAGCGCTTCGCACTGGGTCGGGTTGACCTTGCCCGGCATGATCGACGAACCCGGTTCGTTTTCCGGCAGCGAGAGCTCGCCGAGGCCCGAGCGCGGGCCGGAGCCGAGGAAGCGAATGTCGTTGGCAATCTTGAAGAGGGCAGCTGCTGCGGCGTTGATAGCGCCGTGGCTGAAGACCATCGAATCGTGGGCGGCAAGCGCTTCGAACTTGTTCGGTGCCGTGGTGAAGGCAATGCCGGTGATCTTGGCGATTTCTTCCGCGACCTTCTCGGCAAAGCCGATGGGTGCATTGAGGCCGGTACCCACAGCGGTACCGCCCTGCGCGAGCTCGCAAAGGCCGGGCAGGGTCAACTCGATGCGCTTGATCGAGGACGCGACCTGGGCGGCATAACCGGAGAATTCCTGGCCGAGCGTCAGCGGGGTTGCGTCCTGGGTGTGGGTGCGGCCGATCTTGATGATGTGATCGAACGCCTTGACCTTGGCTTCGAGCGCCTCGTGCAGGTGCTTTAGCGCCGGCAGCAGATCATGGATCACCCGCTCCGCGCAGGCGATGTGCATCGCCGTCGGATAGGTATCGTTGGACGATTGGCTCATGTTGACGTGGTCGTTCGGATGCACCGGCGTCTTCGAGCCCATGACGCCGCCGAGCATTTCGATTGCGCGGTTCGAGATGACCTCGTTGGCGTTCATGTTCGACTGGGTGCCGGAGCCTGTTTGCCAGACAACCAACGGGAAGTGGTCATTGAGCTTGCCGTCGATGACTTCCTGCGAGGCCTTGACGATGGCATCGGCAATGGTTGCATCCAGGCGACCGAGCGCCATGTTGGTGCGGGCCGCGGCCTGCTTGACGATGCCGAGCGCGCTGACGATTGCGACCGGCTGTTTTTCCCAGCCGATCTTGAAGTTGCCGAGGGAACGCTCGGCCTGGGCGCCCCAATAGCGGTCGTTTGCCACTTGGATGGGGCCGAACGTATCTGTTTCCGTGCGCGTCGATGTCATCGTGATCCCTGCCTTCGTCATGCGGTTCATGAAGTCTGGGCGAGGGGACGCGGTCGCAACCGGCTGTCCCTTCCCCAAGGTGCCGGGCCTCTCTCTGCCCCGGCTGGCAAGGCTTGTAAAGAGGTGGCCCCGGAGCTGGCAATGCTACAATCGTTTGAAAGGCGGGCGTGCGACAAAGAGCGGCCTTTGCAGTCGTGCAGCGGCTGATTCGCGTGCGCGCGGCGAACCCGGATTCCTTGTGGCGTTTCAGCCACATTCGTTGCCTTCCTTTAAGGCTCGCATTGCTCGCCTTGCCGTGCGGGCCGGGTGGCAACGACACTAATGTCGATGCAAATCAAATTTTTACGCCCCCTCGAACGTCCTGGAAATCAAGCGGTTTTTTTACCACGCAGAGGTGTTTTCATGCACGTTCGGGGAGGCGCGTTTCCTTTTCATTCACCATCCTTTTCTATAAGTTTTAGAGCACGAGGGCGTGGCGAGAATCTGGCTAAAGCCGAGTTCGGCGACAACGCGATACGGGGACGTAGTTTCACATGAGAATTTTCAAGACGGCAGCGATCGTAGCGCTCATGAGCAGCTGTTCGATTGCAACCTTCGATGTGCGGCCGGCTGCGGCCATCACGTTGATGGACCTTATCCGCGGCGGCAGACAGAAGACGCCGAAGCAGGAGATGCAGTCCGGCCAGCCGCTGCCCGGTGTCGGTTCCATGGGGCAGCCGCAGCAGAGGACGGTCTCCACGCCGCTGCCGAAGGTGACCGGCCCTCGCTATTATACCTACAAGGCGGAACCTCTGCGCCGGGTCGATACCGGTAGGCTGCTCGATCCGGTCGTCACCGGTTCTGTGCGCAACGAAGCGCTGCCGCCAATGCTGCGTGCGGCGCTCACCGATGCCCGTCAATTCATGCCTGACGTTGAGGTTCGCACGACCTCGAATGTGGCAAAAGCCATCGAGACCCATTACGGCTCGCGTTCTGATTTCGTCTGGATCGACGGCACCGGTGTCAACGCGCGCGCAAAGGGGGCGATTGCCGTTCTTGCCGATGCAGCAAAGGTCGGTCTCGATCCGCAGGATTATGCCGTTCAGGTGCCTGCTGATGAATTCGACCGCGGCGATATGATCGCGCGCGAAAAGGAACTTGTTCAGTTCGAAATCGCGCTGTCGGCGGCAACGCTTTCCTATGTCGAGGACACGGTGCGTGGCCGCATCGATCCCAACAAGATCTCCGGCTATCACGATTTCAAGCGCAAGACCGTCGATCTCTCAGCCTTCCTCGATAGGATGTCGGCAAGCTCCGATGTTGCCACGCTGCTCAACGATCAGAACCCGAAGAGCGAACAATTCGCTGCATTGTCGGTTGAACTCGAGCGCCTTCGTGCAGAGAAGAGCGTGGAACAGCGTGTCGAGATCGCGCCGGGCACGCTCCTGAAGCCGGGCCAAAGCAATCCGGAACTTGCCAACATCGTCGCCGGGATCCGCATCAAGGGTTCCGAGACGCTGAAGTCGGATCACGCCGCAGTGCTCGCGGCCTATCAAGGAACCCCTGAGTACACGCCTGAGCTGGTTCTGCTCGTCGAAGCGTTCCAGAAGGAGAATGGCCTGAAGGCCGATGGCGTCGTCGGTCAGGCGTCGCTGCGACTCCTGACCGGTGGCGACACCGTGGCAAGCAAGATCAACAAGCTCGAAGTCGCGATGGAACAGGCGCGCTGGCTTCCCGATGGGCTCGGCAACCGCTACGTCTTCATCAACCAGCCGGCCTTTACCGCGTCCTATAGCGACAATGGCGCCGAGCAGTTTTCGATGCGCGTCGTCGTCGGTTCAAAGGCGAACCAGACCTATTTCTTCCAGGATGAGATTCAGACCGTCGAGGTCAATCCATACTGGGGCGTGCCGCAGTCGATCATCATCAACGAGATGCTGCCGAAGCTGCGCAACGACCCTGGTTATCTCGATCGGATGGGCTATCAGGTTGAGATAGGCGGGCGCTCAGTGCCGTCGTCTTCCGTCAACTGGACCGGATCGACCGCCTCGGTTGCCGTGCGCCAGCCGCCGAGCAGCGACAACGCGCTTGGCGAACTGAAGATCCTGTTCCCGAATGCGCATGCCATCTACATGCACGACACGCCGTCGAAGAGCTTCTTCAAGCGTGACCAGCGCGCACTCAGCCACGGTTGCGTGCGGCTCGCCGATCCGCGCCGGATGGCAGCGGCCGTGCTTGGCACCAGCGTCGAGGATGTCGGCAAGGAAATCGGCGGCGGCAGCAACAAGGCGTTGCAGGTGCCGCAGAAGGTTCCTGTTTACGTCGCCTATTTTACCGCCTGGCCGAACAAGGACGGTGTCATCGAGTATTTCGACGACGTGTATGAGCGCGACATGTACGTGAACCGCGCCCTCGACGCCACCCGCGACGCTCGCCGGGCCGAGGGGTAAGTCCCAATTAGGCGATGGCGCCACTCGCACTGGCACCGTGTTCGACGACAGAATTTCAGACCCCGTGGAGCTTCTCCATGGGGTTTTTCGTTTAGGTGGTGGTGACGCGAGAGGAACGCAGCGTGTTTTTGCGATGCGAGAAGCGGCGCGACGCAGGAACCTGCTACGTGCGCGCTGCCAATGACGATTGATCTTAGTGGGCTCTATCCTCGATCAGATGCGGATCAAAACCTCAGGCCCAGCGCCCGCGCGCTTACTTGCCGTTGAAAAGCCCTGTCACCAGCGCCGGCGTCAACTCGTCGAAGTGGCGGATGATCACTGTCGGCTCCAGGCTTTCGATCGGCACGTCGGAATAGCCGAACGGCACGGCGATCGACGGGATCGCGGCGTTTCGGGCGACCAGAATATCGTTGAGGCTGTCACCGATCATCACCGAGTGCGCGGCACTGCCGCCGGCATTGGCGATCGTGCGCAGCAGGTGGTCGGCATTCGGCTTGCGGATTTCGAACGTGTCGCCACCGGAAACCGCCGCGAAGCGATCGATGAGGCCTAGGCGCTCGAGCAGCCGGTTTGCCAGCATCTCCGGCTTGTTGGTGCAGACTGCGAGCTTGAAGCCCGCCGCCGACAGCCGGTCGAGTGCGTTGAGCATGCCCGGGTAAGGCAGGGAATCACCCGGCATCGAGCCATGATAGAAGTCGACGAACTCCTTCATCTGCCAGGCCAACGCTTCTTCATCGAGCGGCTTGTTGCGAAGCGCAAAAGTCCGCTCTATCATCGCGCGGGCACCGTGGCCAACGAGATGGGTGAGGTCGCGGTAGGTGACCGGCTCGACGCCGGCCTGGGTCACCGCATGGTTGAGGCTCGCCACCAGATCCGGCGCCGTATCGACAAGGGTTCCGTCGAGATCAAAGACGACAATGGGGGAAGACAAGAGGTGAACCTCGCGTAGCCGGAAAGAGTTGTCGTTCGGGTAGGCGAAGTTGCAAGAGAATGCAATGGCAAGTGTGTGTGGGAAGGGACCAGGAATCCGGGCCGGGCCCCTGATTTTGGCTTTTGTTTGCAGCTTTGGGCGTGTAAGTGTCTCAGCGGAAAACGGATGGAGAAGGTGGGTAACCGCATCCACATCCGGTGGGTAAAAAGGGAGCGACTGGCGTATGGACGCCCGCCAAATGAAAATCAAAGCCGCGGCAGCGGCGCTCGAACATGTCGAAGACGGCATGCGTCTCGGCATTGGGACGGGATCGACTGCCGAGGAGTTCGTTCGGCTCCTGGCCGAGAAGGTCGCTGCGGGCTTCCGCATCGAAGGCGTTCCGACCTCCGAGCGTACTGCGCGGCTGTGCCTGGAGCTTGGCGTGCAGTTGAAGTCGCTGGACGAACTTCCGGAACTGGACCTGACGATCGATGGTGCCGACGAAGTCGATGGTCAGTTGCGACTGATTAAGGGCGGCGGCGGCGCATTGCTGCGCGAGAAGATCGTCGCGGCCGCTTCCAAGCGCATGATTGTCATCGCCGATGAATCGAAAGTCGTCGATGTTCTCGGCGCATTCAAGCTGCCGATCGAGGTCAATCCCTTCGGCCAGGTGGCAACGCGCATCGCCATCGAAAAGGTGGCCTCGCGTCTCGGTCTTTCCGGTGACATCTCCGTGCGCAACTCAGGCGACGGCCCCTTCAAGACGGACGGTGGACACCTCATTCTTGATGCATCTTTTGGCCGTATTCCTGATGCAGATGCGCTCGCGGGAGAGCTGAATGCCATTCCGGGCGTGGTCGAGCATGGACTTTTCATAGGCATCGCGTCGCTGGCAATTATTGCCGGACCGGAAGAGGCACGCATTCTGACCGCATCTTGAGCCGGTTCCCGTCGCTCCCTGGGGAGCAGGGGCCGGTGAAGAAAACAGGTTACCACACATGCGGGCCTGGCGGCGGCAATCGCCCCGGCAGCATGCGACAAACACAGGAGCATGGATAAAAATGAACAAACTCGCAGGTCTTGTCCGCACTTTCGCAGCCACCGCGGTTCTCCTTTCTGCATCCATTCCGGTTCAGGCTCAGGACGTGTCCGACGCCCAGATCAAGGCCGCGCGTGCGACCATCGCTGCACTCGGCGTGACCAACAACTTCGACAACATTCTGCCGAACCTCGCCGAGCGTCTGAAGAATACTCTGATCCAGGCTTCGCCGAACTTCCAGGAGCTGATCACCGCGACCGTCGACGAAAAGGCTTTGACCCTGGCAGCGCGTCGCGCCGATCTCGAAAACGAAGCCGCGACGATCTACGCCAAGACCTTTACGCTTGAAGAGCTGAACGCCATTACCGAGTTCTACAAGTCGACGGCCGGCAAGAAGCTTCTGAACGACGGCCCGATTGCTTCGCGCGAATTGTTGAAGGCGGCAGACATCTGGGCAGCCGGCGTGTCGCGCGACCTCAACACCGAAGCCACGAAGTCGCTCGACGCCAAGGTCGGCACTTCGGCTCCGCCACGTATTGAAGGCACCGTTGAGACACCGCCCGCCCAATAATCCGCGGTCGGTCGGAGAGAGCTCGGGTCAGCTGGGCTAAACATCACGTTTTGGGGAGCCCGGAGCAATCCGGGCTTTTCTTTTTCTGCAGTGCAACACTATATGTGCCTGCGACGGGGGACTGCCCCCCGAGCGGGGCGTGCCGCCGGCGAAAATGCCTGGTCCGCGGTCCCCTAATTGTCCTAATTGCAGCTTGCACGACCTTCAGGAGTTCGCCCATGCCCGCTTTCGACTATGACCTCTTCGTAATCGGTGGCGGTTCGGGTGGCGTCAGAAGCGGCCGGCTGGCGGCAAGTCTCGGCAAGAAGGTCGCGATCGCCGAAGAGTTCCGTTATGGCGGCACCTGTGTCATCCGTGGGTGCGTTCCGAAGAAGCTCTATGTCTACGCGTCGCAATATTCGGAACATTTCGAGGATGCGGCGGGTTTCGGCTGGACCGTCGGCGAAAGTCGCTTTGATTGGCAAAAGCTCGTCGCTGCCAAGGAGCAGGAGATCACGCGGCTCGAAGGCCTCTACCAGAAGGGGCTCGCCAATGCCGGCGCGGAGATCCTGCGTACACGGGCTGAGCTTGTCGGCCCGAATACGGTTCGCCTGCTCGACACTGGCAAGACCGTGACCGCCGAACGTATCGTCATTGCTGTCGGCGGCCACCCGACGCCGCATGACGCGCTGCCGGGCCATGAACTCTGCATTTCCTCCAATGAGGCTTTCGATCTGGCGGAACTGCCGAAGTCGATCCTGATTGCAGGCGGTGGCTATATCGCTGTCGAGTTCGCCAATATCTTTCATGGTCTCGGCGTCGAAACGACACTGATCTATCGCGGTAAGGAAATCCTCTCGCGTTTCGATCAGGATCTCCGCCGCGGCCTGCACACGGCGATGGAAGAGAAGGGCATCCGGATCCTTTGCGAAGACATCATCCAGTCGGTCACGACTGACGCCGACGGCAAGCGCGTGGCGCAGACGATGAAACACGGCCAAATCGCCGTCGATCAGGTGATGCTGGCGCTTGGCCGCGTGCCGAACACCAAGGGCCTCGGGCTCGAAAGCGCCGGGGTGAACACGGATGAGCGCGGCGCGATCGTCGTCGACGCCTTTTCGCGCACGAGCGCGCCCGGCATCTATGCCCTCGGCGACGTGACCGATCGCGTCCAGCTGACACCGGTCGCGATCCACGAGGCAATGTGCTTCATCGAGACCGAATACAAGAACAACCCGGTATCGCCCGACCACGACCTGATCGCCACGGCCGTCTTCTCCCAGCCGGAGATCGGCACCGTCGGCCTCAGCGAGGAGCAGGCTGCGCGTCAGTTCGAAGAACTGGAAGTCTATCGTGCCGAGTTCCGGCCGATGAAGGCGACGCTTTCCGGCCGGAAGGAAAAGATGATCATGAAGCTGATCGTCAACGCTGCCGACCGCAAAGTGCTGGGCGCCCACATCCTCGGGCACGATGCCGGCGAAATGGCGCAATTGCTCGGCATTTCGCTGAAGGCCGGTTGCACCAAGGACGACTTCGATCGGACGATGGCGGTGCATCCGACAGCATCGGAAGAGCTTGTGACGATGTATGCGCCGTCCTATCGCGTGCGTAAGGGCGAGCGGGTCGGCTGAGCAGGGCGGTTGCTTTGCTGACGCCGGAAACCATGAATTCTGGTAGGATGCCTTTCCAAGCCATCGCTTAACGTCTATAAGCCCGCATCCGCGAAGTCACCGGCTTCGAGCGGGCGCGAAGGCTTGGCCACGCGCTGAAGCGGGGCGCGCGGACGCAGTGAAATTTCCGAATACCGGGCGGTGTCGAAACCGTCAGGGCGCGACCCGCGCGGACCGACGTCCGCGGCAGACAACAGGTGATCGAAATGGCACAGACTTGGACTCCGAATAGCTGGCGGCAGAAACCCATCCAGCAGGTTCCGGATTATCCGGACCTTGCGGCTCTTGCGGCAACGGAAGCGAAACTCGCGAAGTATCCGCCGCTGGTGTTTGCCGGCGAGGCGCGGCGTCTGAAGACTGCTCTTGCCAATGTTGCCGAAGGCCGCGGCTTCCTGCTGCAGGGCGGCGATTGCGCCGAGAGCTTTGCCGAGCATGGGGCCGACACGATCCGCGACTTCTTCCGCGCGTTCCTGCAGATGGCCGTCGTTCTGACGTTCGGCGCTCAGCAGCCGGTGGTCAAGGTCGGTCGCATCGCTGGCCAGTTCGCCAAGCCGCGCTCCTCCAACATCGAGAAGCAGGGCGACGTCGAGCTGCCGAGCTACCGTGGCGACATCATCAACGGCATCGAGTTCACCGAAGCGGAACGCGTTCCGGATCCGGAACGGCAGATCATGGCCTACCGCCAGTCCGCCGCGACGCTCAACCTGTTGCGCGCTTTTGCGATGGGTGGCTATGCCAACCTCGACAACGTTCATCAGTGGATGCTCGGCTTCGTCAAGGATAGCCCGCAGGCAGAGCGCTACCGCAAGCTCGCCGACCGGATTTCCGAGACGATGGATTTCATGAAGGCGATCGGCATCACCTCTGAAAATCATCCGAGCCTGCGCGAAACCGATTTCTTCACCAGCCACGAGGCGCTGCTGCTCGGCTACGAGCAGGCGCTGACGCGTGTCGATTCCACCTCCGGCGACTGGTATGCGACTTCGGGCCACATGATCTGGATCGGCGACCGTACCCGCCAGCCGGACCACGCCCATATCGAATATTGCCGTGGCATCAAGAACCCGCTTGGCCTCAAGTGTGGCCCGTCGCTGACGGCTGACGGCCTTCTGGAACTGATCGATCTGCTCAACCCGGCCAACGAAGCCGGCCGCCTGACGCTGATTTGCCGCTTCGGCCATGACAAGGTTGCCGAGCACCTGCCGCGCCTCATCCGCGCGGTTGAACGCGAAGGCAAGAAGGTCGTCTGGTCCTGCGATCCGATGCACGGCAACACGATCACGCTCAACAACTATAAGACCCGCCCGTTCGAGCGGATCCTGTCGGAAGTCGAAAGCTTCTTCCAGATCCACCGTGCGGAAGGCTCGCACCCGGGCGGCATTCATATCGAGATGACCGGCAACGACGTTACCGAATGCACCGGCGGCGCCCGTGCGCTTTCGGGTGACGATCTCGCCGATCGCTACCACACCCATTGCGATCCTCGCCTCAATGCGGACCAGGCGCTGGAATTGGCGTTCCTGCTCGCCGAGCGCATGAAGGGCGGCCGCGACGAGAAGAAGCTGGTCGTCAACGGCTGATACTGAGGCATTGCCGCACGGTTCAGATTTTCTGAACCTCGAGCGGTCGCTATGAAATTGACAATGCCGGGCCGGCTCGCGAAGCTGGCCCGGCATTTCTCGTTTCAGGAGGTCGGGGACCATGTCGGATATTCACAGCGGCAGCTGCCTTTGCGCGGCAGTGCGGTTCAAGACGCGGGGCGAACTGCGCGAGTTGATCTTTTGCCATTGCACGCAATGCCGCAAGCAGACGGGCCTCTATTACGCCGCGACCAATGTGCTGGATCGCGACATGGAACTTGAGGGGGCGGAGGACGTGACCTGGTATCGTTCGAGCGATGGCGCGCAGCGTGGTTTTTGCCGCAACTGCGGCTCGGCTCTGTTCTGGAAATCCGATAGCGCCGAATACGTCTCGATCATGGCCGGCGCCTTTGAGAAGCCGACGGATCTCCTACCCGGCTATCACATATTCTGTGCCGACAAGGGCGATTTCTACGACATTAACGACGATCTGCCGAAGTTTGAAGCGGGCCGGTCGTAGGACCGTTCAAGCCACTTCCGGCCGCCAGGCGATGACGCGATCCGTGCGCGCGAACCTCCGGCGACGCCGGGCCGCACTTAGTGAAGGAAATGACCTATTTCGCCAACCGGACTGCACCGTCCGTGGCTCGCTCATAGGCATTGGCCAGGGCCGCGAGCTTTATAGCCTGCCAGCGACAATACTCGTCGACCAGTCCGGCGCTCATCCAAAAGCGTCCACGGGAGCCGTCGTTCGATCGGCCGATGAAACCTGTGTCCTGCGCTTTGGTGAACAGTCTGCGCACGTGCGTGTTGGAGATGGTGTAGTGGTTGGCAAGCTCGGCGAGATTGAGTTCCAGCCAGACCTTTCCGTCCACGGGCGTCAGGCTTTTCGGACGCGCCATGAGGTCATCGAGCAGCAAGCCCCCGCATTCGGTCCAAACGAAGATGGCAACGCCTTCGGGGGGCTCGCTCCAATTCTTGTCGGACAGGAGCATTCGCGCCGCGATCGGCTGCGTGCGTCCAAGGACAGAGGTGTCGGCCTCGACATGTTCCAGACGTCTGCCGCCATCGAGGCGGTCGAGCGTGCCCATTTGGCTCATGAACCAACGCATCATGGCGCTCTCGCTGACTTCCGTCGGCTCAAGTGGGCGAACCTTCTTGTTCGTCCGCTCACCTCTGACATCGCGCAGCAGCTTGTAGGCGAGCAGCTCGGACAGGAATGCGGCTGCCGTGTTCCTGCTTGCGCCGCCGGTCTCGCGCATGAACTTCAACAACCGCGCGGCAGTCACTCCCGAATCGGGGTGAGACGGGTCGCGCTCAAGATGAAGCGCGTAAGCGGCCTGGGTCAGCGTCCATTTCTGGTGGGAGGCGACGAGACGAGCCACACGTGGAAAAATATCATAGACCGCCATCAGATCGCGAGCGCTGATCTGCAGCGTCTCGCGCAGGAGCGGGTTGCGCAGCAATCCGTCCGCCGTGAAGGCGAGCGGTTTCTCCGGTGCAGCATCCCCCTGTTTTGCAACCAACTGCATCTGTCGCGCACGTCTCCCGACGATCTCTCGCATACGCCTCGGGTTCCGATCCCTCGCCACGTGTGCTTCGATACTACTCAACCCATCTGCATGTAGCAGCTCTACCTTGCCCATAACGTGCGAACCCGTCATTTTGTTCGAAAGCATCGGCAATCGATTTTCCGTTGCCAGTCCCTTTGTGCTGTCGCGAGGCTGTTACTGCACCAGTACCGGTGGCTGACATTTGACGCCGGTGACGCGGACATCGGCTTCTCCCACGCGTACCCCCACTAGGAGCAGCAGATTGTAGAGCAGATCGTCCACCGGTTTCGTGACCGCGGCCAAGGTCTGGGCAAGCGCCTGTTGCAGGATAGTCGGGCTGCCGAGCGTCAGGAACAACACCTGAATGTTCAGGTCCAGATTGTTGAGCAGGGTCTTCGTCGTCGACGACAGGATGTCCTTGGTCGAAACGCTCTTGATCGAGCGTGCGGCCACTTCGGCGGGGCTGAAGGTGAGGCGGGACGCTTGAAGGTTCTGCGCCTCGACGTGAGCGATGGCGTCGATCTTGACCGCCAGCGCATCGACGATGCGGGCGCGCTCGACCCGAGCGTCGAAGGAGAAACTCGAAAGCACCTTCGGATTGACGTCACCGACGGCGATCTCAGCGACGCCCGGCACCGCGTCGACGACGACTGCCGCGTTCTCCGGCTTGCCGCCGTAGCAACGGATGTCGGCAAGTTTGGCTTCTGCGTGGGCAAGCTCGACATAGATCGGCAACCGAATGCGCATACCGGCAAGGGCCGCAAGCCCGTCTATGCCCTGCGGCATCCCTGACGAAGCGCTGGCCGGCTGCGACGCCCGGATCGGGGACATACCGTCCACGCGTGACCGTTGCCACGCCGTCGACCTTTCCGTCCCGACGTCGCCGGGCGGCAGAACCTTGCCATCGACGGTCAACAGGCCGGAGGGCGTCGCAACAGCGAAATTGACATGGTTGTTGGAGAAGTACTTGAGAACAGCCTGCTCGGCGGAGGAGACGTTCGATGCGGCGGCGATGGCAGCAAGATCGACGGTCGACTGCATTTCCTGCTTCTGGACCGTGAGGTAACCGTAGTCGATGCCAAGTCCCATGGAGGCGATCACGAGCGGCATGACGAGAGCGGCGGATATGCCGACGTTGCCACCTCTTGATCGGGCGAGGTGTGCTATTCCCGGCGCTTTCAAACCCATATCAGATACCTCCCAAACGGATCGTAGCGAAGCGCTCGATATTTTCGCTCGGCATGGCGAAAGTGAACATGTTGAAGATCGGGAGATCGCCGGCGTCGTACTTGATCCTCACGGTAAACTGGTTGGCGTTACCAGCATCGTCCTTGACGGTGACCGTCATACGGGACGGCTTGATGAAGGCTTGGTCCATGGTCGTGCGCTGGATGTAGTCCGTGGCAAGGCGTTCTCGCTCGCCTTCGGAAAGTCCGGCAATGGCGGTGCGCGCTGCGTCGGCGGCTATCTGCTGAATGGAGTGGGCCGCGCTGAGGTAGATGCCGTAGGCGATCAACGTCAACACACATAGAAAGAATAGAGGGGCGATGATTGCAAATTCAATTGCGGCAGCGCCATCGCGGCTGCCGAACAGGCGCGTTATTTTGGACATATCAGCAACTCCGACCGAACCGTGACTGCTTTTTCTCTGTCCCTGCGCCTTGACGGTGCTCCCCAAGTGTTAATTTTTCGATACGCTAATAGGTTGTTTCAATAGTCAGAAATAGCCTATTATTTGTGATTGAATTAGGAATCTTGCAGATTCTTGCGCGCTTTAGTGGCTTGTCCGGTGTCTATTCATTGTCGGGTATGTGCCGATACTGGGAAAGCTGGCGGTTAAGATTGGCGATGTCGGTCCTCAGCTCGGCGATCTCGCGCAGTAGCACATCGTCCACCTTGTGGTGCAGGGCGATCAACTCGACTTCCGACTTCAGATTGACCTCATAGTCCTTTGCCGCAGCGAAGCGATCGCGCTCGGCCTGCCGGTTCTGGGACATCATGATGACCGGCGCCTGCAGCGCCGCCAGCATCGAAAGCAGCAGGTTGAGGAAGATGAAGGGGTAGGGATCGAAGGCCCCGGTCACCAGCAAGACGGTGTTGATGATCACCCAGACGACGAGAAAGCCGCAAAAGCTGAGAATGAACCCCCAGGAGCCGCCAATCCTGGCAATGGCGTCGGCGAGCCGGTCGCCGACGGACAGCTCGGCGCTGAACGCGGCATTGGTGTCGGTTGCAACGGTGCGTCGTTCCTTGGCGCGGGTCAGGATGCGGCGCTCGATTTCGCCGAGCTCGGCCATCGGTTTGCCGAAGATGTGCTGCGAGAGTTCGTTCAAATGCGGCATGGCTATCTCCGGAAATGGATCGGACGATATCGAAAGCGTTTCGCGCAAAAGTGTGCGGCGGATTTGCGATAACGACACGGGCAAAAAACAAGAGCCTAAAGCGCAGTGAGCGAATCGGAAAGATCGCGACGCGCTTAAGCGCACCACTTCGACGAGGAAATCAACGGGATAGATGAGAAAGTGCACAGAGCCGGGCGGTTTACCGTCCGGCTCTGTTCAGAGGCCAGTGATGTCGCACGAACGTGTGCGGGTGTGGTTTAGAAGCCTGCGGCGT
Source organism: Ensifer sp. Root31 (assembly GCF_001424825.1). Classification (NCBI taxonomy): domain Bacteria; kingdom Pseudomonadati; phylum Pseudomonadota; class Alphaproteobacteria; order Hyphomicrobiales; family Rhizobiaceae; genus Ensifer; species Ensifer sp. Root31. The sequence goes on along the minus strand of NZ_LMCO01000023.1, from coordinate 196,455 downwards.
AGAGATCCGCGTGCGACTTGAAGAAGCGGTCGGTCGAGTAGCGCTTGCCGAACATCATGTCGTGCTGGAGGAAGCGATAGTCGCGCAGCAGGGCCGGGACCTTCGGCTGACGAGACCATTCGGCGACATCCTTGCCGTTCTTGCGGATCAGCATGTAGCGGTCGACGACGCGGTACTGGTCGTGCACCTTGCCGAGGAAGCCGGTATAGTAGGGATGCTCGTAGCCGGACTGCTTGAGGATCTGGTAGGAAAGGAAGGCCGGGCTGATCGTGCCGACATTCTTCTTCGGACCCGTCTTGTTCGACCAGACGACGAGCGGAGTTTCGTGCTGCGCCTTCATCTGGTCCTTCGAGCCCTTGCGCTCCGCGGTCACGCCCTTCATGAAACCGGTGTTGGTGTAGACCGTGTTCAACGGCGGCAGGTGGTCGCCGAAGAGCACGATGATGGTTTCGCGGTCACGTTGCTTGGCCCAGTCCATCAGCTTCTTCAGGCTCTCGTCGGCTTCCTTGACGCCCTGGGCGTAGGTTTCAAGCACCTGGCGATCGCTCTCCGGCAGGTTGCCTTCGACCTTGATGGTATTCTTGGCATAGCGGTTCGGCTCATAGGGGCCATGGCCCTGCAGCGTTACCGCGAAGAAGAAGAAGGGGTCATCCATGGCGTCCGCCTGGCGGATGATCTCCTTGGTCAGGGATTCGTCCGAGGCGAAAATGCCGCGCTTCTGCATCGGCGGCATATTCTCCTCCGACTTGAAGGTGTCGAAGCCGAAGGCCTTGTAGACGGCGGTGCGGTTCCAGAACCAGCTCTGGAACGGATGGATGGCACGCGAAACGTAACCCTCGCCACGGAAGAAGGTGGCAAGCGAGGGGATCGGATTGCGGATGTACTGTTGGTACGGAATGCTGCCATAGGGCAGGAAGGCATTCGAAAAGCCGGTCAGCGCTTCGAATTCGACATTGGCCGTCATGCCGCCGAACTCTGGCGAGAACACGTTGCCAGATTGCATTTCGCGGATCGTCGGCATCGGGTCGGGCGAAAGCTTGACGTTCGGCAGACGGGTCGGATCCCAGAAGGATTCGCTCATCAGCACGATGACGTCGGGCTTGCTGCGGTGGGAGGTGCCGGCCGGCAGCGGCTTGACCGGGATGCGATCGATCGCATCGGCCATGTAGCCGGCGGGCGCGTTGACGTTGGCCATCGGCAGATTGATCGCAAACGCCAGCGCAAAGCCGTTGTGACGATAGTTTTCGGTCTGGTCCCACATGATCGGGATGACCTTCAGGCGATCACGGATCCAGGAGAACTGGTTGTAATCCATGATGTGCCAGAAGGCGAAGAGCAGCGGCAGCGCAAAAGCTGCGCGAGCGATGCGCTCGCGGCGTGTCAGCTTGGGGAAGTTGCGCCAGGCGTAACGCAGCAACAGGCCGATGGTTGTAACGGCTGCGATGAGGCCGACAACGATGCCGACGGCCGTCCACGGACGATCCTTGACAAGCACAGGCATCAATTCGAGGATCTGGCGGCCAAAGAGGAAGTCGGTCGGATAGAGCGGGTCGGAGAGAAAGACCTGCTTCTGCTGGCAGATGATGGCCGGTATGATCGCCAGCGGCGCGAGCACCACGGCGGACTTGTGTTCGCGGCCGAAAACGCCATCGATGGCGAGAAGGATCAGGAAGAATGCACCGATGGTGGTCCATGCGGGGCGCGTCGGATCGAGGAAGTAGGCGACCGTGTCGGCCATGGACTGGCGCACGATCAACTCGACTGCAAAAACGAGGGCTGCCGCGATCGACAGCGAGAACAATGCACTGCGTGCGGAGGTCAGCGTCTTGGCGTGCCGCGCGGCAAATCCGGGTCTACCAGCGTAGACTCGTGATCTCCTCGCTACGGCTGAATCGATATTGGCCAACGTCTTCTCCAATTTCATCAATGTGTCGTGTAGCTGTCATACGACTGTCATTTTGAACAGGGGATGAATGACTTGTTCAGGGTGTTTGGAAACAGGTTTTCGTGACGTGAGGACGCGCGAGCCGGCGCCGATAACAAACCGGAAACGCAGAATTTTTTGGAATTTTTCGCTTCGCGGCGATTGGCTGTGGGCATTTTCGCGCGGATTGCGCTAAAGATCGGGGCGAAAGTCAGACGCATTCGTTCGAGAACAGACCGACAGGCCCGCTCATGACCGCTCACAAAGCCGCTCCCACCCTGCTTCGTATCGCAATCGCCCAGCTCAATCCGACCGTCGGCGATATCGCCGGAAACCTGGCGAAAGCGCGTGAGGCGCGCGCCGATGCGGCGCGCCAGGGCGCCGACCTCCTGCTGCTCACCGAGCTCTTCATTTCCGGCTATCCGCCGGAGGATCTGGTTCTCAAGCCTGCTTTTCTCAAGGCCTGTTTACAGGCGGTGGAAAAGTTGGCCGAGGAGACCGCCGACGGCGGCCCGGGCGTCATTATCGGCTTCCCGCGCCTGGCCAAGACCGGGCGCCACAATGCCGTCGCCGTGCTCGATGGCGGCAAGATCATTGCGGTACGCGACAAGGTCGATCTGCCGAATTACGGCGAGTTCGACGAGAAGCGGGTGTTCGACCAGGGCGAGATGCCAGGGCCGGTCAATTTCCGCGGCATTCGCATTGGTATCCCGATCTGCGAGGACATCTGGGGCGATCTTGGTGTGTGCGAGACACTGGCGGAAAGCGGCGCCGAAATCCTGCTGTCACCGAACGGCTCGCCCTATCATCGCGGCAAGGTGGACGTGCGCCATCAGGTCGTGCTCAAGCAGGTGATAGAGACCGGCCTGCCGATGATCTATGCCAACCAGCTCGGCGGTCAGGATGAACTGGTGTTCGACGGCGCGAGCTTCGCCTTCAACACGGACAAGTCGCTCGCCTTCCAGATGAGCCAGTTCGAGGAGGCGCTGTCGATCGTCGAATGGAAAAAGGGCGACAATGGCTGGCACTGTGCCGGCGGCCTGCAATCGCGCCTGCCGGAGCGGGAGGAGGCAGACTATCGCGCCTGCATGCTCGGCTTCCGCGACTACGTCAACAAGAACGGTTTCAAGAACGTCGTGCTCGGCCTGTCCGGCGGCATCGACTCGGCGATCTGCGCAGCACTTGCCGTTGATGCGCTCGGCGAGGAACGGGTACGCACGATCATGCTGCCTTACCGCTACACCTCGAAGGACTCGCTGAAGGACGCCAAGGATTGCGCCGAAGCGCTCGGCTGCCGCTACGATATCGTGCCGATCGAAGAGCCGGTCGAAGGATTTCTCGGCGCGCTGGCCGATATGTTCGAGGGCACGGAATCGGGCATCACCGAGGAAAACCTGCAGAGCCGCACGCGCGGCACGATCCTGATGGCCGTCTCCAACAAGTTCGGCTCGATGGTGGTCACCACCGGCAACAAGTCGGAAATGTCGGTCGGCTACGCCACGCTCTATGGCGATATGAACGGCGGCTTCAATCCGATCAAGGACCTCTACAAGATGGAGGTCTATGGCATCTCGCGCTGGCGCAACACCACCGTGCCGCCGGGCGCGCTCGGTCCATCCGGCGTGGTCATCCCGCAAAACATCATCGACAAGGCGCCGTCGGCCGAGCTTCGCCCCAACCAGACGGACCAGGATTCACTGCCGCCCTATCCGGTGCTCGATGACATTCTGGAGTGCCTCGTCGAAAAGGAGATGAGCACGGAGGAGATCGTTGCTCGTGGTCATGACGAGACAACGGTACACCGCATCGAACATCTGCTCTATATCGCCGAATACAAGCGCCGACAGTCGGCGCCCGGCGTGAAGATCACCAAGAAGAATTTTGGCCGCGATCGGCGCTATCCAATCACCAACCGGTTCCGCGATCGGGGATAGACGGTGAGCGCATCCCCGAAGGGCGGGACGGCAAGGAAAGCCAGCCGGAGTTCACCGAGGAGGAAATCCGGCTGATCCGGCTGTGGTCGCTGAGCGACGTTTCTGCCGGTGGGCAGCTTTCGGCGCAGATCGCCTGTTTCGCGACGCCGGCCGTGTTCGGTGTCTATGGTCTTGCGACCGGTAGTCTCGTCACCGTCGGCGTCGCCTTCGTCTGCATTCTTCTGCTGCTGGCCTGGGGCTTGGTCTCGACCTGGCAAGACCAGCGCAGCGTCATCTTGATGCGGTCGATCTGCGCCAAAGTCTTGGCGGTGCTGCCACGGGGCGAAGAAAGCAAATAGCTGCGGTTGCGGCAGGAGAAGCGTATGCGCAGTTCCATCGAAACCTATGACATCGTTACCGCCGAGACTCGCGTCGTCTGGCAGACGGAGCGGCTGGTCGAGGCGCCGAATTGGTCTCCGGACGGGCGATATCTCATCATCAATGGCGACGGCCGGCTTTACCGGCTGGCCTTCGACGGCTCGGAGCCGGTCGAGATCGAAACCGGCTTTGCCCATCTCTGCAACAATGACCACGGCATTTCGCCTGATGGCAGCACGATTGCGATCAGCGACAAGACCGAGTTCGGCAAGTCGGCGATCTACCTGCTGCCGGCTTCTGGCGGCACTCCGCGGCTTGTCACCCCCAACCTCCCGTCCTACTGGCACGGCTGGTCGCCGGATGGCGGCGCACTGACCTATTGCGGTATTCGTGATCAGGTCTTCGATATCTATACGATCTCGGTCGAAGGCGGCGAAGAGCGGCGACTGACGCAGGGCGAAGGCCGCAACGACGGGCCGGACTGGTCGCCGGATGGAGCGTGGATCTACTTCAACTCCAGCCGCACTGGCCGCATGCAGATCTGGCGCGTTCGTCCCGACGGCACCGACGTTGAGCGCGTGACCGACAGCCCCTATGGCGACTGGTTCCCGCATCCGTCGCCCGACGGAAGACACCTTCTGGTTCTCTCCTATGACGGCGATGTCTTCGATCATCCGCGGGACCTGAACGTCCGTCTGCGATTGATGGAGATGGATGGCAGCAACGCGCGCGAGCTGTTCGAGCTCTTCGGCGGGCAGGGCACGATGAATGTTCCCAACTGGTCGCCCAAGGGGGATCGCTTTGCTTTCGTTCGCTACGAACCGGAAAGCTGAGAAGCCTACAGCGCCGCGCGTCTTATCAGACGCGCAAAGGTCGCTGTAGCACTTTGAATTGCTGCATGTTTTATCCTTAAATCGGATAGGATTTAAGGAAACATGCAGTGGACAAGAATATCGGCTGCGTGCTAGCGATCGTGTCGTTCGCAGGGCGCACCCGATCCGCGGGAAGGGCCAGACCCACCTGTTTCACTGGACTTGGTTGCCACACCTCTTTTCAGTCTGTGGGCGCGGATACCGGACGTGAATGAAAGGAGGTCTTTCATGATCACGCGCGATCTTTCCGCGAACGCTACCCTCTATTCCATCCGCAAGCAGGCCAAGGCTTTTCACAAAGCCCTGAAGGCTGGCGATGCCGCGGCACGCCAGCGGGCGCTGTCCTATTTCTCCGAGCCGGCCACAATCGGCCTGCAGGATGCCCAACTGGTCATCGCCCGGGAGTTCGGCTTCTCCAGCTGGACCCGATTGAAAACGCATCTCGAACGCGCTCAGGGCGGCAAGCCCGCCACCGAACAGCTTGCCAATCGCTTCCTCGCATTGGCGACCGTGTCCTATTTCGGCGACATCGCTGCGGACCCGGAGCGATATGCCCAGGCGAAAGCCTTGCTCGACGAGCATCCAGAAATTGCCCGTGAAAGCATCCATGTAGCAGCCGCTCTTGGCGATGGCGACGCCATCGACCGTTGGCTCGACACGGATCCGAAACTCTCCGGCAAGCGTGGTGGGCCTTACGATTGGGAGCCTCTGCTCTACGCGGCCTATGCCCGCGTTCCCGGCAGATCTTCCCTTGCAGCGGCTGAACGGCTCATTGCGTGTGGCGCCGATGCCAATGCCTTCTGGATGGACGACGGGCAATATCGTTTTACCGCGCTGACGGGCGTCTTCGGCCAGGGCGAGGCGGGCAAAGAGCGTCAGCCAGAACATCCGGATTGCGTCGCCTTTGCCGAACTCCTGCTTAAGGCCGGCGCTACGGCCAATGATAGCCAGGCGCTCTATAACCGCATGTTCGAGCCCGATAACACCTGCATCGGTCTTTTGTTGCGGTATGGGCTAAGCGCAAAGGACAGGAACAACTGGCTTGTCCGCGAAGACGGTCAGTTGATCGAGAACAGCGAAAGGGTCTTCGACTATCAACTTGCCTGGGCGCTGGAAAAGAAGATGACGGACCGTGTGCGGCTGCTGGTCGAGCATGGGGCCGACGTAAACCGCGTCGTGAAAGGTCGCACGCCCTACCAATGGGCCGAGCTCGGCGGTGATCCGACCCTTGCCGGCTATCTGGTGGCCCATGGCGCCACGGTCGCGGAACTCACCGATGTCGATCGCCTCGCGCGGGCGATCGGTGAGGGAAATGCGACGGCGGCAAAGGCGCTGGCAGCCGGGGATGCGGCGCTTGTTTCGCGCACGCAGGCGGCCCATCCGGCGATCCTGCATGAGGCTGCGGGTGAAGCCCAGCCGGCCCAGGTGGCGCTGATGCTGTCGCTCGGCTTCGACGTCAACCGCATGACGTCGCGCACACCGCTGCACGAGGCGGCATTGCACGGGCATATCGAGATGGCGAAGCTGCTGATCGCGCATGGTGCCAACACCATGGCGCGCGACCCGTATCATCACGCACCGCCGATCGGCTGGGCCGAATACAACGGCAAGGCCGATATGGTGCGCTTCCTCGAGACACAGCCGCTCGACCTGTTTGCGGCCGCTGCCTTCGACAAGGGAGAGCGGGTGCTCGAGATCGTCAATGAAAAGCCGGAGTTGCTCGACATCCCCTTCGGTCAGTTCCGTGGGCGTGGGCGGCCAAACCCGCAGAGCGACTGGATGACGCCGCTCGCTATCGCTGTCGTCAACAGGAGGCCATCCGTGGTGAAGCTGTTGCTCGAAAAAGGCGCGAACGCCAACCTGCGTGATGGTACTGGTACGAGGTCGATCCGCGACCTGGCGCGCGACGAAGGCGACGACGAAATCGTCTCCTTGTTGCGTCCGGCTGTGCAGTCCAACTAACAGTCGCACGACTGGTGATTGTCGGCTTTACTAGGCGGTTGAAGTCTTTAAGGCTTTCAAATACCAGCTTGCTTAAACTAAATTTCTGCTTTGATCTTTAGGGTGGCGTCTGACCGGTGCCACCCCTCGCCTTTGACGGCTGGTCCGGTGAGGGGGCGCTGGCGTGATCGAGCAAAAGTTTCGGCAACCGAAGCGCAACAGGGCGGTGTGGGCGATCCATGCGGCCTGTACCCTGGTCGCGATCCTGACGATCGCCAGCCTCATCTTCGTTCTCAACCGCTCCGTCGTCGAGGCCGATCGCTTCGGTCTTTCGGCGGAACGCCGGCTGGTGGCAAACGAATTGCGGCACCAGATGGAAGCCGCCGTCCAGTTTCAGGCCCAGGTTTCCTTCTGGAATGCGACCTATGCGGAACTTGCGGCCGGACGGCTGAGCGATACCTTTGTGGCCCCGGAATTGGCGGGTTGGCTGTGGGAGGACTACGGCTTTTCCTGGCTGATCGTCAGCGATGCCGACGGGCATGTCTCGACCGCGGTGAAGGATGGGCTGGTCGTGCCGGCGGAGGCGGCCGATGCCCCGCTTCACGACGTCGAAGATCTGCTCGACGAAGCCCGACGCCGCTACGACAACGCGTTGAGAAACAACAACGGCACCTATACGCTCGATATCCCCCAGCCTGATCGGCAATCGGTCACGCCGATCGTGCCCGGCATTCATGCCGTGGATATGCGCCAGATCGAGGGCCAGATGAGCATAGCCGTCGTTCAGGCCGTCATCCCGGAAACGCTGCAGCTGCCGGCCGAACGCCGCAAGCCGGTGTTCATGGTTTCGGTTCGCCCGCTGACGGCGCGGTCGCTGCGCGAAATCGAGGCAAAGCTTGGCGTAACCGGCCTCGCTTTCGTGCCATTGTCACAGCGGCCGGCCGACGGCGTGCACGTCTCCGCCGGTCGCTGCGCTGATGTCTCATGCCTTGTCGTCGCCTGGACGCCCAAATCGCCCGGCGGCTTCGTCCGCGCGGAAATCCTGCCGAGCGTCATCGTCATCGCGATCGCGGCTACCCCGCTGATGGCGTTTGTGGCCCTCAGGTTCTCCTCCGTCTTTTCCGCCCTGCAGCAGAGCGAGGCGCGAAACCGCCACATGGCGAAACACGATCGTCTCACCGGGCTGCTCAATCGCAGCGGCTTCGACGAAGTGCTCGCTGCGGCCCTGCTCGACGTCAAAAAACGTCCATTCGCGCTGATCTTTGCCGATCTCGACGAGTTCAAGGCCGTCAACGATGAGCACGGCCATGCGGCGGGTGACGCAGTCTTGGTGACGATGGCCGAACGTTACCGCCTGCGGGTTGGTGCGCGCGGAACTGTTGCCCGCCTTGGCGGCGATGAATTTGCCGTCATCCTGCGGTCAACCGGCAAGGATGCGTCCGAACTTGCCACCGGTCTCGTCAACGATGCGCAGACGCCAATCGAGTTCGAGGGGCAGGTGCTGCGTATCGGCGGTAGCATTGGTGTGGCCTTTGCGCCGAGGCATGGCCGTACTGCTCGGTCGTTGCTGGCTGTAGCCGACGAGGCGCTCTATCTGGCCAAGCGACGGGGACGCAACCGCGTCCAGACGGCCGACGACCTTTCGACGGAAAACAACGATGCGCCGGACGATGAGGCTGACAGGCGCCATACCGGCTGAGCTGTCAGGCCGACGCCGTTCCATCGGCATGGTCATCGTCTGAACGGCTGAAGCGCCCGCCAAGCGGAGCGGTCACCCACAACAGCCGGGCATCGTTGTCGCTGGTCGATATGCAGGCGTGGCCAAGGCGCGCATCGAAGTAGACGGCGTCGCCGGATTTCAGCACGGCTGGCGCGTAGTGTTCGGTGTAGAGCGTGATATCGCCTTCGAGAACATACATGAAGTCCTCGTCGTCATGCCGGTCCCAATCCGGGAACTGGTCGAGCGATCGTGCTCTGACCAGAACCTCCACCGCCATGAAGGCGGTGTTGCGGACCTCTTCCATCAACAGCCGCAGACCATAGTTCGGCGTTTCGTGGCGGGTACCATCGTCCTGTCGGGTGATGCTGCGCCGACCGGCAGGCGGGCTTGCCTCGCCGGAGGCGAGAAAACTCAGGAGGTCGAGCGAGAATCCAGCTGCCAACTTCTGCATGGCGTGGAACGTCGGTGACATCTCGTTGCGCTCAATCTTCGACAGGGCCGAACGCGACAGGCCGATATGCTGGCTCGCCTCTTCTAGTGTCCAGTCGCGCGCGATTCTGAGCTCCTTGACCCTTGCACCGAGTTCGGCCGGACGCTCCTCAGTCGTGCGCAATCTCTGTTCGGCGGGGCGGCGGGTGATGGTCAGCTTCGGCATGGCGTCTCCTCGCGCAACAGATAGAGGCAAAATCGACGATTCTCAATTCTGTTGACGAAATCCACTATAGTAGATAATTCCCAATTGTTGAAGTTAACGGGAGGATGGACTGTGATCAACATTGCCGAAAGCAGATATGGAGTAGACGAGCTGCTCGTTGCCGATGCGGAGGCCGACGAGCGGCGATGGCTGCCATTTGGCGACAGTGCCTTTTCCTTGCCCTTGCTGTTTGACGTGCGCGGCGGGAGCTGGGTCAGCCTCTTCAAGGCGAAGGGAGCCGGCACGATCGAGCGGCATCGCCATTCCAATCCGGTTACCGGTTGGACGCTCGAGGGCACTTGGGGGTATCGTGAGCGCGACTGGATAGCACGACGCGGCACCTTCATCTTCGAGCCGGCGGGAGACATTCATACGCTCTACGTGCATCCGGAGGCCGGGCATATGAAGGCGCTGTTCCATGTGTTCGGCCCCCTGGTCTATCTCGACGAGGACGGCAACGCCGAAGGGTATGACGATGTGCTCGTCAGGCTCGATCGGTATGCGGCACACTGTAAGTCCGTCGGGCTCGGCGACGAATTCGTCCGTACGCTCATCCGATAGGGGGAAGTGATCATGCATGCATTGGTGTTCGACTCGTTCGGTGGGCCCGAGGTGCTGAGCTACCGCGAGGTTGCCGACCCGGCCGTGCCGCCCGGCCACATCCAGCTCGCCATGCGGGCGATCGGGCTGAACTTCGCCGATATCTACCGGCGCAAGGGCAATTATGTGCTCGCCGGCAAGGCACCCTTTATTGCCGGCTATGAAGGGGCCGGTGAGGTCATCGCGGTCGGTGAAGGCGTTGAAGGCATCGCCCTCGGCGACAGGATAGGGTTTGCCGACGTGCCGTTTGCCAATGCAACGCGGGTGACCGTGCCTTTGGAGCGGGCGATTCCGCTTCCTGTTGATATCGGCTTCGAGGCGGCGGCAGCGCTCCTGCTGCAGGGGCTGACGGCGCAGTATCTGGTTGAGGACAGCTATAGCGTCCGGGCCGGTGACACGGTTCTTGTCCAGGCGGCAGGCGGTGGCGTTGGGCAATTGCTGATCCGGCTCGCCATCGCGCGGGGCGCAAGCGTCATCGCCATGGCCTCGACGCTGGAAAAGCAGGCCCTTGCCAAGGCCGCCGGTGCTGCCCATGCGCTCGGATATGACGAGGGCTGGCCGGACAAGGTGCGCACCTTGAGCGCCGGTGGGGTCAATGTCGCCTATGATTCGGTCGGCATAACCTTGCTCGACAGTCTCTCGGCGGTGCGCTCGCGCGGCACGCTGGTGACATTCGGCATGGCGGGTGGGCCGGCGCCGCTGGTCGATCCGCGCTATCTCATGGAAAATTCGAAAACCGTCGTTGGCGGCGATCTCTGGGATTTTCTGACAGACCGGCAGCAACGGCTAAGCCGGGCAGAGCGTCTGTTCCAGGCCCTGCGCGCTGGTATCATCGAACGTCCGCGCATCGAGACCTTCGCACTGTCGGACGGTGCGGCAGCCCATGCGCGGCTCGAAGACCGCAGCTTTTCCGGAAAGATCGTGCTTTTGCCGGAGTGAGAGACCGGCCCCGTGTCGTCGCGGGGCCCGCCTTTCAAATGATGGGCACGTTGTAGGGTGTAATCACCTCGACGGCCGACAGTCGGCTTCCGCCCAGCTTTTGCCCGGCGCCGCTCCGTCGTGCGAGAATAGCGCGAAAAGTCATGCGGGCGTCGCTGCGCAAGTCATGATGCAGGACGAAATGGATCCGGCGTTGGCGCAGCAGCGCCAGATTGTCCTGGTCGAGGTCATGAGCGATGAACAGGCTGCAGTCGCGGCCGAGGCGCTCGAAGGCGGCCAGCACGGCGCGGTTGCCGCCGCCGATCGAATAGGCGGCATTGATGTCGGCGTCTGTCGCAAGCGCTCTTGCTGCAAGAACACCGGTTTCGGCGTCCTTGCCGTAGCCTTCGCTGATCTCGACGATGCGGATCGCCGGATAGTGCTCGCGGAGCACCCGGCGAAAGCCGATTTCGCGTTCCTCCTCGCCACGAAAACGGCTGCTCGAAATCGTCACGAGCACGGTTGCTGCCTGCCCGGCGAACCGTTCGCCCACGAGATAGGCCGCCGTCTCGCCGGCCGCGCGGTTGTCGGCCCCGGCATAGGCGGTGCGCGCCGAGTTCGGCAGATCGGTGACAAGCGCGACGACCGCAATTCCCGCCTGTTCGAGGCGGGCGACGGCGCCAACGATTTCGGGCACATCAGGTGCCTTCAACACGACGCCGTCGGTCCCACGCAGGCGGACGCGGTCGAGCAGCTGCGCGATGTCGTGCGGCCGCATGATCTCGGCAAAATGGAACCGGCAGCGAAACGTGGTCGGCATGAAGGTCGGCGCCTCGGTTTCGAACGCCTGCCTGACCGCCTCGGTGAAGCGCTCCGGCGCCTCCATCACGATATCGATCGCGCGCTTCTGGCCTTGCATCTCCGATCCCGATTGCTGCTTCTCCAGCTCGCGGATGGCGGCTCGCACGCGGGCTGCCGTCTGCCGGCGCACGCCGGGACGTTCATTCAGGACGCGGTCGACGGTCGCGGTGCTGAGTCCCGCCTGAAAGGCGATATCCTTGACCAGAAACGGATGTGCCAACGACGAACTCTCCTGATGGTTTTTTGATGGATTCCTGCTCTATATCACGATCTCACGCCGCCTATAGTCGGGACATCGAAAGTTTCTGAGGAGGAACGAGATGAAGACCGACAACAGGGCGCGCCAGCGCCTCGACCGTGTGTGGCTGAGCGAGGATGCCTGCGACATCGAGGCGTTCCGTGCGGAGGTGGAGCGGCAGACGAACCTTGCTGATTATCCACACGCGCTCGCCTGCGAGAAAAATGTGCTGATCTATGACAGCGCCAGCCTGGTTGCCGCCTGCGCCACGACCGAGGGGCGCCGCGCTGCCCTGGCCGAAATCTGCGAGGTGCTGGCAACCGGGCCCGGGGTGGCGGTGTTCAAGCACGCCTATGCCGACACATCAGTCATCGATGCGGCCAGCGGCATCTTTGACGCCATCATCGACGAGCAACACCGCACCAACAGTGGCGGCGGCGACCACTTTGCCAAGCCCGGCGCTAACGACAGGATCTGGAATTCGCTCGAAAAACACTGCCTGAAAAGCCCTGAGAACTTTGCCGCCTATTACGCCAACGCCATCATCGCGCTCGTCAGCGAAGCCTGGCTTGGTCCGAACTACCAGCTGACGGCGCAGGTCAATCGCGTCAATCCCGGCGGCGCGTCGCAGGCGGCCCATCGCGACTATCATCTGGGATTCCAGACCTCTGATGTCATCGAGCAGTATCCTGTTCATGTGCACAGGCTGTCGCCGGTGCTGACGTTGCAAGGTGCCGTTGCCCATTGCGACATGCCGATCGAGAGCGGTCCAACGCTTTTCCTTCCCTATAGCCAGACCTACGTGCCCGGCTATCTCGCGTTGAAACGTCCGGAGTTCCGGGCCTATTTCGACCAGCATCACGTGCAGCTGCCGTTGGAAAAGGGCGATGTCGTCTTCTTCAACCCGGCTCTCTTCCATGCGGCCGGCAGCAATCATTCGACTGATATCAAGCGCGTCGCCAACCTGCTCCAGGTCTCCTCGGCCTTCGGGAGGGCGATGGAGACCGTCGATCGCGCCAGGATGAGTGCAGCCCTCTACCCGGCGCTGACCGCACTCGTGGCATCCGGCACGCTTTCGGCCGATGAGGCGGCCAATGCGATTGCGTCCTGTGCCGAGGGCTATTCCTTCCCGACCAATCTCGATCGCGATCCGCCGCTGGGCGGTCTCGCGCCGAAGACCCAGGCGCAACTGATGCATGAGGCGCTGGCAGGCAGGTGGAGCGATGCGGATTTCAGAAGCGCGCTTGGCGAGCAGGCACAGCGCAAGCTGAGCTGAACGGCAGAATCGATCTTTCCGGTCCCCGGCGTTCTGCGGCGGGGGCCGGTCGCCCTGTTTTCATCTCACTTTCAATTCTGGGAGGACTTTCATGACCGAGCAATATGGCCGTCTCGACGGCAAGATCGCCATCGTCACCGGCGGGACGCAGGGGCTGGGCGCAACGATCGCCAACCTGTTTGCGGAACGTGGGGCTAAAGGTGTCGTCATCTGTGGACGCAACGTTGCCAAGGGCGAAGCGAAGGCCGAGCAGATCCGCAAGGCAACCGGCGCGCAGGTACTTTATGTCGAGGCAGACCTCGAAAAGGTCGAGGACGCGCGCAAGGTCGTCAGCGCCTGCGACGCCACATTCGGGCGCGTCGATGCGCTGGTCAATGCGGCGGCGATCACCGATCGCGGCACCATCCTGGACACCAGCCCCGAACTGTTCGACCGGATGTTCGCTGTCAATGTGCGCGCACCGTTCTTCCTGATGCAGGAAGCGGTAAAGCTGATGCGGCGGGAGGGCACGCAGGGCACCATCGTCAATATTGGCTCGATGTCGGCGATGGCCGGTCAGCCGTTTATCGCCGCCTATTGCTCGTCGAAGGGGGCGCTGGAGACGCTGACCAAGAACACCTCCTATGCGCTGCTGCGCAACCGCATTCGCGTCAATGGCCTCAATATCGGCTGGATGGCGTCCGAAGGGGAAGACCGCATCCAGCGCGAATTTCATGGGGCGGCAGACGACTGGCTCGAAAAGGCGGCCGCCAGCCAACCCTTCGGTCGGCTTGTCGACCCCAAGGAAGTCGCGCGTGCCTGCGCCTATCTCTCGTCGGATGAGTCCGGCCTGATGACGGGGTCGGTCATCTGCTTCGACCAGTCGGTGTGGGGCGGCTATGACGGCTCGCCGCATCCGGTCGCGCCGCTCTGACATCTGACGCTGTCGCGAGGCCCTGTGGAGTGACCGGCAAGCGACGCCGGACTTGCTTGTCATTCCCTGTGGGCTGTGCCCTTATGACGCCGTCAGGTGCCCGCAACGCGGGAGAATCGGGAATCCGGTGTTATTCCGGAACGTGCCCAACGCTGTGACGGGGACGACTGCCTCTAGGGATTTTGAGCTTGCTCAAGATCTTGCCACTGGATCTTCATGTGATCTGGGAAGGTGAGGCGGCCGGTTGATCCGAAGTCAGAAGACCGGCCTGGCAAGATAGACCGATATCCGCGCGGACGGCGGAAGGTTGTGCATTGTTGGGGATCGAACGATGCTGACTGACGCTAATGGCGGCCTTGCGGCTGCAGAGGCCTTTTCATCCGACGAGCGCGAAGCCGTCTATCGAGCCATCGAAACGCGCCGGGACGTGCGGGATCAGTTCCTGGCCGAACCCTTGCCTGACGATGTGGTGATGCGCCTGCTCAATGCTGCGCACCGGGCGCCATCGGTGGGTTTCATGCAACCGTGGAATTTCGTCGTGGTCCGGCAGGCCGAAACCCGCGAGCGGGTATGGCAGGCCTTTTCCCGCGCCAACGACGAAGCGGCATTGATGTTCGATGGCGACCGCCAAGCGAAATACCGCTCCCTGAAGCTGGAGGGGATCCGCAAGGCACCCTTGAGCATCTGCGTCACCTGCGACCGCACGCGCGGTGGAGCGGTCGTTCTCGGGCGCACCCATAACCCGCAGATGGATCTCTATTCCACCGTCTGTGCCGTGCAGAACCTCTGGCTTGCGGCGCGCGCCGAAGGCGTTGGTGTCGGCTGGGTCAGTATCTTTCATGAAAATGAGATCAAGGCGATCCTCGGCATTCCCGATCATGTCGTGATCGTCGCCTGGCTTTGCCTCGGATATGTCGATCGCCTTTACCAGGAGCCGGAACTTGCGGTTAAGGGCTGGCGCCAGCGGCTGCCGCTGGAGGAGCTGGTGTTCGAGGAAGGCTGGGGAACCTGCCGAAAGGCAGACGCTGCGATCAGTTGCTCTGAACCGGCTGGTAGCCCGGACCCTTCGGATGGCGAAGGTCGATCGACGTTTCCTCCTGGGGAAGGAACGTCGGCCCGATGACCCGCACCTTGCTCTTGGCGGGATCGTAGGGGCGCTCCTCCGCAGCCGCCTTGGCGGTAGGGGCGGCCGCTTCCTTCTTGCCCTCGATGACGATGATCGACGATTCGCTGTTGCCAGTGTTGCCACTGGAAGCCTTGGGCGTCGTCGCGATCTTTGGAATCTGGCAACCGCAAATGCCCGGCTTGCCGACGCCGCGCGTCCGATAGGCAAAGGCGTTTGGCAGTTCTTTATAGGGGCGTCCCGTCGAGGCGGAGACCATCTGGTCGCTCTCCTCGGTCGCCAGGTCGTGGAAAAATAGTTCTGTTTCGGCACCCGGGCAGCGGGCGCGGCAGGCCTGCTCGTCGCGGGCGAAGTCCACAGGGCTTGCCTCGGACGAGATCGGGAAGAAGGCGCCATCGCAAGTGCGCACGCACATGGTGCGAAGCGTGCCGGAATAGACGCCGCTTTCCGGCGGGTAGGTGCCCATTTCGCCGTCCCGCAGCATTGGTCCGTAGCTTTCGTCCGGCGGCAGATCGCGCAGGATGTTGCGGTACGTTTCCGGCTCGTCCGGGTCGGCGGTCGCAAATTCCTCGCTGCCACCATAGCAACCGTTGATCTCGAGGGCGGCGAGGATGCGCCGGCGCGTATCGTCTCCATCGCCTGACATCAGCTGCTGGCGCTCCGATTTGAGGATGCGCAGATTGTCTTCCATCTCGGCGATCAGACTGTTGATGTCTGTGCAGATATCCGGGTCGCCGCCGTTGAAGACGACGACGCTGCCTGTGCCGCAGCCGGCGCGTCGGCGATCGTTGCGCGCCCGGCGCAATTCGATGTTCTGTCGGGAAATCGCGCTCGCATAATCGCGGGTATCGGCCGTAGTTTCGATGGCGGCGGGCAGTTCGGCGAGCCGAGTGTTCAGGCGGTCGCACACGCTGGAGGCCAGCGCCTGATCGGCAAGAACCAGAAGCAGCGGCAAGGTCGCCGCGGCTAGGGTTTTCATGTTCCGGAACACGGGCGAACGTCCATTCCTGCAACCGCACGGCGCCACCCTTGTTGTCCGGGTTCGGTCGCTGTCGGCACTTCCTGTTTCAGCCCTATCATAAGGCTTGTCGCCGCCGGTGCAACGACAAGCCTCGCATTGCGTTAACAGCTCCGTCCGGTGGGAGGAACGGAAGGAGCGTTAGAGATCAGGCGGCGCGTGCCGTCTCCAGCGACATCGGCCGTTCAAGAACCGTGCCTTCGATCGCCGCTACGGCCTTCATGGCGCTGAGCAGCGACGGCGTCACTTCCCAGGCGACCGCTACGGCATAGACCGAGCCGATCCGGTGCGGGTCAGCGATGCGCTCGCCGGGGCAACCCATGCGGCGGAACATCCGCTCGAGGAAGACATCGGTCACCGTGACGATATGGCTGATGCCGGAGGCCAGCCCGAGTTCGCCGACACCGCACATCAGTTCTGCGGCGGCGACGGTCACCTGGTTGGAGGCGCGGTCCTGAGAAATCTCCGGGTCGATGCAGAAGCGGCTCGATTCCCAGATCGAGGCGCTGCGGATCTCAGGGTTGTCGCCAAGCAGGATCGGGAACGTATCGTCCAGCATGTTGGGGCCGAGCGTCGGCAGCAATCTCAGCGATCCGCGCAGTTTTCCCGTCTCCGGCGAATAGGACAGAATATAGAGCGGATTCGACTTGTCGTAATTGTCGATCTCCCATTCCCCATCGGTCTGCACGTCCCATTTCAGGAAATCGTGGAAGACGCGCTTGCGCAGCTTGAACATCTCGTCGATGGACTGTGGGTGCTGTCCGCGTGTCCTGCCGTTGAGGATCCTGATCATCTTCTTCTCCATCCTTGTTTTGGGGGATGGCGTGATGCTGTCAGTCCTCAGGCAGGGGCGAAACTGTCACTACCGACAGTTCCGGAAACCGTTTTTTCCCACTAAATATAGACGGGGTTTCAGATGAGCGAAGGAGGAGCGTCTTGAGGGTGGGTCAAACCGTCGGGATCAGTGCATGGCGAACGGCCTGGGCCACGGCCTGCGTGTTGGAGACAACATTGAGCTTTCGGCGGGCATTGGTCATGAAGAAACGCACGGTGCGTTCGGAAATGCCGAGAATGGTGGCAATTTCCCAATAGCTCTTGCCGGCCGCCGACCAGGTGAGAACCTCGGTTTCGCGACCTGTGAGGCGCGTATCGCGCGTGTTCAGCCCCCCTGTCATGGCGGCGTTTTCAAGCATGCCGGCATGAAACAGGTTGGCGGCGAGCTGGAAGTCGCGCAAGTGGTTGCGCCGATAGATCGACCACTCCGCGGCCGACATATTGACGTTGATGGCCAGCAAGGCGGTGCGGCCGGCCGGCGAGGGCAGCGGCAGGGCGACGCCTTCACTGGAAAGGCCGATCTCTTCGGCCGTCTTGAACAATGGCTCGCATTCGGGAAAGCGGTGGCGCGCCGTCGTCCATTCGACAGGCCTGACGCCACCGAGCGCCAGCTTGAGGATCGGGTCGATACGGTAGAGCTCCCGCGTCAGATAAAGCTCGGCCGCGTAGGCACCGAACGTGTGGTGCAACCGGCAGATCTTGAGCTCGTCGGCATAGGGCTCAGCTTCAAGATATAGGAGATGAGCGATGCGAAAGGTACGGCGCATCAACGTAAAGAAATGGGCCGGCTCGACACAGCCTCCGCATTCCAGAATTTCCAGCATGTCGAGGACAGCCTGTTGTTCAGTCATGCCACAACACCGATTTTTGCGCTAAACCCCACAATGGTTGGGGGTTCACCTTTTGTCCAGAACCGACAGCCGATTTGCTGTGGATTGTCGACCCTTGCAAACAATGGTTGTTGCCCAGGGTCGCGGCAGCATCACAGGGCCGCCGGGTGCGGCGGCCCTTAAAAACGAGGGCGTCGCTAGCCCGGATGGCTGGCTTCAACGACGGCGAGTGCCGCCATGTTGACGACGCCACGCGAGGTCACGGACGGCGACAGGATGTGCGCCGGCAGTGCTGAGCCGAGCAGGATCGGTCCGACATGCAGGCTGTCCGTCATCGTCTTGACGACGCCAAGCGTGATGTTGGCAGCATCCAGGTTCGGGAAGACCAACAGGTTGGCTTCGCCCGAGAGCGTGCTGTCGGGCATGACGCGCTGACGCAGCACTTCGGAGATGGCCGAATCGCCGTGCATTTCGCCATCGACTTCCAGATCGGGCGCGAGTTCGCGCACAAGCTGAAGCGCCTGGCGCATCTTGGTGGCACTCTCGGAATCGCGCGAGCCGAAGTTCGAATGCGAGACCAGGGCGGCATGTGGCGTGATGCCGAAGCGCCGGATCTCCTGCGCCGCCATGACGGTGGTCTGGGCGATTTCTTCGGCACTCGGGCAGTAGCTGACATAGGTGTCGGTGAAGAACGTGGCGCCACGCTGCGAGATCAGCAGGCTGAGGGCCGAGAAATCGAGCACGCCGTCGCGCTTGCCGATGATCTGCGAGACGTCGCGCAGGTGCTTGCTGTAACGCCCTTCGACACCGCAGATTAGCGCATCGGCTTCGCCGCGCTTGACGGCAAGCGCCCCAATGACGGTGGTGTTGGTGCGGACGATCGTGCGGGCAGCTTCCGGAATGACACCGAGACGGCCGACGAGGGCGAAATAGTCCTCGACGTAGTCGCGGTAGCGCGGGTCGCCCTCGGGGTTGACCACCTCGAAATCGATATCCGGACGAATGCGCAGGCCGTAGCGACGCAGGCGCGTCTCGATGATCTGCGGACGACCGATCAGGATCGGGCGGGCCGTGCCTTCCTCCAGCAGCACCTGGGCGGCGCGCAGCACGCGCTCGTCTTCACCTTCGGCGAAGATCACGCGGTTCTTCTGCGCATTCTTGGCGGCGGCAAAGACCGGCTTCATGATGAAGCCCGAGCGGAAGACGAAGCGGTTCAGCTTGTCGAGATAGGCGTCGTAGTCCTGGATCGGGCGGGTGGCGACGCCGCTTTCCTCGGCAGCCTTGGCAACCGCCGGCGCAATCCGGAGGATCAGGCGTTGGTCGAAGGGCGAGGGGATCAGGTAATCGGGACCGAAGACCGGCGTCTCGCCGGAATAGGCGCGGGCGGCCACGTCGGACGGCTCCTCGCGGGCAAGGCCGGCAATGGCGCGGACCGCCGCCATCTTCATTTCTTCGTTGATCGTGCTTGCGCCGCAGTCGAGCGCACCGCGGAAGATGTGCGGGAAGCAAAGCACGTTGTTGACCTGGTTGGGGAAATCCGAACGGCCGGTGCAGATCATCGCGTCGGGGCGCGCCGCGCGCGCTGCCTCCGGCATGATCTCGGGCGTGGGGTTGGCGAGCGCCATGATCAGTGGCTTTTCGGCCATCTGCACCAGCAGTTCCGGTTTCAGGACTCCAGCGGCGGAAAGACCGAGGAAAACGTCGGCGCCGCCGATACTGTCGGCTAATACCCGGTTGTCGCTTTCCTGCGCGTATACGGACTTCCATTCGTCCATCAGCACTTCGCGGCCCTTGTAGACGAGGCCTTCGAGGTCGTGCACCCAGATGTTTTCGGTCTTGGCGCCAAGCGTGACCAGCAGATTGAGACAGGCGAGCGCTGCGGCACCTGCACCCGAGGTAACGATCTTGGCCTTGGCGATGTCCTTGCCGGCCAGTTCCAGACCGTTGAGGATTGCGGCCGCAACGATGATCGCGGTGCCATGCTGGTCGTCATGGAAGACGGGGATCTGCATCTTTTCGCGCAACTGGCGCTCGACCTCGAAGCATTCCGGCGCCTTGATATCTTCGAGGTTGATGCCGCCGAAGGTCGGCTCGAGCGCCGAGATGACATCGACCATACGCTCGATGCTCGCCGCGTCGATCTCGATGTCGAAGACGTCGATGCCGGCAAATTTCTTGAACAGGACGGCCTTGCCTTCCATGACCGGCTTGGAGGCAAGCGGACCGATATTGCCGAGGCCGAGAACGGCCGTGCCGTTGGAAATGACCGCGACAAGGTTGGCGCGTGCCGTGTAGTCGGCAGCCGTTTCAGGATTGTCGCGGATGGCGATGCAGGGCGCAGCCACACCGGGCGAATAGGCGAGCGCGAGATCGCGCTGGTTGCCGAGCGGCTTGGTGGGCTGAATTTCGAGCTTCCCAGGGCGAGGGTAACGGTGGAAGAAAAGGGCCTGCTGGTCGATGTCGCCGCTGACCGGACCTGTCTGGGATTTCGTTTTGTCGCCCGTGCTCATAGTCTGCATTCCTCTTTTTTGGACGTGGCCTTGTGGCATGAATTGCGAACCGCGTACAGTTTTTGCGCGGTTCTTTTAAGCCGGTGCGACGAAGCGGCCGGCGTCCGTGTCATCTTCCTGAAACACGAGTCTGGTTTTGACGGGCCCCAGAAGGCTCAATCAAGACGAGGCTGGTATGATGGCGGCACCGCAAATCAATTCCGTAAGACACCTCAGGACGTTGTTCATCTCCGACGTCCACCTCGGCTCCAAGGCCGCCAAGACCGACTTTCTTATTGATTTTCTGCGCCATCACGAGGCTGAGACCATCGTTCTCGTCGGCGACATCGTCGATGGCTGGCGGTTGAAGCGTAGCTGGTACTGGCCGCAGAACTGCAACGACGTCGTCCAGAAGCTGCTGCGCAAGGCGCGCAAGGGCACGCGCATCATCTATATCCCCGGCAATCACGACGAGTTCATGCGCGATTTCCCGGGTGTTCACTTCGGCGGCATCGAAGTGGCGCAGCGCCATATGCACAAGGGTGCCGACGGCCGCAACTATCTGGTGCTGCATGGCGACGAATTCGATGTGGTCGTGCGCAATGCGCGCATCCTCGCCTATCTCGGCGACTGGGCCTACGATACGGCGATCGCCATCAATATCGGCCTGGCCGCCGTTCGTCGCCGGCTCGGCATGCCCTATTGGTCGTTCTCTTCCTGGGCGAAGCTGCAGGTGAAGCACGCCGTCAACTTTATCGGTGAGTTCCAGAAGGTGGTTGCCGACGAGGCGCGGCGGCATGATGCGCAGGGCGTGATCTGCGGCCATATCCACCATGCGGTCATCGAGGATATCGGCGACGTGCGCTACATCAACACGGGCGACTGGGTCGAAAGCTGCACGGCGATCGCCGAACACCACGACGGCACCATGGAACTGATCACCTGGCATCAGATGCGCGGCGGCGTCGCAGAGGCCGAGGGAACGGCCGAAGCCGAACGGCTTCTGGCGCACCTGCTGACGCAACGGGCAGCCTGACGGGAACGCCGGCGAGGGCGCAAGCGTCGCTTGTAGTGAAATCTAGGTTATGGCGATCCGGCAGCGGGCTATGCTATTGCTGGCCGATAGCCATCAGGTTCTCCCATGATTCCCTCCCAAGCGCCCGCAACTGTGGGCCCTCCGCCGCGTCATTTTGCGCTTCGCATCGCCTTGCTCTTCTGCGCTCCGTTGATCGTCAACGGTTTCGCAATGCCGTATTTTCCGGTCTGGTTGAGCACGCTTTCCATGAGCGATTTCGAGATCGGCGTCGTGCTGGCGCTGCCGATGTTCGTACGCGTGATCACCGCGCCAATTGCCGGTGTGATCGCCGATCGGCTCGGAGAGCGCACGATCGTTTTGATCTGGTCAGGTTTCCTGTCGCTGGCGACGGCTTTCGTGCTGTTCTACGCCCGGGAGTTCTGGCCGGTTCTGATCATCTATACGCTGCAATCGGCGGTCTATTCGCCCTATGTGCCGATCGTCGAGGCGATCGCGCTTTCCGGCGTCCGGCGCTGGGGTTTCGATTATGCGCAGATGCGGCTTTGGGGTTCCGTCGCCTTCATCGGCGCAACCATGCTCGGCGGCTGGATGATCGGCATCTTCGGTGGCGACATGGTGCTGCCGGCGATGGCGGTCGGTTTCGGCCTGACGATCCTGATGGCCTTTGCGGCGCCAAAGGTCGGCCGACCGCGGCGCCCGTCACCGATCACGGCGCTGACCGAGCCTCCGCCGCAATCGTTGCGCCAGCTCGATCTGCAGCTATTGCTGATCGGCGTGACGCTGGTGAACGCCAGCCACGCCATGCTCTTCGCTTTCTCGGCAATCTACTGGCAGCATATCGGCTATAGCGGCACGGAGATCGGCATCCTCTGGAGTGCCGGCGTTGCTGCTGAAGTGACGATGTTCATCTTCGCCAAGGCGATCATCCGCCGCTTCAGCGTCTGGACGATGATCCTGTCCGGCTGCTCGCTGGCGGTCGTGCGCTGGATCATCTTCCCGATGGATCTCGGCTTTTCCGGCTATTTCGTGCTGCAGTGCTTCCACGCCTTCACCTATGCGATCATGCACACCGGCATGCAGAACAAGCTGGTGGAGCGCGTCGTCGAGGAGCAGGAGGCATCGGCCCAGGGGCTCTATTTCTTCTACACCGGCATTTTCACGGCGATCCTCACCTTCCTGTCCGGCTATCTCTACGCCTGGTACGGGGTGAACGGGTTCTATTCGATGTCGGTCGTCGCCTTTGCCGGCTGCTGCTTTGCCGTTGCCGCCTGGTATCTTCAGCCCCAGAGGCGTGGTTCCGGCGGAAAGACCAGCGAGGCTTCGTAGCGCAGGCCGGGCGTGCGATCGCGTGCCAGAAGCAGGGGCCCGTCGAGATCGACGAAATCCGCGCCCTGCGCCGCCAGGATTGCCGGTGCCATGCCGAGCGAGGTTCCGACCATGCAGCCGACCATCACCTTGAGGCCGAGCGACGTTGCCGCATCGCGCATGCGAAGCGCCTCCGTCAGGCCGCCCGTCTTGTCGAGCTTGATGTTGACGGCGTCATAGCGATCGACCAGGGCCGAGAGGTCGCCGGTCGCGTGCACGCTCTCGTCGGCACACACCGGAACGGGGCGGGCGATCGTGGCCAGGGCCTGATCATGGCCGGCGGCAAGCGGCTGTTCGATCAGGTCGATGCGCTGCTCGGCGCAGATGGCGAAGTGATAGGCGAGGCTGTCGGGCGTCCAGCCTTCATTGGCATCGAGAATGATGCGGCTCTCCGGCGCACCCTCGCGCACGGCGCGGATGCGGGAGGCATCGTCTGATGTGCCGACCTTGATCTTGAGCAGCGCGCGGTGGGCATATTGTGCGGCCTGGTTGCGCATCGCATCGGGCTCGGCAAGCGACAGCGTATAGGCCGTCGTCAATGTGCCAGGTGAGGAGAGACCGGCAAGCTCATGGACAGATTTGCCTTTCTGCTTTGCTTCCAGATCCCACAACGCACAGTCGACCGCATTGCGGGCCGCACCCGGCTTCATCGCCGACTGTAGCTCCGGGCGCGTCAGGCCTTGTTCGATCTGCGGGCATATGGCTTCGATTTCGGCGAGCACCGAGGCAATGGTTTCGTTGTAGCGGCCATAGGGTACGCATTCCCCCCAACCGCTGGTGCCGTCCTTGGTGATTCGGCATGTCACGACGCTTGCCGTGGTCTTCGAACCGCGTGAAATCGTGAATGTGCCCGCAATCGGGAAGTCTTCGGTTGTCGCTTCGAGCACAGTTGACATGAAATCTTCTCCGGCGGGGCCTATCTGGCGCTTAGGTCTTGATGTTACCGGCTTCGTCAGGATGACATCAAGGATGTGAGCCGTTATGACGGAGCAAGCTTTTACGAGCGGTTAGCAAATCGGGATGACAGAGACCAGGTGACGCGTTCCCAGACCAAGATCGTTGCGGATGTCGCGCTCAGTGGAGACGCCGGAGGCTCGGAACGCGCGTATGTCTTTTCAGGCGTCTGGCGGCACGAGACAGCTGAAGCCATGGCCGCCAAGCTCGAACAGCTTGCGCGCAAGGGCAGCAGCGTCAGGCAGTTCGATCTGTCGGGTGTGACGGCTATGGACACGGCCGGCGCCTGGATCATCCGGCGCTTCATGACGCGGCTTGCCGGACCTGAAAAGGACGAGATCCAGTTCGTCGACGGCGGTCAACGCTATGTCGAGCTGATCGGCGCGCTACCGGCGGAACTGCCGGCACCGGAGGACGAAAGCGAACATCTTCCGCTGTTCCAGCGGCTGTTCGCACCGGTCGGCGAGGTGATGATCGCCACTTGGAACGATACCGTCGCGGCGATGTACATTCTCGGCTCGGCGGTTCGCGGTGCCCAGCTCAAGCTCGGGCGGCACAGTGGCGTCTCGCCGGCGGCCATCGTTCACCAGATCGACCGCATGGGCGTCAAGGCCGTGCCGATCATCATGCTGATGTCCTTCCTGATCGGTGCGATCATTGCGCAGCAAGGCGCATTCCAGCTGCGTTATTTCGGCGCCGAAGTCTTCGTCGTCGATCTGGTCGGCATCCTGCAACTGCGCGAAATCGGCGTGCTGCTGACCGCCATCATGATCGCCGGGCGTTCGGGCAGCGCGATCACGGCCGAGATCGGTTCGATGAAGATGCGCGAGGAGGTGGACGCGCTGAAGGTCATGGGCCTCAGCCCCGTCGGCGTCTTGGTGTTTCCGCGCCTCGTGGCGCTGACGATCGCGTTGCCGCTCCTGACCATCATTGCCAACTTCGCAGCACTGACCGGTGCGGCGCTGGTCGCTTGGACCTATTCGGGCATCACCGTTGCGACCTTCCTGTCGCGCCTGCAGGAGGCCGTGGATTTCTCATCGGTTGCGGCAGGCATGATCAAGGCGCCGTTCATGGCGCTGATCATCGGCGTGGTGGCGGCAGTCGAAGGCCTGAAGGTTGGCGGCAGCGCCGAATCGCTTGGCCGCCACGTGACCTCTTCGGTGGTCAAATCGATCTTCGTGGTGATCCTGATCGACGGCCTGTTTGCCATGTTCTACGCAGCGATCGATTTCTGAGGCGGATGGAACGATGAGCACAGCAGCCACGGAAAGACAGCAGGATCCGGCCTACGAACACGAAGCGGTTCTGTCCGTGCGCGACCTGACGGTCGGCTTCGGCTCCCACATCGTGCTCGACAAGCTCAACCTCGAGATTTTTCGCGGCGAAATCCTCGGCTTCGTCGGTGCCTCGGGTACCGGAAAGTCGGTGTTGATGCGCACGGTGCTGCGGCTTCTGGCCAAGCGCTCCGGCACGATCAAGATCCTTGGCGCGGAATACGACAGGATGTCCGAGGTTGACCGGATCGCGCTCGACATGCGTCTCGGCGTGCTTTTTCAGCACGGCGCACTCTTTTCGGCCCTCACGGTGCGTGAAAACATCCAGGTGCCGATGCGCGAATATCTCGACCTGCCGCAGAGCCTGATGGACGAACTGGCGCGCGTGAAGATCGAGCTGGTAGGTCTGGCGCCGGAGGCGGCCGACAAATACCCATCCGAGCTTTCGGGCGGCATGATCAAGCGAGCCGCACTTGCCCGCGCGCTCGCGCTCGACCCCGATCTCGTCTTTCTCGACGAGCCGACATCAGGCCTCGACCCGATCGGCGCGGCCGAGTTCGATGAGTTGATCGCCAAGCTGCGCGACACGCTCGGATTGACCGTGTATATGGTGACTCACGACCTCGACAGCCTGTTTTCGGTTTGCGATCGCATTGCGGTGCTCGGAAACAAGAAGGTTCTGGTCGAGGGGACCGTCGAGGACATGTTGGCCTGTGACGATCCTTGGGTGCAGTCCTATTTCCGGGGCAAACGGGCGCGGTCGATCGTGCGGCACGACGAATAGCGTCAGGAAGCCGGCGGGCGATCCCGGGTGTCTTGGACATCTTCCGGGGTGTCTGAAGCAGAAGAACGGCCGATAGGATGGCCACTGAGGTAGTCGGGACGAATGGAAACTAAAGCGAACTACGCCATTGTCGGCTTCTTCACGGTGTTCGTGATCGCGGCTGCCTTCGGCTTCGTCTACTGGATGTCGCAATACGGCCGCAGCGGCGAGATGGTCGAGCTGGTCGTCAACATTCCGGGTTCCGCCAACGGGCTCTCCGTCGGCTCGCCTGTTCGCTTCAACGGCATTCCCGTCGGCTCGGTGCGCAATCTGGCGATCGACGCCAACGATCCGCGTTACTCGATTGCTGTCACGGAAGTCTCCATCGATGCGCCCGTGCTGAAATCGACCAAGGCGACGCTCGAAGTGCAAGGTTTGACGGGTTCTGCCTATATCGAGCTGAGCGGTGGCAACAAGGGCGATGAGAACATCCTGCGCAGCGCCGTTGAAAATGGTACGCAGGCGCGCATTCTTGCCGACCAGTCGAGCGTCACCAGCTTGCTCGCGACAGCGGACAAGATCATGGACCGCGCCGACGATGCGATCAGCGACATCCAGGGCTTCGTCAAGGACGTGCGCGGCCCCCTGACCAGCACGATCGGCAATGCCGAGAAATTCTCCAAGGCGCTTGCCGACAATTCCGGCGCAATCGACGACTTCCTGAAAAGCGTGACCGAGCTTTCGGCATCGATCAATGCCGCGTCGAAGAAGCTTGATTCGACCCTTGCCTCGGCCGACGTGCTGGTGAAGTCGGTCGATCCGAAAAAGATCGATCATATCGTCAGCAACGTTGAGCAGCTTAGCAATGACCTGAAGGCCGCCTCAGGCGGCGTTTCCGAAACCATTGCAGCGTTCAAGCGCACGGTCGAGACTTATGACCAGTTCGGCAAGAATGCGCAGAAGACGCTCGAGCGCGTCGATACGCTGGTGGCTGCCGTCGACAAGCAGAAGGTCGAACTTGTTGTCAACGACATTTCGGCAGCAAGTGCCGACGCCCGCAGGACGGTCGCCAACATCACGCAGTTTGCCGAGAAGATCACGGCGCGCCAGCAGGACATCGATCGCACGATCACCGACGTGACCCAGATGGCCAGCAAGCTGAATGCTGCCTCCAGCCGCGTCGACAGCATCCTCGTCAAGGTCGATGGGTTCCTCGGCGATGCCGACGCACCGTCGCTTTCGGCCGAGGCGCGCACCACGCTCGAATCGTTCCGCAAGATGGCCGACAACCTCAACGCCCAGATCGGCCCGATTGCAGACAATCTGAAGCGGTTCTCCGGCTCCGGCCTTCGCGATGTCGAGGCACTGGTGACCGATACACGTCGCACCGTGCAGAGCCTCGAGAATACGATTTCGACATTCGACAAGAATCCGCAACGCCTGCTGTTCGGCGGCGAAACAGTCAAGCAATACGATGGTCGCACCCGACGCTGAATCAGGTAAGACAAAGCCGGGTGGGGCCGGCGGGTTGCTTTCATTAAAGAGCGCTCTAAGGTGCTGCGAATTGGACAAGGGTTTGGGCAGTATGAATTTTCCGGGGCTGGTGTGTATGCGTGAGACGGGAGCGAAACGCTCTGCCCTGGTTTTCACGCTGGCTGTCTTGTTGGCCGGGTGCGGCGCCGGTGCTGCCGTCAACGATACATTCAGCCTTTCCGCGTCGCCGGTCGTCGAAGGACGGGCTGCGACCAGCAAGCAGATACTCGTGCCGGAACCGACGGCGCTGAAAGCGCTCGACAGCGACCAGGTCGTCATCCGTCTTTCCGGTTCGGAGCTGCAGTATCTGTCCAAGGCACAATGGAGCGACCGCCTGCCGCGCATGGTGCAGGCAAAGCTGGTTCAGGCGTTCGAGAATACCGGCAAGGTGGCGGGCGTCGGCAAGCCCGGCGAGGGGCTGGCGATCGACTATCAGGTGATCAGCGAGATCCGCTCCTTCGAGATCTCGACCGAAGGCGCCGATACGGCGGTCGTCGAGATCTTTGCAAAGATCGTCAATGACCGGAACGGCACTGTGCGGGCGCAGAAGGCATTCCGCGCCACGGCCGGCGTCAAGGGCACCGGCAACCCGGCCTTCGTCAGGGCCCTCGATCAGGCGTTCGCGACGGTCGCATCCGAGATCGTCGGCTGGACGCTCGGTTCTATCTGAGCCAGTCCTATCTTCCCTCTGCCGCCTCGATGCGGTTGACCACTTCTGCCACCCCCTTCGTCAGTCTTGCGGCTTCTTCGGCGCGGGCGGATTCGGCCTTCGTGGCGACATGCCCCGCAAGCACGATCGTATTTCCCTGGCAGACAACCGTGACGTCGGATGCATCGAGCCCGGGCGTCACCGCAAGGCCATGCGCCACGCGACGTTCCAGCTCGGCGGGGTGATCCCCGGTGCTGCGATCCGGTTCGCTGCCGTGAAATGTGCGCTTCTTGAAGATCATGGTCCGGCCCCCTTCCTCGATGGAAGGACAACGCGGCGCTCGACGATTTGTTCAGCTGTTCCAATCGAAACAGCGCAATCCAGGCTTTCGTGCGATGGCTCGGACATGCGGATCGCACGTCATTCCTGGCCGCAGAATTCGAACGGGGAACCATTCATGCGCCATTCTCTCTTCGCCGTCGCGCTCGCGATGACGACTGTCATTGCTCTCGCCATTCCGGCAAAAGCCGGCAACTACAGCTACGGTTATCGACAGACCTGCGTGGTCAAGACGGTGCAGACCTATGGCGCCTATGGCCGGGTGGTGATCAAGAAGGTGCGCATCTGCAAATGACGTCCGCGCACCTTCGGTTTCGTTCAAAAGGAGCCTCAGAAACGCTCTATCTCTTCATTTCCAAGTATTTCCTGACGGAAACCGCTTCGCACTTTTCCTACAGCGCCGCGCGTCTTATGAGACGCGCAAAGGTCGCTGTAGCACCTTGAGTTGCTGCGTGTTTTTATCCTTAAATCGAATAGGATTTAAGGAAACATGCAGTAGAAATTTTTTAGGGCCAGCGCACGACCGGGGGCAGGGACGAGAGGATCGACTCGACATTGCCGCCGGTCTTCAGGCCGAAGATGGTGCCGCGGTCGTAGAGCAGGTTAAACTCGACATAGCGGCCGCGACGCACGAGCTGCTCGTCGCGATCTTCCTCGGTCCAGGGCGTATTGAAATTGGTGCGCACGATCTTGGGGTAGACAAGCGCGAACGCCTTGCCGACATCACGCGTGAAGGCGAAGTCCGCGTCCCAACCGCCTTGCTCGGCCGGAGACTGAAGCCAATCGTAGAAGATGCCACCGGTCCCGCGCGGCTCGTTGCGGTGCTTCAGGAAGAAGTACTCGTCGCACCACTGCTTGTACCTGGCGTGATCAGCCACCGAGTGACGGTTGCAGGTGATCTCCATCGCGCGGTGGAACAGCTGCGTGTCAGGGTCGGTCATGACGCGGCGGCGGTCGAGCACCGGCGTCAGGTCTGCGCCACCGCCGAACCAGTTGCTGGTGGTGACGACCATGCGGGTGTTCATGTGAACGGCCGGCACATTGGGGTTCACGGGATGCGCGATCAGCGAGATACCCGATGCCCAGAAGCGTGGGTCTTCGCTGGCGCCGGGGATCTGCTCACGGAATTCCGGTGAGAATTCGCCGAAGACGGTCGAGGTGTGTACGCCGACCTTCTCGAAGACGCGACCTTCCATCATCGACATGCGACCGCCGCCGCCTTCGCCGCCGTCCCGGCTCCATTCCTTGCCGACAAAGCGGCCCGGTTCACGGTCGGACAGCGGGCCGGTCAGGTCGTCTTCGACAGCCTCGAAAGCGGCGCAGATCGTATCGCGCAGGCTTTCGAACCAGGCTCTGGCTGCTGCCTTCTTGTCTTCGATATCGGCAGGCAGCCCCTGGGGTAGTTGCGGTCGTTCCATGAAAATTTGTCCTGTTCGCGGCTTTGCGCGCCGGAAAGCCGCCGATTCGTTGATATGGGCCACAGTTCATATTTCCGCCGGATTGGCAACGGCGGAGGGGCCATCGGGCTACTGCATAATTCCTTAAATCAGATTCGATTTAAGGAGAAAATTATGCAGCAAGTCTAAAGCGCTGCAGCGTCCTTTGCGCGTCATATTTGGCGCGCCGCGCTGCAGTCTGCCGCATCGTATGGGCGGTGTAAAACGGACTCGCAATGGCCCGATACTCACACTATCTTTACCTCCAGAGGTATGGCCCATGGCAAGAATACCCGCAGGTCCGCCGCTCGATGGTTTGCGGCGCCAGATCGCCCGGCATCGCCGGGACAATCCGACACGAGGCGATGGCCTTTTCGTGCGTGAAACCTTTCGGCTCGATCGAAGTGCGGCCCGCGCCAAGGCGCGCGAATGGTTCGATACCTGGCCAAAAGCCGCCTATTGGACCGAAGTGGAAAGCTGGCGCCAGCTCGACGGCGACGAGATCGAGTTCACCATGCGCCGCCTGCCGACTGCAGACTGAGGCCTCCTAGGGCTGGCCGTCCTCTTCCGTCGCATCCATCAGCCGAGGGCCGGCGCCTTCCATCGAGAGCACATCGTAGGGGTTGCGCAGCGGACATTCCCTGAGCGACAGACATCCGCAGCCGATACAGCTCGTCAGGTGGTCGCGTAGCGCCATCAGGCTGGCGATGCGCGCATTCAGTTGCTCGTGCCAGCTTTCCGACAGCCGAGCCCAATCCTGCACCGTCAGGGGCCGGTCGTCGGGCAGCACCGTCAGCGCCGCCTGGATTTCCGAAAGCGGAATTCCGGTCCGTTGCGCCACCTTGATCACCGCCACGCGCCTCAGCACGCTTCGGGGATAGCGGCGCTGGTTGCCGCGGCTGCGGTTGCTGCGGATCAGACCCTTGGCCTCATAGAAATGCAAGGTGGAAACGGCGACGCCGCTGCGTTCGGCGACTTCGCCGACGGTCAGTTCGCGTCGCATTTCGCTGTTTCTTACAATCGTCATGGCGGGCTATTGACCTCAACTAATGTTGAGGTTTTATAGCATGAGCTCCATGGAATTCACAACAAGGAGCTGATCCCCATGACAGAGAAAATGACGCTTGCGGTGATCTACGGCAGCGCCCGGCAGGGGCGCTTCTGCGACACGGTCGCCAACTGGCTGATCCGTGAGATCTCGGATTCGAACGTCTTCAATCTCACGGTCATCGATCCGGCACGGCTGAGGGCATCGCGCGGCGTCGGCGCCACGGTCAATCCCGGCGAGTGGCTGGAGCGCAAGGTGGCCGAAGCGGATGCCTTCCTGGTGGTGACGCCGGAATACAATCACGGCTACCCGGCCGCGCTGAAGGAACTGATCGATTCGGTCTACGAGCCGTGGCATGCCAAGCCCGTCGCCTTCGTCTCCTATGGCGGCGCTTCCGGCGGCATCCGCGCCGTCGAGCAGTTGCGCCAAGTCTTTGCCGAGCTGCATGCGGTGACGCTGCGCGACGGCGTCCAGTTTGCCAAAGCCTGGTCGAAGTTCGATGCGGCCGGCAACCTCTACAAGCCCGAGGAGCTGCGTGCGCCGCTGTTCCTGATGATGGATCGGCTCATCTGGTGGGCGCGGACATTGAAGCAGGCCCGCAAGGCGACGCCCTACAACGAGGTTGCCGCCTGAATTTTGGGGCGCTGCCGTTGGCCGCGCCCATCGTCACCCCCCATCGGGAAAGGCAGGGCATTACCATGCGATGTTTTTCAGAGCAGTTGCACTTGCCGGATCGCCTCGCCGGCGATCATCGCAGCAGACATGGCGACGTTGAGCGACCGTTGCCCCTCGGCCATCGGGATGAGGATGCGGCCTTCCGCGCGATCATGCACATGGTCTGGCACACCGGCGCTTTCCCGACCGAACAGCAGGATATCGTCGGGCCTGAATTCAAAGCGGGTATAGGGCTCGGCGGCCTTGGTGGAGGCGAGCACAAGCCTTCGGCCGGTCGGCACCCGCCACGCCTCGAACCGTTCCCAGTTGATGTGGCGGGTGAGGGTGACCGAGGCGATATAGTCCATACCGGCGCGCTTGAGATTGCGGTCGGAAAGGTCGAAGCCCGCCGGCTCGATGACATCGACGGCAAGGCCGAGGCAGGCAGCAAGGCGCAGGATCGTGCCGGTATTGCCGGGAATGTCGGGCTGGTAGAGGGCAATGCGGAGGTCACTCACGTCTGTTCACTTTTCTTGCGACTTGTCTTTTGCGGCGGAGAATTCATGCGCCAGAATCCCCATCATGATGTCGTCGTGCCAGGCGTCGTCGATCAGCGCCGTCTCTCGCTCTCGTCCCTCGACCGAGAAGCCGCATTTGCGGTAGCTGGCGATGGCGCGCTCGTTGAAGGCAAGCACGCGCAGCGAAACACGGTGCAGGCCGAGCGCGCCGAACGCATGCGCCAATACAAGCTTGGTGACGGCAGTGCCAAGCCCTTGGCCGAGCAATTTCGGATTGAAGATGCCGATGGCAAAGGAGGCGCGCCGGTCGACCCGGTTGATATTGTCGAGCCTGACTTCGCCAATTGGCCCGTTGCGATCGATGATCCAGGCAGCTGGATGCTCGACGAGGTGTTGCACCCACGCTTCTGCATCCGCTTGTCCGAAAGCGCGGGCGAAGGTGGCGCTGCCACCGAACATGCGGTGGATCTCGGGATCCCGCCCGAGCGCCAGTCGCGCCTCGACGTCGCCCCCTTCCGGCCGCCTCAGATGGAAACCTTGTCCTTTCAATTCGGGAGGGGGCGTCGATGATGCGTTCATATGCGTCTCCTACCAATGCCGGACGCGCCTGCCATGTGTCGTTTCCGTTTGATTTCGCGGTGTCTAATCTGTGCCGAATGAGCAACATCCGACCGAACGATGAAAAAACAGGCAGGAAAGTGCCTGCGACAATCTGGCATGTCGACGCGATTAGGGGTAGAGAGAACCTCTCTTCAACGCGAACCGACGGAGGCAATGATGACTGTATTGATGTTGACACGCCTTCCAGGAGTGATGGGCCACCGTTTGGCCTGACCGGTTCCGCGACTTATCTTTCAAGAGATCGATGCGCGCTTCCGGAACTCCGGAAGACAAACCGCTATGGCGGGCAGCATTTCCGGACTGAAATTTTCACGATAAAGAATGCGGGGCAAATTCCCGCCTTCCTTCAAAATACTCTGAAGGAGCAAGTCTATGTTTGGCTGGTTTGAATCCCGCCTCAATCCCTATCCGACGGAAGAGCCCGTGCTTCCGCCGAAGAGCCTTTTCGGCTTCTGCTGGCACTATTCCAAGCCCGCAGTTCCGTGGTTGCTCATCATGTCGGTCTGCACCATGCTCATCGCCATCGGCGAAGTGGCGCTGTTCCAGTTTCTCGGAAACATGGTCGACTGGCTGTCGAGTGCCAATCGCGACACCTTCCTGCAGGCGGAAGGTCACCGGCTGATCTGGATGGGCGGCCTGGTTCTGATCGGCCTGCCGCTGCTGGTGGCGATCGATTCGTTCATCATGCACCAGGTGCTGCTCGGCAATTACCCGATGATCGCCCGCTGGCAGATGCACCGCTATCTGCTGCGCCAGAGCATGACGTTCTTCGCCAACGAGTTCGCCGGCCGCGTGGCGACCAAGGTCATGCAGACCTCGCTTGCGGTTCGCGAAACGGTGATGAAGATCCTCGACGTCTTCGTCTATGTCGTCAGCTATTTCGTCACGATGCTGATCGTCGTTGCCGCTGCCGACTGGCGGCTGGTGACGCCGCTCGCCGTCTGGCTGGTGATCTACATCTGCATCGTTACCTATTTCGTGCCGCGGTTGCAGAAGATTTCCAAGGAGCAGGCGGACGCGCGATCGATGATGACGGGCCGTATCGTCGACAGCTACACCAACATCGGCACGGTCAAGCTGTTCTCGCATGCAGGCCGCGAGGAAACGTATGCGCGCGCCGGCATGGACGGCTTCCTCGACACGGTGCATCGCCAGATGCGCAAGGTGACGCTGTTCCACGTGCTGGTCTACGCCAACAACAGCATCGCGCTGTTTGCAATCAGCGCGCTCGGCATTCACCTGTGGCTGACAAGTGCCATCTCGGTCGGCGCGATCGCGATCGCCGTTGGTCTGGCCATGCGCATCAACGGCATGTCGCAATGGATCATGTGGGAAGTCTCGGCGCTGTTCGAGAACATTGGCACTGTCTATGACGGTATCGGCATGATGACCAAGGCGCACGACATCGTCGACGAACCGGATGCCAAGGCGCTGAAGGCGGAAAAGGGTGCGATCACCTACGACAACGTCCGCTTCCACTACGGCAAGGCAAAGGGCGTCATCGATCACCTGTCGCTCGACATCAAGCCGGGCGAGAAGATCGGCCTGGTCGGACGCTCGGGTGCCGGCAAGACGACGCTGATGAACCTGCTATTGCGGTTCTACGACGTGGAGTCAGGCGCAATCCGGATCGACGGCAAGGATATCGCCACCGTCACCCAGGATAGCCTGCGCGCCCAGATTGGCGTCGTCACGCAGGATACCTCGCTGCTGCACCGCTCCATTCGCGACAACATCGCCTATGGACACCCGGAAGCCGACGACGAGGCGATCACCGCGGCTGCGAAGCGGGCGAATGCCTGGGAGTTCATCCAGGCGCTCGAGGACAACCAGGGGCGCAAGGGGCTCGACGCCCAGGTCGGCGAACGGGGCGTCAAGCTCTCCGGCGGCCAGCGCCAGCGTATCGCGATCGCCCGCGTCTTCCTCAAGGACGCGCCGATCCTCGTCCTCGACGAAGCGACATCAGCGCTCGATTCCGAAGTCGAGCAGGCGATCCAGGAGAACCTGTTCGCGCTGATGGCTGGCAAGACGGTGATCGCGATCGCCCACCGCCTGTCGACGCTGACGGAAATGGACCGCCTGGTCATCCTCGAGGCCGGGCGGATCGTCGAAACCGGTTCGCATGCCGAACTCGTGGCCAAGGGCGGCCTTTACGCCGACCTCTGGTCACGCCAGTCGGGCGGCTTCATCGCCGACGATACCGAGAAGGAAGAAGCGGCGGAGTGATCCGCTGTGACCCTGCCGCCCATGCGGGCGGCGGGGTTTTGCCACGTCACCTAACGCATTTGTAATGCGCCCGATGGTGGAAACCGATTGCTGTTGCCGCCGAACCGCCTATATCGGAAACATGCTCAGCGCCATCGTCAGCATCTTTGAGAACTGGATCAAGCCGTTTGCGCCGCGCGAGCGATTGCAGCCGCCGAAATCGCTGTGGGGTTTTGCCTGGTTCTACGCCCGCCAGGCCAAAGGGCCGTTTCTGGCGATGGCTATCCTCGGGGGCCTTGTCGCCATGCTGGAGGCGGGGCTCTTCTACTTCGTCGGACGGCTGGTCGATCTGCTCGACACTGTGAAGCCCGAAGCGGGCTGGAGCGGGCTAATTTCCGCCAACGGGCCAGAGCTTCTGTTCATGTTGCTGACGGTGCTGGTGTTCCGCTTCGTCGCGGTGTCGCTGGCAGCGCTCGTCGAGGAGCAGTCGATCATCACCGGCTTCCTCAATCTCGTGCGCTGGCAAACCTACACCCACGTCGCTCGGCAATCGCTTTCCTTCTTCCAGAACGATTTTTCCGGCCGGATCGTGACGAAAGTCTGGTCCGGCGCGCAGGCGACCAGCGATCTGATCGTCTCGCTGCTGCAGGTCGTCTGGTTCATCGTCATCTATACCGCCTCGACCATGGCGCTCATCGCCCAGCTCGACTGGCGGCTGGCGGCAATGGTCGCGTTCTGGATCGTCCTCTTCCTGGCGCTGGCGCGCTACTTCGTTCCGCGCATCCGCAAGCACGCGCGCGATACGGCTGAAATGGCCTCGATGCTGAACGGGCGGATGGTTGATGCCTATTCGAACATCCAGACATTGAAACTGTTCGGTCGCGACGACGAGAACGACCGCTATATCCGCGCCGGCTTCGATCGCTTCCAGCGGGCGGTGATCCCCTTCACGCGGCTACTGACGGCCGTGCGTGCCTCGCTTGCGCTGCTTTCGGGCATGATGATCGCGGCCATCGCCGTCTATGCCATCCACCTCTGGCTTGGCGGTGCGATCAGTTCGGGTGCGGTTGCCTTCACGCTGGCGCTGGTGCTGCGACTCAACATGCTGCTCGGCCGGATGATGACGCAGTTCAACTCGATCATGCGCAACATCGGCACGATCCAGAATTCGGCCGAGCTCGTCTCCCAGGCGATCGGTCTTGTGGACAAACCGGATGCCAAGGAGTTGTCGGTCAGCGAGCCGGAAATCCGTTTCGAGCATGTGAAGTTCCATTACGGCAAGAGTGCCGGCGTCATCGACGACTTCTCGCTCGTGATCCGTCCAGGCGAAAAGGTCGGGATCGTCGGCCGTTCGGGCGCCGGTAAGTCAACGCTCGTTAACCTGCTGTTGCGCTTCTACGACCTCGAGGGCGGGCGCATCCTGATCGATGGGCAGGACATTTCGACGGTGAAGCAGGAATCGCTGCGCGCACAGGTCGGCATGGTCAGCCAGGACACCTCGCTGCTGCACCGCTCCATCCGGGACAACATCCTTTTCGGCCACCCGGATGCAACCGACAAGCAATTGATCATCGCAGCCGAGAGGGCCGAGGCCTACGAGTTCATTCTCGATCTCCAGGACCAGCGCGGCCGCAGGAGTTTCGATGCCCATGTCGGTGAACGCGGCGTCAAGCTTTCTGGCGGGCAGAGGCAGCGTATCGCGATTGCCCGCGTCATGCTCAAGGATGCGCCGATCCTCGTTCTCGACGAGGCGACGTCGGCGCTCGATTCCGAAGTCGAGGCGGCAATCCAGTCCAATCTCGACCGGCTGATGCAAGGAAAAACGGTGCTTGCTATCGCACACCGATTGTCGACGATCGCCGCTCTCGATCGGCTCGTCGTCATGGATAAGGGCCGGATCGTCGAGGACGGAACCCACGCCGAACTGATCGCTCGGGGCGGTCTTTACGCTGACCTCTGGTCGCGGCAATCCGGCGGCTTTCTGGCACGCGAAGAAGCGGCAGAGTAGGGCGGCCTCGTCGCCTTTTCTCCACCCTTCGAACGGCCGCCGGCCAACTGCAATGACGACCGTCAAGTCCTTGTGCCAATTGGCCGCGCTTTTCCCCGCGACAATCTGCCCACCCACCCTTGTCAAGGCTGGACATAATTTGCGATCAAGCATAGAACGCGCCGGATTGACGGGGAATCTGCGAGCCGTGTGCGCGCAGCACTTTTCGGATTCTGACGCCCGATAACGTGTTTGCAACAGCAAACCGGCTAAGGTGTCAGCACATTGATTGGGCGTGCTTCCTTGACCTAGGTGAAACCGCAAGGGCAGGGATCTCGCTGGGCGGATGCGGTTTCCGCAACATTGCGTGAGAGGATGGTTTAGCCGTGAGCGAACACGACATTTCAAGCGAGACCTCGGGCGAGCCCACTCGCCGCGATTTCCTTTACCTGGCCACCGGCATGGCGGGCGTCGTCGGCGCCGGCGCGGTCGCTTGGCCATTCATCGACCAGATGCGTCCGGATGCTTCGACGCTTGCTCTCGCCTCGATCGAGGTCGATGTGTCGAGCCTGCAGGCCGGCATGTCGCTGACGGCCAAATGGCGCGGCAAGCCGATCTTCATCCGCAACCGCACTGAGAAGGAAGTGGAAGAGGCCAAGGCGGTCGCTCTTGCCGACCTCAAGGATCCGGTTGCGCGCAACGCCAACCTTCCGACCGACGCCGAGGCGAACGATCTCGATCGCTCCGCCGGCGAAGGCAAGGAAAACTGGATCGTGATGATCGGCTCCTGTACCCATCTCGGCTGCGTGCCGCTTGGTCAGGCCGGTGATTTCGGTGGCTGGTTCTGTCCCTGCCATGGTTCCCACTACGATACGGCCGGCCGAATCCGTAAAGGTCCGGCGCCGGAGAACCTCGCCGTGCCGACCTTCTCGTTCGTTTCCGACACAGTTATCAAGATCGGTTGAGGGGACTACTGATAATGAGTGCTGAACATTCAACCTACACGCCAACGACTGGCATTGAGAAATGGGTTGATTCCCGTCTTCCGCTGCCGCGTATGATTCACGACAGCTTCATCAGCTATCCGGTTCCCCGGAACCTGAACTACGCATATACCTTTGGCGCCATGCTTTCCGTGATGCTGATCGTGCAGATCCTGACCGGTATTGTGCTGGCCATGCACTATGCCTCCGACACGACCGTTGCGTTCAACTCGGTCGAAAAGATCATGCGCGACGTCAACCACGGTTGGCTGCTGCGCTACATGCACGCCAACGGCGCATCATTCTTCTTCATCGCCGTCTACCTACACATCGCCCGTGGCCTCTATTACGGCTCGTACAAGGCACCGCGCGAAATCCTCTGGATCCTCGGCGTGGTCATCTACCTCCTGATGATGGCTGCCGGCTTCATGGGCTACGTTCTGCCCTGGGGTCAGATGTCCTTCTGGGGCGCGACCGTTATCACCGGCTTCTTCTCGGCCTTCCCCTTGGTGGGTGAGTGGATCCAGCAGTTCCTGCTTGGCGGCTTTGCCGTTGACCAGCCGACCCTGAACCGCTTCTTCTCGCTGCACTACCTGCTGCCCTTCATGATCGCCGGCGTTGTCGTGCTTCACGTCTGGGCCCTGCACGTCACCGGCCAGACCAACCCGACCGGCGTCGAAGTGAAGTCGAAGACCGATACCGTTCCCTTCACGCCCTACGCGACCTTGAAGGACGCACTCGGCGTCTCCGTGTTCCTGCTGGTCTATGCATGGTTCGTATTCTACCAGCCAAACTTCCTCGGCCATCCGGACAACTACATTCCGGCTGACGCTCTGAAGACGCCTGCCCACATCGTTCCTGAATGGTACTACTTGCCGTTCTACGCGATGCTGCGCGCCATCACCTTCAATGTCGGCCCGATCGACTCCAAGCTCGGTGGCGTTCTGGTGATGTTCGGCTCGATCATCATCCTGTTCTTCCTGCCATGGCTGGATACCTCGAAGGTGCGTTCGGCTGTCTACCGTCCCTGGTACAAGCTGTTCTTCTGGATCTTCGTGGTCAACGCCATCCTGCTCGGCTGGCTGGGTTCGCGCCCTGCGGAAGGCCTGTACGTTGTCATGTCGCAGATCGGCACTCTGTACTACTTCGGTTTCTTCCTCGTCATCATGCCGGTCCTCGGCCTGATCGAAACGCCGAAGCGCATTCCGAATTCCATCACCGAGGCGGTGCTTGAGAAGAAGAATGCGAAGGCACAGCCGGCCACCGCACGTGCCTGATCAGAACAGCGATTGATAAGGAACCCACAACAATGAAAAAGCTTGTAACAGGCATTCTGTCACTTGCTGTCGTCGCTGGCCTCGGTCTCGGAGCTGCTGTCGCTGAAGAGGCGGCAGGTGGCGCGGAGCATGGCGGCGGCACGCCCCACTATCCGATCCACAAGCCTGAGCAGCAGGACTGGTCGTTTGCCGGCCCGTTCGGCAACTACGACAAGGGTCAGCTGCAGCGTGGCCTGAAGATCTACACCGAAGTCTGTTCGGCCTGCCACTCGATGAATCTGGTGGCATTCCGTACGCTCGAAGGCCTCGGCTATTCCGACGCACAGGTGAAGGCCTTCGCCGCGAACTACGAAGTTCAGGACGGCCCGAACGCTGACGGCGAAATGTACACCCGCAAGGCCGTGCCTGCGGATCACTTCCCGTCGCCGTACCCGAACAAGGAAGCAGCTGCTGCTTCCAACAACGGGGCTGCACCGCCGGACTTCTCGCTGATCGCCAAGGCGCGCGGCATCGAACGCGGCTTCCCGCAGTTCGTCTTCGATATGTTCTGGCCTTACCAGGAAGGTGGCCCGGATTATATCCACGCGCTGCTGACCGGTTACCATGAGCCGCCGGAAGGCGTTCAGGTCGCCGAAGGCACGCACTACAACCCTTACTTCGCCAACGCTTCTGCGCTGGCGATGGCCCAGCCGATCTCCAACGATCAGGTTACCTACGAGGATGGCACGCCGCAGACGGTGGACCAGTATGCCAAGGACGTTTCGGCCTTCCTGATGTGGGCAGCCGAGCCGCACCTGGAAGACCGCAAGCGCACCGGCTTCATGGTCATGGTGTTCCTGCTGATCTTCACCGGTCTCGTCTACCTGACCAAGAAGTCGGTTTACGCCAACAAGGAACATTGATCGCAGACTGGCTTCGCCAGCTTGATCGAAACCTTAGAAAGGCCCCGGTTTGTCCGGGGCCTTTTGTTTTGCGCGGTGTTGTTTTCGTTCGACGGTGCGAAATGCGCATGAGGTGGCTCTGCCTGGACGGGAAAGAGCAACCTGGTGTCAATGCGGTGATGGGGTATCCGAGCCTTGTCTCGTGTTGTCGAACCGTGGCGCGATTGGTTGCGTCGGACCAGTGGGTCGGATCGCTGCTACTTCCCGAAATAAGCGCCTTTGGGGGTATGTGCCGGCTGCCGCCGGAATGCACTCAAACGCGCTGATGCAACGCAATGCCGCGTAGCTACTATGGTGGTGGCCGCCAGGTCGTTCTCGTCATGAGGAGTGAACCGCGACATCTGTCGCGTCGGGCTAATGCCAGATGCATGAGATGCTCGCGGCAGCTTCCGCAGGAGATAGTTAAGGTGTGGATACATACCGCTGCGGAACCTGGCAGGGCGTCCGCCTGGGCCTGGGCAGAATTTTAGAATGCTAGGCATGTCTGCTGTCTTCTGGTCAGCGTTTGCTGATCATGCGACGAACATGCCCGGGCTTTTCCAAGCTCGAACCGCGCCTTTCTCGATTGTGGTCGACGGTGCGGCAAACGCCGTTCTCCTGCACTCCGGCCCACACCGCCAAGATTGGCTGCGGGATACTCTTGTGGACAATGGCGTCGGCCAGCCGACGCTATGAAAGGGTCATCCGTTGGGTGCTTGGTACTCCGCCACCTCGGCAGCATCGGCGGTGATGTAGTACGGCAGTTTGCCGTAGGTAGCCGCCGGTAAGCTGCCCACGTTGGCGCGCAACGCGCGTGGAGTAACTCTGCCATTCAAATGGGACTAGTGAAGCGGCTTCCGCTCCTGGGGCGTGCTTGCGCCGTAACATTGGCGATGCCGCGCATCCTTGAACTTAGGGCACTGTGCCGCCGCCAACGGCACTGTGCTGGCACCGACGCGCCACTTTTCAATGTCGATCCTCGGCGCCCGACGGCACCGGGTGGTTGGGGAAGATCGGCGGTGATGATGCGGCAGGGATTTTGGGTTCGACAGTGTGGTATCCGGATACAATGCGGTATCTGGGTAAGGCACACAACGACCGTCATCGCGCCGTGGGTCACACTGGGTCGATGCAGAACATCTCGAAGCCCTCGATGCGGACGCGAACCTGTTGCGCGCTTCCGCTGTGGACGACACATGTGAAAACGGCCCCACCTTGCGATGGGGCCGTCAAATCTTGCCGGTCGGGCTGCCTCTTAGTTGAAGCGGCCGGCGGCGTGGGCGAGCATCGTGTAGACCTTGCCCGTGTCGGATGTAAGGTAGGTCTGGGTGATGCGCTTGTCCGGATCGTTGCGTGCGACATCGGCGAGCAGCTTTTCGAAGTCGGCGATGTAGCGATCGACGGCGGTGCGGAATTCCGGCTCGCGGTCGTACTTGCGCTTGATCTCGTCGAAGGTCTGCTGGCCCTTCAGCGTATAGAGCCGGCGGGTGAAGACGTCGCGCTCGCCGCGCTGGTAGCGGCGCC
Organism: Ensifer sp. Root31; assembly: GCF_001424825.1. NCBI lineage: Bacteria > Pseudomonadati > Pseudomonadota > Alphaproteobacteria > Hyphomicrobiales > Rhizobiaceae > Ensifer > Ensifer sp. Root31. The sequence goes on along the minus strand of NZ_LMCO01000023.1, from coordinate 154,827 downwards.
ACAGGTCGACCGATGCGTCGTGGTCGATGGCCCGGGCGATATCGACCGAAAGCGAGTTCAGCGATTCCACCACGTGGCGCGGGTTGCGGTTATCGCCGCTGCGGGCAACCGGCTGGCTTTCTGCCGGGCGCTGCGGTGCGGCTGCCGGCGCTTCTTCCCGCGACGCGGCACGCAGCAGGTCTCGCATCCAGCCACCGCCTTCTGCGACTTCGCTGGTGACGGCCTGCGTTTCCGGCTGGGCCGGGGCAGGCTGCTGGACGGTCGCCTGTTCGATGCCGAGGCTGCCGCGCAGGGCAGGCGCCGGATCCTGGCGACGCGGCTCTGCGACCGGCTGCTGGACCGGACGGGCGACAGGCGCTGCAGCCACAGCAGCGGCAGCAACCGGCTGCTGGCGCAGCGGCTGGGCGACTTCGAGCTGCGTCGAGGACTTGCCGATGATTTCCGACAGCTCCTGCAGGGCCTTGATCTGCTCGGCCACGGCACGACGCATGACGGCGGCGTTTTCCTTGGCTTCCTCGGGCAGGTCGAAGGCGCTGCGCTTCAGCTCTTCGCGGGTCATATCGAGTTCCTTGCGGATCTCGCCGGCCGAGCGGCGGATATCGTCGGTCGCACCGCTGAAGCGGCCGATGGCGTCGTCGATCGCCACGCGAACGGCGTCGCGCAGCTGGATTGCGACGCCGTCGGACTTCTTGCCACTTTCGCTAAGCATGCGCTCGACGTCGGAGACAGACGACGCGACGCTGCCGCGCAGGCGGGACGCCACTTCCTTGGAGCGTTCCTCGGCGGTTGCGAATGCACCCTCGATTGAGGAACCCGCATCTTCGCCCACCTTGGCGATCGCCTGGCGGAGCGCCTCGGAGGCGCCGAGCGCGCGGCCCTCGACCGCCGAGAGCGTCTTGTTGACGTCGGCGAACGAGGTCTCGACGCCGGAGCGCAGCGTATCGGCAATCTGGCGCGACCGTTCTTCGGCGCGGGAGAAGACTGCCTCGACCGAGGCACCAGCCTCGTCGCCGGCCTGGGCCAGCGCATTGCGCATGGATTCGGCGGCTTCGGCTGCACGCTGTTCGGTGCTCGACAGCAGGCGGCCGACATCCGAGAAGGATTGCTGGATGCCGCTACGCAGATTACCAGCAACCAGACCTGAGCGCTCTTCGGCACGCTGGAAGGCACCATCGACGAAGCCTTCGAGTGCACGCATGGTGCGTTCGATTTCTTCCGAGCGCTGGACGAGGCCGACCGACAGGGTGCGCAAGGCATCCTGGCGTTCCTCGAGTGTGCTGACGAGGTTCGACTGGGCGGCGCCCAACAGGTCCGAGGCCTGGCCGAGCACCTTGGAGTGATCCTCGAAGCGGCCGACGATGCCGCCGATCTGCGACAGGGTAGAGGCCGAGATGTCCGAGAGCTTGTCGACCTTGCCTTCGATGAGGCGCGTAGAGGTCGACAGCATGTCGGAAGCCTGGCGCGTGGTTTCGGAGAATCGGGTGGCCGTAGCCTCCAGCCGCTGGTCCATGTCGCCGAGATTGTCGCTTGCCTGGTCGATGACAGTTGCGATCGCCGTGTTGTTGGCGGCGAGCTGGTCGATCAGGCCGAGGGCCGTCGACTGCAGACGGTTCTCGACCATCTTCATCGCCTTTGCCGTTTCCTCGGCGCGCAGCGAGATGGCGTTGAGCGTCTCGCCGGTGCGTTCGGTAATGGCATTGACCAATGCGGCATTTTCCGCGCGCAGGCGATCGGTGCTGTCCTTCGTCAGGCTGGCGATGCGCTCGGCAGCCTCACGGCCGGTTGCGGCATATTGATCGATGACCGGGCGTGCCTGCTCGTCGATGATGCGCGACAGTTCCATAGAGCGGCCGGCGAGCATCGAGTTGAGTTCGCGGGTCCGATCGTCGAGCGTGCTGCGGATCGCCTCACCACGGGCTTCCAGTGCCTTTTCGGCATCTGCCAAGCCCTGCTGGATGTTCTGGGCGTGGCTGGCAACCTGGCCATGCGTGGCGGCAAGGCGTGCAGTGGCGGTGTCAGAGGCATCGGCGACCGAGCGGGCGAGTTCGGCATGGCGTGCGGCCGTTGTCGAGGCGGTCTGCTCAATGGCATTTGCGAAGTCGGCGTTGCGGGCCGCCAGCACATTGGCGAAGTCCTGACCAGCCTTGGAAAGAAGGCCGGCGGAACGGGCCGCTTCCGCGTCGAGGTCCTGCGCTGCTTCGCTAACCGCGCTGCGAAGGCTGGTGACGAGACCGGCAGCCTTGCCCTCGATGCGGGCGGCTTCGGTGTCGAGTTCCTGGGCAACATCGCCGACTGCGCCGCGAAGGCTGGTGACGAGACCGGCAGCCTTGCCTCCGATGCGGGCGGCTTCAGTGTCAAGTTCCTGGGCAACATCGCCGACTGCACCGCGAAGGCTGGTGACGAGACCGGCAGCCTTGCCTTCGATGCGGGCGGCTTCGGTGTCGAGTTCCTGGGCAACATCGCCGACTGCACCGCGAAGGCTGGTGACGAGACCGGCAGCCTTGCCTCCGATGCGGGCGGCTTCGGTGTCGAGTTCCTGGACCACATCGCCGACTGCGCCGCGAAGGTTGCTGATGAGGTCCGCGGTCTTGCCTTCGATCCGGCCGGCCTCGGCGTCGATCTCCTGCGTCGCTTCGCTGACGGCGCCGCGCAGGCTGGTGACAAGCACCGCAGCCTTGCCTTCGATCGTGCGGTTGACGTTTTCGAGGCCGATGTTGAGGGCGCGGTCCATGGTGCCGAGGCGCTCTTCAATGCGGTCCGTACCGGCATTGATGGCGCTGGAGATGCGGCTTGCGGCTTCCTCGCTGACGCGGTCGATCTCGCCGGAACGCTCACCGAGGCTGTCGGCGATGCGCTGGCCGGCGTTGTCAACGATAGCGTTGACACTGTCGACGCTGTCGCGGACGCGATCCTCCAGCGAGCCGAGGCTCGTTTCCAGGCGCAGACCGGTGTCATCGACCAAGGCATTGACGCTGCCGACACTGCCTCGAATACGGCTTTCCAGAGAACCGAGACTTGTCTCGATCTTGGCGCCGGTATCGTCGACGATGGCATTGACGCTTCCGACGCTGTCGCGGATACGATCCTCCAGGGTGCCAATGCTGGCCTCGATGCGGATACCGGTGTCGTCGACGATTGCGTTGACATTGCCGACGCTGCCGCGGATGCGGTCTTCCAAAGTTCCGAGGCGAGATTCGATGAGGCTGCTGGTTTCATCGACGATGACGCTGACCTTATCGACGCTCCCGTGCATCCGCCCCTCGAGCGAACCCAGACGGGTCTCGATGCGGGCGGCCGTGTCATCGACGATCGTGCTGACATTATCGACGCTGCCGCGCATACGGTCTTCGAGCGAGCCAAGACGGGTCTCGACACGAACACCCGCCGCATCGGCAATCGAACCGACATTTTCGGCACTGTCGCGCATGCGCTCTTCAAGCGCGCCAAGGCTTGTCTCGATGCGCAGACCGGTGTCGTCAAGGCGGTCGTTGAGGCCGTTGATCGACATGTCGACGCGGTTGGTCAGCGTGTCGGCGGCGAGGCTGATCTGGCCGGCCGTTTCCGCCAGGCGCTCGGCAATGTTGCCGGTCGTCGAGCGCATGCGGGCTTCCAGCGTTTCGCCGCTGCGGTCGATGATGCCGGCAAGTGCCGCTTGGCGCTCTTCGAGCGACATTTCGAGCATGCTGGCGCTGGTGGCAAGGCTGGTGGCGATCGACACGGACTGGTCGGACAACATGCCTTCCAGCTGGTCGCGGCCCTGGTCGACGGCGAGGTTGATTGCGTTGATCCGGTCGTCGAGCGTGGCTCGAATCTGCTCGTGGGTCGAGGAGAGTGTTTCGCGCAGGTGCTCGGCGCGGCCGGTCAGCGTCTGTTCGATTTCCGTCGCCTTGCCGGCGAGCGAGGCTGTCGCCTCGGTGGTGCGCGCGGTCAGCGCCTCGGCGATCTGGGCGCTGGTGGCCGTCAGGACGTCCGAGATCTTGCCCACGCGGCCGCTGAGGTCTTCGGCAATGCGAGCGCTGGTGTTGGTAAGAGTGTCGGAGATCTGGCTGACGCGGCCACCGAGGTTTTCGGCAACGAGGGATACGCTGTCCGAAAGCTTCTGTTCGATTTCACCGACACGGTCGGTCATCGTCTCGGCAACGGCCGTGGCGCGGAAGGTGAGGTTGTCGGCGACGTCTTCGGCATGACGGCTCAGGGAATCTGCCATTTCGTTGGCGCGGGCCGTCATCGTCGAGGTGATGTGGGCGGAGCGATCGGCGAGAACGCCGTCGAGTGCCGATGTCTGGGTCGAAAGGGTTTCTGCAATCGCCTGGCTGCGTTCCGAAAGAACACGCTCCAGCCGGTCGGCCGTTTCGCCGACGGCACCTTCGATCGCGTCCGTTCCGGTCGAAAGCACGGTCGAAAGGGCAAGGGTGCGCTCGGACAGGGTGTTGTCGAGGCGGTGCTGGCTTGCCGCGATGGCGCTGGTGATCTCGTCGGTCGAGCCGGTCAGCGTCTGCTCGATGCGGGCATGGGCCGCGTGCAGGCCATCGACGAACTGTGCCGTGCGGGTGTCGAGGCCCTCGGTCAGGCGCTGTTCGCTTGATGTCAGTGCATTTGCAAGCGCATCTGCGCGCTGGCCAAAGCCGTTCTCGATGCGATCCTGAGCCTCGGACAAGGCGCCCATCAGGCTGCTGGTCTTTTCGGAAAGAACGCTGTCGATGCGGCTATGGGCTCCGCCGATCAGGTTGCTGAGATCGGACGTGCGGCTGCCGATCGTCTCCTCGATGAAGTCGTGGGTGGCGCCGAGTGCTGTCGCGAGTGTGAGCGACTGATCCGAAAGCGCCGAGCCGATCTTCTCGATGCTGCTGTCGAGCGCGCCACCGATGGCATCCGAACCGCCACTGACGGTCTCGTTGATGCGGTGCAGGCTTTCCATCAGCTTGGTGTCGAGCAAGCTGGCGCGCTTGTCGAAGGCCGATGCGAACTCGTGGAAGCGTTCGTCGAAGGCGGTGGCAAGGTGGCCGACTGTCGTCTGCAGCTTTTCTTCGAAGAATCCGCCGCGCAGATCGAGATCCATGATGGCATCGTCGGCGCTGGAGCGCAGGCTCTGGCGGAAATGCGCACCCTTTTCGTCGAGGGTGGCGTTGAGCGTCGCGAGCACGTCTTCGAGGCCGCCGGCAATTGCCTGCTGGCCGACGCTCAGGCTTTCGTTGAGGTCGCGGGTGCGGGCAATCAGCGTTTCATTGAGCTGGCGGGCGCGCTCGTTCAGCGCGGCATTCAGCTTTTCAGTGTTAGCATCGAGCGAGGAGGCGCGGGTCTCGAACTGGCCGAGCAGCTGCTCGCCGCGCTTTGTCAGCGTATCGCTCAGCTGGTCGAGGCGGGTGTCGAATTCGCTGCTGAGGCCGAGGCCGGCTGCCGTCAGGCCGGAAAGGAGCGAGTCCGTGCGGTTCGACAGCATGGTGCTGATGTTCTGCAGCGCCGTGTCGGACTTTTCGCTGAGTGCCGCTGCCCGCGTGTCGATCAGCGAGGCAAAAGCCTCGCCGGAGATGGCGATGCGCGAGGCGATGTCTTCGCCGGCCTGGTCGAGATCGTCCTTCAGCTTGCCATGCGCACCGGCGATGGTCGAGCGGATGCGCTCGGAGTGGCCGATGATGGCTTCGCGCTCAAGGCCCAGCTCCTGAACCAGCGTACGCACGCGCAGTTCGTTTTCGCTGTAGCTGCGCTCGAGCGCATTCACCTCGGAGTGAACCAGCGTTTCGAGTTCGGTGGCGCGCGCAATCGTGCGCTCGATGCCTTCGTTCATCGCCGAGACTTCGCGGCGAACGGCCTGACCGACGGTCATGACCCGGTCGGCGGCCGCAGTTTCCGGTTCGGCCAGGCGCAATGCCACTTCGGCCATGGAGCGCGCGGCGTTGCGCAGTTCCTGCGCGCGGGCGATCATGATGGCGAAGGAGAAGAAGAGCATGATCGGCAGCGCGATGCCAATGGCGACGCCGACGGCACCCGGGGTGGCAGCGAGATCGCTCAGCGAGCGGATCTGCCAGATCTGTGGGCCATAGAGCAGGTTGGCGACACCGATGCCGGCCACGGCCCAGATCACCGAAACGAGGGCTGCGACACGGATGGCGGCGCGGTTCGAGCGAACGTCGAGGGCGCGCAACATGGCAGCCGGAGAGCGGCGCCCATCGTCGTTTGCCGGAGAAAGGGGAGGCGACTTTGGCGCAGGTTCAGGAGCGAGCCCGCGTGCGGCGTCATTTGCTCGCGCGGCGCGGGGGGCTTCCTGCTGAGGCTTGGCATTTCGGCTGTGATCGGGCTGAGCAGCCTGATTAGTGGAGTCAGACACATTTTCCTCCGGATTATCCAAGGAAGTCTTGTCGTTAGGGCTCGACTTAAGCTCGTCAAAATCGATCTTAAGGGCCGCTTCCAGAGCCTGGAAGGCCTTTTCATCAATTGACTCGTTGCTCTTCTTCGTCGCCATAGGGATACGCCTCATTACCTTTTGCCTGCGATGAAGCGTGTCCATTTGATCCGCGATTGCGGCCAGGCACTGACTTCACCGGGGCGGTGACGGCAAGATACGCGCATCACATCTACGCAATACCCTACTGAACACCACTGCATTTCCTCGATGGATAGTCGGAATTGACCCTCGAGGGCACCACTCGCACAGCTTATCCACCGGAACGGTTGCCATTTTCGTACGCAAGCCCGTTCCTAACCGTATCGTAGTGACACATTAGCCCGGTTGTTACAATTAAGAGCACTCCAGCTTCATTAAAATCCTAATGAATTCTTAATGTGGCAAAGGGGTTTAGGTCGGAAAAGGCAAGGAAATCAGGAGGTTTAACGAGCGTTAACCATTTTCCCAGATTCCTGCCTATATTGCGCCCCGTTTTAAGCCGATAGCAGCGCCCGCCCGTGGAGGATGATAGCTCGCAAACCGTAGCGATCGTCCGGCGACGAAGCTTGGTGAACAGGCGTCGTCGGTCACGGTGTCCGTGCCGCCCATGGCAATTGGACCGCGAATGTCGCGGGACGGCGTCGGATAAAGACCAACAGCATACAAACAATAGGGAAATTGGCTCATGGCGGCCCTCAGAATTGCCTTCGAAGCTCCCGACACTCCGGGTAGCTCTTCTCTTTCCGGCAAGAAGCCCATCGATTTTGCCCACCTTGCCGCGCAGACAATGGGAGACAAGGCGCTCGAAATCGAAGTGCTGCAATTGTTCGCCCGTCAGGCACGCAAGGTGATGAAGGAAATCACCGATGGCGACGTGAATGGACGTGCCCAGGCGGCCCATCAGTTGAAGGGGGCCGCACTCGCTGTCGGCGCCGTCGACGTCGCTGCTGCGGCCGGCGCGATCGAACAGCGTCCGACCGATGCGGCTTTGCCCGACGTTCTTGCAGAGAGCGTGCTTGAGGCTGAACTGTTTATCCTGAAGCTCTGCCGCTGATTGCAGCGAGCCACAAAGGTGCATCGCGGCCCGCGCTGAAACGCTGCGTCCGCGATGCAACTGCCGGCTGTTGTTGACTGGATGGCCGAATTGTTGGAAGAACTTTCCCTGAATTCGCGCCCGCCGCCCCGCGCGGCTTTGCGCAATCGGCCAGTCCCATCAGCTTATTCCGGAAAGTGACATGACAAAACTTACGATCGTTGCCTTTGATGGCACGCGCCACGAACTCGATGTCGAGAACGGCTCGACCGTCATGGAGAACGCCGTTCGCAATTCGGTTCCGGGTGTCGAAGCGGAGTGTGGCGGGGCCTGTGCCTGTGCCACCTGTCATGTCTATGTCGACGATGCCTGGACGGCTGTCGTCGGCGCTCCGGAAGCGATGGAAGAGGACATGCTGGATTTCGCCTATGATGTCCGTCCGACCTCGCGGCTTTCCTGTCAGATCAAGGTCAGCGATGCGCTGGACGGGCTCGTCGTGCACGTGCCCGAACGCCAGGCCTGATCGCTGGCCGTTGGCGCCCATCTTCAGTCTATCGATCTATTGATGTCATGTTTGCCAAAAAAGCGCCTCGCTGGTCGTGTGACGAGCGAGGCTAGGAGGGCGCATCGCACGCAGATGAGGGAGGGAACATCTGCTGCATGAAGACACGCCAGGAGAACCTGTATTTGCTGCGTCGTCGAGCTTTGCGCTTAAAGAAACGAAACGACACTGCTGAACTCAAGTAACGGCAATATTTATACGTCGTGCAAGACCATGATGGTCCGCCAAATTCCTTTCGACAACGGAGGGTTGGATTTCAATTCGCCCCCACGTTCCATATTCTGAATATAAGCGAGTCGCTCAGCTGTAGCTATCGCTAGATTTCACCAATAAAATACTGTGGGTGCGCACTCGTTGAACAGGTCGCCTCAAAGTATATTCCGGCTATGCTTATGTCGGTCGTGACCGTTGAACAGCGACCTGTCTAGCGCTGCGTTTTCTTCAGCGCATCCAGCCGGTATTGCAGCAATCGGATTATGCGCTTGTCGAAATTGGCCGCCTCCGTCCGGTCGAACCGGGCCTGGTCCTTGTCGTGAGCGGCGATCGCTTCGGTACTGGCGCGTGTGACGCTTTCTTGCATCTGTTCGCAGTCCGCCTGCGGCCTCAGGGCCAGAAACATCTTCTCCATCTCGCGGGCGTGGTTGCGGGCGATCTCGGCGTGGCGTTCCTCGTGCCGCTTGATATCGCTCGACAACGTATCCCAGACCAGAGCGAGGTCGCGGCTGGCCTGCTTGCGATATTTCCAGCGCGGCAGGATGATGCGCGTGCTGAGCGTGACGCGGGCGACGCCGACCGCGCAGCGTCCGCCGCGATTGACGTAGGTGATCGTGCCGCCAAACTTGATCCGCGTCGCGCCCGGATGGCGCGCGCCCGTCGATTTCATCATCGGCCCGGCTTTGGACAGAGCTTTGTCGAGGTCCGCCGCCGTGCGGCCGCCGATCGAGAAATAGGAAAAGCTCTTGTTTATCACCGTTTCGCCGGACGCAGAGCCCAAGGGCATGGCAACCAGAAGGGCAAGAAGGGCGGCTTTGAACGGAACGCGTACTCGAGACATCAATGCGTAGTTCTCTTTAGTTGAACTTCAATCAAGCTTGGGGCATAGCCAGCGTGGGTGCAACAGCAAATCGAAATGGTTGTCTGCGGCGCATCGTGAGGGGAAATGACTTACAATCCATTTCAAAATTTTCATTGGAAGCTGGCGCATGGCCGTAGTCTCGAACTGGGGCCGCGTGGCGTTTTGATGGCGATCATCAATGTTACCCCCGACTCTTTCTCCGATGGCGGTCGTTTCACGGATACGGCAGCAGCCGTTGTCCAGGGCAAGCGCTGCATCGACGACGGCGCCCTGATCCTCGATGTTGGCGGTGAATCGACCAGACCGGACGCAGCGCCCGTGAGTGCCAAAGAGGAACAGAACCGGATCTTTCCGGTCATCGCGGCATTGGCGCGCGACACCGATGCGCTCATTTCAGTCGATACCTATAGGGCAGAGACCGCACGGCTTGCCGTCGACGCTGGCGCCCACATCATCAACGACGTGCACGGCCTTCAGCGCGAACCGGATATCGCGCGGGTTGCTGCGCAGACGGGCGCCGGGCTCTGCATCATGCACACAGGCCGCGATCGCCAGAAGCTTGCCGATGTGGTGGACGACCAGTTCCATTTCCTAGACCGCTCGCTGCAGATCGCGGCAGAAGCCGGCATCGAACGCGAACGGATCGTGCTTGATCCGGGCTTCGGCTTTGCCAAGGACACGGAAGAGAACCTCGAACTGATGGCGCGGTTTACCGAATTGCACCGTTTCGAGCTGCCTTTTCTGGTCGGCACGTCACGCAAGCGGTTCCTTGGTGCTGTCACCGAACGAGAGCCGGCGGACCGCGATGCCGCCACCGCGGCGACCACGGCCCTGCTACGCATGGCGGGTGCGGCCATTTTCCGCGTACATGATGTCGCAAACAGCAGGGATGCGCTGATGGTGGCGGATGCTATGCTGGGTGCAAAGAAGAGCTGACGGGACGGAAAACCATGAGCGCGACCTATACGATCACCCTGAAAAACTGTGCCTTCTTTGCGCGCCATGGCGTTCTCGACGAGGAAGAATTCCTCGGGCAACGGTTTTTCGTCGATGCGGAGCTTGAAGTGGAGCAAGGCTCGGCGCTGGTCGATGATTCGATCGACGACACCGTGCATTACGGCATCGCCTTTACCGAAATCGAGCGCATCGTCACCGGTCGGCGGCGCTATCTGATCGAGGCGCTGGCGCTCGAGGTCGCAAAGACCCTGTGCGTGCGTTTTCCGCAGGTCCGGCGTGCCAAGGTCTCCGTCCGCAAGCCGAATGCACCGGTTCCCGGAATTCTCGATTATGTCGAAGTCACGGTCGAGCACGTCGCCTGAGATGAGCGGGCATATCGCAACTTTGGGACTTGGCGGAAACCTGGGCGAGCCGAGAAGGGCCATGGCAGATGCATTGCAGATGCTCGATGCCAGGCCGGATTGCGCGGTTCGGGCCGTTTCGCGTCTGTATCGGACACCACCCTGGGGCAAGACCGATCAGGACTGGTTCTTCAACGCCTGCGCCGAAGTCGAAACGTTGCTCGGCCCGGAGGCATTGCTGGACGCCTGCCTTGATATCGAGCGGCAGATGAAGCGGGTGCGCGACGAACGCTGGGGCCCGCGCACGATCGACATCGATGTCCTCACCTTCGGCGACCTGTCCCAGACCGAGACCAAGCTGGAGCTACCACATCCGCGCATGACTGCGCGCGGTTTCGTCCTGATGCCGCTTGCGGACTTTGCCTCCGGCATGCGTGTGAACGGACGGCGGGTCGAAGACTGGCTGGCGGATGCCGACGTCACCGGCATCGAGGTGGTGGACGAAGACAGGGGCTGGTGGCGGGCAGGGGCCTGAGTTCGAGTAGCACAAAAAGAAAAGCCCCAGCGTTTGGCCGGGGCTTTTCTCCGCAATCTGGACTGTCGTCTACTTGATCGAGCCGACGGCGATGTTGTCGAGCTGGCGGTTGAGACTGACGCCGATCACCGGCACCATTGTATCCTCGACCTTCACCGAGATGGTGATGTTCATGGTCGAGTCGTTCTGGAGCCGGGCGATCATCGCGCCGTTCAGCTTCTTGCGGTTGATGCCGACGACGACCTTGTCCTTGGCGACGTTGCCGGAGACTACGTCGAGACCCTTGCCATCAGCGCCGTCGAGAAATTTTCCGGTGTAGCTGCCGCCCTTCTGGGTGATCAGCGCCGACATCGGTTGCTTGAACACGCCGACGCGGCAGAAGCCGTCGAGCTTGATGCCGGCATCATTGCCGGCAACCGGTTCGCCGGCGAGATCGCAGGTGAACTTGGTGCCCTTGTATTTCCCGGCGACGATCTCGCCGGGGCCCTTCCACTGGCCGGAGACTTTCTCGAAGAAAGCCTTGTCCTTGCCACCGGAAATGGCTGGCGTAGCAACGCCGACGGTTGCTGCGAGCGCGAAGGCGGCAGCGCCGCGAGCGATCAAAGAAGGGCGCGAGAACATAAACGATCCTTGATGGGTCAACGTCCGAAACTAGGAGCCACATTTGCGCGCAAATGGTTAATGGACGGTTTCTTTCGGGCTGATATCAAGGCTTCTTTGTGTCGGTGATGCGCTCTGTGCGCCGCAGATCGGATGGCTGCAAGGCAGTCACGGCGGCCTCACCGTCATGTGCTACGATGCGCGCAGACGTGTTTATGAAACTCTATCGCAACGGCGTACGTATCCACTTGAAACGCGGAGGTTTCATGATGGCAGCGGCGATCAACAGCACCACCCCGGAAACGGACATCTCGCAGGCACTCATAATCCGCCGCCACGGACTTGCCACGCGGCTGACCCATTGGCTGTGGGCACTGGCATTGTTCTTCCTGCTCCTGAGTGGCCTGCAGATCTTCAACGCCCACCCGACGCTTTATCTTGGGCAGCAATCGGGCTTTGCCTTCGACAACGGCGTGCTGTCCATCAGCGCCGCCCGGACGCAAGATGGAGAGGTCAGGGGCGTGACGACGCTGCTCGGCCTGGGGGTCGACACGACGGGTGTTCTCGGGGTCAGCGGCGCCGCAGACCGGCGTGACTACAGGGCATTTCCAGCCTGGCTAACGGTGCCTTCTTATCAAGACCTGGCGACGGGCCGGGTGATACATTTCTTCTTCGCGTGGCTTTTTGCGACCGTCTTTCTTGTCTGGTTGGTTGCGAGCCTGATCAACGGGCACCTGTGGCGCGACATCCTGCCATCGGCCTCCGATATCAGCGGCCTGCCACGAAGTTTCGTCAACCACGTGCGGTTCCGATTCGATCACGGCCGCAGCTACAATGGCTTGCAGAAACTCTCCTATGCCGCTGTTTTGCTCGTCTTTTTTCCGTTGATGATCCTGACGGGGCTGACGATGTCGCCGGGCATGGACGCGGCCTGGCCATGGTTGATCGACGTCTTTGCCGGTCGACAGACGGCACGCACGATCCACTTCGTCGTCATGCTTTTGCTCGTGGGCTTCTTCGCCATACACATCTTCATGGTTTTTGCCGCCGGGCCGATCAACGAATTGCGCTCGATGATAACAGGGCGTTACCGCATCGATAGCGAGGCGCAGCGCAAGGAGGCAGGGCAATGACGCGGCTTCTGATCAATCGCAGGCGCTTTTTGACCGCCGCCGGCATTGCCGCCTCGACGTTGCCTCTTGCAGGTTGTGATGCATTCGATGGAATCCTGCAAAACAGAAGCCCGGTCCGTGATGTCCTGGCATCGGCGAACAGCCTGACTTATCGGGTACAGCGGCTATTGATGGACGCGGACCGGCTGGCGCCTGAGTTCGCCGAAAGCGAAATCCGCCAGGGACAACGGCCGAACGGCTCGACCGATCCGACCGACCCGGAGTATATCGCCCTCCAGCAGGATTTTTCCGGATACCGCCTCGGCGTCACCGGTTTGGTCGAAAAGCCGCTCAGCCTGACATTGGCCGAATTGCGCAACATGCCGTCGCGGACACAGATCACCCGCCACGACTGTGTCGAGGGCTGGAGTTGCATCGCCAAATGGTCGGGCGTTCCGCTTGCCAAGGTACTTGATGAAGCCAAGATCAGACCGGAAGCGCGTTATGTCGTCTTCCATTGCTTCGATCGCATGGGTCTCGGGCTTTCCGGACCGACGGCCTACTACGAATCGATCGACCTCATCGATGCGCGCCATCCGCAGACGATCCTTGCCTATGGATTGAACGGACGGTCACTTCCGGTCGCCAATGGCGCGCCGCTTCGAGTGCGCATCGAGCGGCAGCTCGGCTACAAGATGGCGAAGTACATCAGTGCCATCGAGGTCGTTGCGGATCTTTCGACGTTCGGTCGTGGACGCGGCGGCTTCTGGGAAGACTTGGGCTATGAGTGGTATGCGGGCATCTAGTTCTACAGGCCGCGCGTCTTTTCAGACGCGCAAAGGTCGCTGAAGCACTTTGAATTTCTGCATGTTTTCATCCTTAAGTCGGGTAGGTTTTAGGAAACATGCAGTCGTTTCTAGACGTCGCCGTTCTGACTAGCCGCGCGACCGGCACCGGGCGCGAGGTCCGAAAGAAAGTCGCCGATCCCGGGACGTTTCAGTGCTCTGAAAGGCATCGGTCGGCAAAGGTCCATGGCAGCGATGCCGATGCGGGCGGTCATCAGTCCATTGATTACGCCTTCGCCGAGCCGGGCCGAGAGTTTTGACGCCAAGCCGTGGCCAAGCACCTGCTGGATGAGGCTGTCACCGGCGGCGATCGAGCCGGTGACAGCGAGATGGGCGATAACGTCGCGCATCAGCCTGATCATGCCGAGCGTACCGGGGCGGCCGCCATAAAGCTCGGCCATCGCGCGGATCATGCGAGCGGATTCATAAAGCACATAGCCGAGATCGACGAGCGCGCGGGGGCTGACGGCGGTGACGATCGACACGCGCTTGGAAGCGGCGAGAATGATGCGCCGGGCCTCGCGATCGAGCGGCGTCAACAATTCGCGCTCCGTCAGGTCAAGCAGATGCGGGCCATCGATGATTTCGCCTTCGGTTTCCTTAAGGCGCGTACGACCGCGTGCCGTGCGCGGATTGGTGGCGAGAAGATGGACGAGTTTTTCCGAAGCGGACCGTGCCAGCTTGGTATTGCCGGAAGCGGCGGCATTCTCCGTTTCCGTCTTCAAGCTCTGGACGGCAGTCAGTTGCATCATGCCTGAAAGCTCGCGGCCAATGACTACCAGCAGTGCCAGGAGCCCGATGGCAACGATACCCATTGCGGCATAGCCGAGCCAGTCGGCGCGGGAAAACAGGTCGCGGATGAGGCGGTCGACCCAAAGACCCGTCGCCAGCGAGAGGAGAATGCCGAATGCCCCCATGGCGATCTTGCCGACGGACAGGCGACGCCTGCGCGGGTTTGCCTCCGGCAAAGCGAGGCTTTCGACGCCAAGCGTCGTTTCCCGGAAGGGATCCTCCGTGTCGGGGGTCATCACCACCTTGTCGTCGAAGCTCGCCGGGGCGCGGCGGGGGCGGTCGCTTTCCGCCGGCTTCTGCTCCGGATCCGGGTTCACCGAAAAAGCACCGGGCTTTCGGCCACGGCTGTTGAAATCGTCACTCATGCCAACCGGTCTCCGAACAGGAACTGCATCGCCCGATCGAGCCGGATATGCGGCACCGACAGCTTCAATCCGCCGCCCGTCTCTTCAAGATGCGGCGGCCGGAAGCGCACGAAACTGAGCTCGGGCATCGGGTGCACGTCGCCGAATTTTTTCGCCGACGCATCGGCATCAAGCGCCCTAAAAAAAACTTCAGGATCATCCGGCAAGTCACCGGGAAATATCGCTGTTTTCCCTTCACCGTCGAAGGTCTCGCCGTTGATCTTCTCGCCAGCGATCGGTGTTCCGACGATAACCGGAAGCGTATGCCCTCCATGGTCGACCGTGGCCTCGCGTGTCGCCCGGACCGAGGCGATCGCCATGACCTCGAGCCCCGCACCGCTCATGCCGATGCGGGCGGCTGCCCGGCTGACGAGACGCGCCGTGATGCGCTCCAACCGATCGTGGCTTTCGTGGTGCAGATGGTCCGCCTTCGTCGCGGCGATCAGCACCTTGTCGATCCGTCGGGTCAGGAAAGACGAGAGCCAGCTGTTCGTGCCGGGACGGAAGCAGGCGAGCACGTCGGCCAGCGCCTGCTCCAGATCGAGCAGCGCTTCCGGCCCGCCATTGATCGCCTGTAGCGCATCCACCAACACGATCTGACGGTCGAGCCGAGCAAAATGCTCGCGGAAGAACGGGCCGACGACGTGCTTCTTGTAGGCTTCGTAGCGGCGCTCCATCATCGCCCAGAGCGAACCTTTCGGCGCACGGCCCTCGGGCAGGTCGGGCAGTGGCGAGAAGGTCAGGGCAGGTGAGCCCTCGAGATCGCCCGGCATCAGGAAGCGACCGGGCGGCAGGGTCGAGGGCGAGCTCGCGTCCGCCTTGCAGGCTTTGAGGTAGGCGGTGAAGCTTTCGGCGAGCCGGCGCGCGCTGCTTTCATCGGCGATCGCCGTTGGTCCCGCAGATGAGGCAAGCGTCAGCCAATCCGCCGACCGGTTGGCGCGGCCCGGAGCACGGGCGCGGGCAACCGAATTGTCGCTGAACTGCTTGAAATCCTGTGCGAGTAGCGGCAGATCAAGTAACCATTCACCGGGATAATCGACGATATCGAGCGACAGCCGGCCGGCCGAGAACAGCCTGTTCCAGCCGCTGGCGCTCTCGAAATCGAGGGTAATGCGAAGCTGCGAGATCGCGCGGGTCGAATCCGGCCAGATACGATCGCGCACCAGGGCGGCAATGTGATCCTCGTACTGAAAGCGCGGCACGGCGTCGTCCGGCTGGGGTTCAAGCCTTATCTTCGAGACGCGGCCGGAGCGCACCGGCTCGAACACCGGCAGCCGTCCGCCGTTGAGGAGATTGTGGACCAGCGACGAGATGAAGACGGTCTTTCCGGCTCTCGAAAGCCCGGTGACGCCCAGCCGGATAGAGGGATTGACGAGGCCCGATGCACGATCGGTGAGATTGTCGAATGCAATCAGGGCGTCGTCTTTGAAGCTGGTCAGATTTGGCGCCAAGTCGTGCTATCCCTCGCGGACCTTGCCGCTTTCGTTCATGCGAATGTCTGCCAGACGTGCGGCAGGTCCTGTTTGCCTTGGCGATATAGGAAATATTTCCCGCACCGCAACAATGGCATGTCATTTCGGTTCCCTGGTTGGCAGGATCAGCGACACCAGCGTGGCCGTTGCGGCGCCGCCTGGGCCTCCCTGTAAGTCAAGGATCGCAAGGGCTGCCGGCGGATAACCATGCGGAAGGGCGTCGGTCGCCGCCTCGTTCCCGGCAAAGCGGCGGAAGAGTTCGTCAATCATCGGATTGTGTCCGACGATCATCAACGAATTCAGATGCCTGTTTGCATCGATGATATCGGTATAGACGCTTGCCGGGCCGGTATAGAGCGCATCGACATAGCGGATCTGGATGTCTTCGCTGACGGATCGGAAGAAGGGTTCCGCGGTCTGGCGACAGCGGACCGCCGTCGAGCACAAGATCAGCTCCGGCCGGATGCCGCGATCGGCAGCCATCTGCGCGATCAGTTCCGCCTCGGCATATCCTACGTCGTCGAGCGCGCGATCGAAATCACGTTGACCGGGCAAGGCCCAACCGGAGCGGGCATGACGCAGAAGGAAGAGACGGAAGGGCCTGGCGGCACTGTCTTGCATATATTGAATTCCGGTAGCTGCCGGCCGCGGGTCGCGACGGGATAAAGTATCGCCGGATCGGGGTCTTGCGCGTCTCGCGGCGGATCACCACCTTTTCCCGTCGATGATGCAAAGATCAAGCTGTGAACCGCTTTTTTCAGGGGATTGCCCGGTTGCCGCCGGGCGCACCAATCCCGGCAAAAGGGCGGCGTCGCGCTGGCGGCAGAACATCCAAGTTACGACCGGTCTTCTTGGCGCCGGGTAGGTGATCATCTCTACGACTAAGATCTCATCTGTAATTTTGATGAAATATTCGCCAGTTAGCCTGAATTGCAAGCATTGTTAAAATACGGTTGAGTGTCTAATCCGAGGCTTGAATCGCGGCTTCCATGGGGCTATACACCGCCGCAATGAGATGTTCTTCAGGAGAATCGCGTTGAGTGAGAAGATCGATCTTAGTACCTTTGTCCTCTCGGAGGACGAGGAATTCATGAATGCCACCCACCGGGCCTATTTCCGGGCCAAGCTGAATGCTTGGAGAAACGACATCCTTCGCGAGGCACGCGAGACACTGGATCACTTGGCCGAGGAGAGCGCCAATCATCCCGATCTCGCCGACAGGGCCTCTTCCGAAACAGACCGGGCGATTGAACTGAGAGCCCGCGACCGTCAGCGGAAGTTGATCTCGAAAATCGATGCGGCGCTACAGCGGCTCGATGAAGGGACCTACGGCTATTGCGAGGAAACGGGAGAGCCGATCGGCTTGAAGCGTCTGGACGCCCGACCGATCGCAACGCTCTCGATCGAGGCGCAGGAGCGCCACGAGCGTCGGGAAAAGGTCTATAGGGACGAATAAGGGTCCGATTTCCGGATCAGTCTTGAGAAAAAGGCGCGGGTTGACCGCGCCTTTTTCTTTTTGCTGAATGTTTGTTCCGTGGTGAAATGACGCCGAATGTGTCAAGGCTTACGGCCGGCGGAGATGTCGGCGAGCATGCGGTTCATCTCTTCCTCGATCGTCGGCTCCTTGCGGACATCGTCGATCGGTGCGCCGAGCATCGGCTCATGGCGGGCGGCAGCGGCCACAGGCGCGCGATTTTCCGGACGTGCGGCCGCCGCAGCCGGCGTCAGCCGCTGCAGGTCACCGCTGATTTCGGCGTCGAGGATACGTTCGAAGTCCGAAAGCGCGCTTTGGGCAACGGGCTGCGATTGGGCAACGGCTGCAGGACGCTGTTCCTGCACTGGCGGCTGGGTCGGCAGCACGCGGCTGCGGGCGGCATCGAAGATGCCCTCGACCTTCTCGGCCGTATTGACAGGGGCAACGATCTCGGGCGCCTGTGGCGCAACCCTTTCGACCGGACGCGGCTCAATGGCCATCACGGGGGCCATCACAGGAGCCGGGCGCTGTTCGACAATCGGGCGAACCGCCGGGGCCGGCTCGACACGCGCAACCGGCTGCTCCTGCGGTATCGCCGCCGGACGCACTGGCGCGGCGACGGCCATCTCCGGCTGTACGACAGGGCGCAACTGCACCGGCGCTGCTGCCCTTGTCTCTGTTCCATTGCCGCTGGCAACCGGCTGCTCGATCGGCTTGCGCTCGATGACTGCCGGACCGTCGTTCGCTGAGGCGCTCTCATCGATCGGTGCAATCCGGCTTTCGATGACGATATCCGTAGGTCCGCCGATCATGATCAGGTGTTCGACGTCGTCGCGACGCACGAGCACCAGGCGACGGCGTGTGTCGACAGCGGCCGCATCGAGCACAGCGAGGCGAGGCTGCCTGTTCTTGCCGCCGCGAATGAAGGGCGACGACGGCCTGTTGCGCATGATCCAGAGCACGGCCACGAGGCACAGAAGCCCGATCGCAACGGCGCCGGCGGCGATAATGAATCGGCTACCGTTGTCTCCGACGATCGTTTCCATCATAGGCTGAACTCCTTAAAGCCTTTCGAGTGGCAGTATTTGACGGCTTTTTTCGGGCTTGGACAAGCACTTCGCCGACATTCCCTGTGAATTGACCGCTGCGCTTCCGCACAGGTGCTTTTTGCTGTTATCTCTGATCGTTAAAGATGATTCCTATCCGAATGATCGAGGGCGTGTCGGGATTGGCCGATTTCACCTGGCGGATTGCGCGGATGCCGGCCGGAGCGCCGGACCGTATCGGCTATGTGCCGGGCGGTATTGGCGGCAGATGAGGACCCGATGACGAAAATGCGGCAGTCAGGTGACTACCAGATGCCGGTTGTTGACCGTGGCGTCAGGCCGGGAACCGTCATGCGGATCGTCCTGCTTGCGATCGTTCTGACCGTCTCTGCGATCGCCTTCGTGATCTTCAAGAACGAGTTGGACAACGAGATCGTGCTCGGCATCCTTGGCGTTCTTGCCATGGTCGGCATCTTCTTCCTCGTCTCGTCGGTCATCGGCTTCATCGAGGTGATGCCGCAATCGCGGCCGGACGAACTGGCGCGCGCCTTTCTCGACGCCCATGAAGACGGCACGATCGTCACCGACCGCAAGGGCCGCATCATTTACGCCAACGCCGCCTACGGCGCGCTGACCGGCGCGAAGAATTCTGCCGGCATCCAGTCGCTCGAAACGATCCTGTCGCGAAACCGCGAGGCGACCGAAGCGATCTACCGCCTCACCAACGGTCTGCACGAAGGCAAGCAGGGGCACGAGGAGTTTCGGCTGTTGAAGCCGCTGGCGACCGGTGCTGCGTCCAGCGGCTCTGGTGCCCACTGGTTTCGCTTGAAGGCCCGGGTGTTGCCGCTCGAAGATAGTGACCGCAACCCGCTCTATCTCTGGCAGATTGCCGACATCACCGCCGAACGTGACGACCAGGAGCGGTTCTTCAAGGAACTGCAGAACGCCATCGATTATCTCGACCATGCTCCGGCCGGCTTCTTCTCCGCCGGGCGCAAGGGCGAGATCTTCTACATCAACGCTACCCTTGCGGATTGGCTGGGCATCGACCTGACAAAATTCCAGCCGGGCTCCATGAGCATCGGCGATCTTGTCGCCGGCGAGGGGTTGACGCTGGTGCAATCGGTGCAGGCGGAGCCAGGCCTGAAGAAGACCAAGGTGCTGGATCTCGATCTGCGCAAGTCCAACGGCCAGAGCCTGCCGGTGCGCATGGTGCACCGCGTGTCGTCGGCACGCGATGGCGCGCCCGGCGAAAGCCGGACCATCGTCATGTCGCGCGACGGCGGCGAGGACGAGGATCAGTCGGCGTCGAGCGCTGCGATGCGCTTCACCCGCTTCTTCAACAATACGCCGATGGCCATCGCCTCGGTCGACGGCAACGGTCGCATCCTTCGCACCAATGCGCCGTTCCTCAAGCTGTTTTCCGGCCTTGTCTCCCAGGACGATGTCGAGCGTGGCGCGCTGATCGAAACGGTGGTGCATCCGACGGAAAAGGGCCGTCTGCATGAGGCGCTTGCCGCCGCCAAGGATCGCCAGGGCGATATCGCGCCGATCGACGCCTTGCACCCGGCCGATGGCGAGCGGCATTTCCGCTTCTATATCAATGCCGTCATCGACCAGAGCGATCAGGCTCCGGAAGAGGCAGCGATCATCTACGCGCTGGAGATTACCGAGCAGAAGGCGCTCGAAAACCAGATGGCGCAGACGCAGAAGATGAATGCGGTCGGCACGCTTGCGGGCGGCATCGCGCACGATTTCAACAACGTGCTGACGGCGATCCTGCTGTCCTCCGACCACCTGCTTTTGTCGGCGCGACCGGCCGATGCGAGCTTTGCCGATCTGATGGAGATCAAGCGCAACGCCAATCGTGCGGCGGTGCTCGTCAGGCAGTTGCTCGCCTTCTCGCGCAAGCAGACCATGCGGCCGACAGTGCTGAGCATGACCGACGTGATCGGCGACCTGCGCATGCTCGTCGATCGCATGACCGGGACCAACGTCAAGGTCGAAGTCGACTACGGGCGCGATCTCTGGCCGGTGCGCACGGATCTCGGCCAGTTCGAGCAGGTGCTGCTCAACCTTGCCGTCAATGCGCGCGATGCCATGCCGTCAGGCGGCATCATCACGCTTCGCACGCGCAATCTGCCGGCAACGGAAATCGCGGCCATTGGCCGGCGCGAACTGCCGGAGGAAGATTTCGTCATGGTGGAGGTTTCCGACCAGGGAACCGGTATTCCGCCAGAAATTCTCGACAAGATCTTCGAGCCCTTCTTCACCACCAAGGAAGTCGGCAAGGGCACGGGCCTTGGTCTTTCGATGGTCTACGGCATCGTCAAGCAATCCGGCGGCTACATCTATCCGGAATCCGAAGTCGGCAAGGGAACCACCTTCCGCATCCTGCTGCCGCGCCATATCGACATTCCGGAAGCCGCGGGTGAACCGACGCAGGGCGCATCCAATGGGGCGGTGACGCTGCCGCCGGCTGAAGCTGTCGCCAAGCCAGTCGCCAAGACCGAGGAACCGACCGATCTCACCGGTGATTCAGCCGTCGTCCTCCTGGTAGAGGACGAAGAAGCGGTCCGCCGCGGCGGCAAGCGCATGCTCGAGACCCGCGGCTATACCGTGCACGAGGCAGGCTCTGGCGTCGAAGCACTCGAGATCATGGAGGAGCTCGATGGCGCCGTCGATATCGTCGTTTCGGACGTGGTGATGCCGGAAATGGACGGGCCGACACTCTTGACGGAGCTGCGCAAGAAGTACCCGGACCTGAAGTTCATCTTCGTCTCGGGTTACGCGGAAGATGCCTTCGCCCGCAATCTTCCTGCCGACGCCAAATTCGGCTTCCTTCCGAAACCGTTCTCGCTGAAGCAACTGGCCGTGGCCGTGCGCGAGATGCTGGACTCCTGAGGCGTGCGCGAAACTGCGCAGTGCATTGAGCGAATCTGAGAAATCGCGGCGCGCATTTCGGCGCTCGCCAAGAATTGCAGTCCAACAAAAAGCCCGACGCTTTCGCGCCGGGCTTTTCTCTTATGATCTTAATGTCAGTCGACTACTTCGCGGTCAGCGCCACAGCGATTTCGCCGGCGAGGCGGGCATTGTTCTCGACCAGCGCTATGTTGGTTTCGAGGCTGCGGCCCTCGGTCATGTGGAAGAGGTTGTCGAGCAGGTACGGGGTGACCTCCTTGCCGGAAATCTCATCGCGTTCGGCGTTGTCGAGCGCGCGGCCGATGTAGATTTCCATCTCCTCGCGCGCGATCTCGCTTTCGGCCGGAACCGGGTTCGCGATCAGCATGCCGCCATCGACGCCGAGCAGTTCGCGCATGTTCTGGAAGTTGGCGATTGCCGCTGGGCTGTTGAGCATCAGCGGGCTCTTGAGGCCCGAATCGCGCGACCAGAAGGCCGGGAACACGTCGCTGTCATAGGTCACAACAGGCACGCCGCGGGTTTCGAGGACCTCGAGCGTCTTCGGAATGTCGAGGATGGCTTTCGCGCCGGCGCAAACGACGATGACGGCCGTGCGTGCCAGTTCGTCGAGGTCGGCGGAGATGTCGAAGCTCAGCTCGGCGCCGCGGTGCACGCCGCCGATGCCGCCGGTCGCAAAGACGCGGATGCCGGCGCGGGCAGCGGCGATCATGGTGGCGGCAACGGTCGTCGCGCCGGTGCGGCGCTCGGCGATGGCAAAGGCGAGATCGGCGCGCGATACCTTCATCGCGCCTTCGGTCTTGGCCAGCTCTTCCAGCTTCGCATCGTCAAGGCCGATATGCAGAACGCCGTGAATGACGGCGATCGTCGCCGGAACGGCACCCTGGTCGCGGATGATCGCTTCGACGCTGCGGGCCATGTTGAGGTTGCCCGGATAGGGCATGCCATGGGTGATGATCGTCGATTCCAGTGCCACGATCGGCGCGCCGCGTGCCTTGGCGGCTGCAACCTCGTCGGAATATTCCATCGGCAGGAAGGGGGAAGCGGGTTTGGTCATGGTTTTTCCTTGGGAGTTCGGCTGGCGGCGTTCATGCCAGCATTTGAGGTGCCGGCACAAGGGCCAGTGCCTGTTCGAGGTTGGCCTGCGACATTTGTTCCGAGGCGGCCAAGGGAGAGCGAAGCGTAATGCCGGCGGCGGCAATGCCGCGCCGCAGGCATTCCGACAGATCATGGCCGGCAAGACGGGCGGTGAGGAAGCCTGATGCCAGGGCATCGCCGGCGCCGGTAACATCGGCGAGCTCCGGCAGGGCCGGCGGCGTCGCGACGCAGACGGTTTCGCGATCGAAGGCGACGACCGCTCTGCCGCCTCGGGTAACGACGCCGCCATTGAGCCCGGCGGCGCGCAAAAGCGGCGGCCAACCCTCAGCATCCGCCGCATCCTTGCCGGTGAGCGCCCGCGCCTCGGCCTCGTTCATGAACAGGAAGCTGAGCCTGACCAGGCTCGGCTGGAATCGGATCACCTTTGCCGGCGATACGGCGATACCGGCGACAATGCGCCCATCCGTCGACGCCGCCGCTACGAGGGCGGCGATGGTTTCTTCGGGCAGGTTCGCATCGGTCAGCACCAGCCGGCTGTCGGCGATGGCATCGCGCAATGCGCGCCGCTGCAACTGGCGCGGCGAGAACATCCGGTAGAGATCCATGTCGGCAAGGGCGATCACCAGGTTGCCGTCATTTTCAATGATCGCAGTGTAGCTCGGCGTCTGGCGGTCGAGAAAGGTGAGGGGATTGTCGATGACGCCGGCAGCCGCTGCGGCCGCCGTCACGATGTCGCCAGCAGCGTCACCACCGCGCGTGCTGATCATCCGGACGCTATGACCCAGTCGTGCCAGGTTGCGCGCAGCGTTGAAGCCGCCGCCACCTGCCTCTTCGAACCAGGTGCCGGGGTTGCTCGAACCGGGTGCGGTCGTGCCCGAGATGCGGCCGCGCCGATCGATATGAGCGCCGCCGAAGACGGCGATTTCGCCTTCCTTCATGAATGTTCCTGTGCTGTCTATCGGCCGAATCGGATCGGGAGGGTTCATCGTCTCAGGGTGCGCCTGGCGCTGCCAAAAAAATTACGCAGCAAAGCGTGAACATGAATCGAACACAATCCGAATAATTCCTATTTTTCAATGTCTTGTCCTGCTCTTGCAAAAACGGAACAAAACATGTACAAAAACTCGTGCGGCGGCTTCATTGCCTCGGTAGCTTCAATAACCTAAAGGTGGACCAAATGGCACAAAACTCTTTGCGGCTCGTAGAGGACAAATCGGTGGATAAAAGCAAGGCACTTGAAGCGGCACTTTCCCAGATCGAACGGTCGTTCGGCAAGGGATCGATCATGAAGCTCGGTGGGAAGGACAGCATCATCGAGATCGAGACGGTTTCGACCGGCTCTCTCAGCCTGGACATCGCACTCGGCATTGGTGGCTTGCCGAAGGGCCGCATCGTCGAAATCTATGGTCCGGAAAGCTCGGGCAAGACGACGCTGGCGCTGCAGACCATCGCAGAAGCACAGAAGAAGGGCGGCATCTGCGCCTTCGTCGACGCCGAACACGCACTCGACCCGGTTTATGCGCGCAAGCTGGGCGTCGATCTCGAAAACCTGCTGATCTCGCAGCCCGATACCGGCGAACAGGCGCTCGAAATCACCGATACGCTGGTACGCTCCGGGGCGATCGACGTTCTCGTCATCGACTCCGTCGCAGCGCTCGTGCCGCGCGCCGAAATCGAAGGCGAAATGGGCGACAGCCTGCCGGGCATGCAGGCCCGTCTGATGAGCCAGGCGCTGCGCAAGTTGACCGCCTCGATCTCGAAGTCGAACTGCATGGTGGTCTTCATCAACCAGATCCGCATGAAGATCGGCGTCATGTTCGGTTCGCCGGAAACGACGACGGGCGGCAATGCGCTGAAGTTCTACGCCTCCGTTCGCCTCGACATCCGCCGTATCGGTTCCGTCAAGGAGCGCGAAGAAGTCGTCGGCAACCAGACGCGCGTCAAGGTCGTCAAGAACAAGATGGCGCCTCCCTTCAAGCAGGTCGAATTCGACATCATGTATGGCGAAGGCGTCTCGAAGACCGGCGAACTCGTCGATCTCGGCGTCAAGGCTGGTATCGTCGAGAAGTCCGGTGCCTGGTTCTCCTATAACAGCCAGCGCCTCGGCCAGGGTCGCGAGAACGCCAAGTCGTTCCTCAGGGACAATCCGGACCTGTCGCGCGAGATCGAGACGGCTCTGCGTCAGAACGCCGGCCTGATCGCCGACCGGTTCCTCGAGAATGGTGGTCCGGAACCCGACGACGGCGACGACGCTGCCGAAGCATAAGCAGCGAGCCGAGCTTCAAGCTTTCAAAACCGGTCGCCTTCATCGGCGGCCGGTTTTTTGCTGCCGTCTGGACAGCATGATACGCGAACGATAAAAGCCTGTGGTTCCGGCGACCGAGGGCGTTGGAGGGCGCAGCCGTCAGCGATGGCCGCGGGGTCGAAGGATAACGGCGAGTGGCGCGGCAGATGCCGGGGCCTGGGCCTGAATTGGTGCACAGATAGGACGCAAGATGAGCGGCGTGAATGAAATCCGGTCGACGTTTCTCGACTATTTCCGCAGGAATGGTCATGAGGTGGTGTCGTCGAGCCCGTTGGTACCGCGCAACGACCCGACGCTGATGTTCACCAATGCCGGCATGGTCCAGTTCAAGAACGTCTTCACCGGGCTTGAGCAGCGTCCCTATTCGACGGCCGTGACGGCGCAGAAATGCGTGCGCGCCGGCGGCAAGCACAACGACCTCGACAATGTCGGCTACACCGCGCGCCACCACACCTTCTTCGAGATGCTCGGCAATTTCTCCTTTGGCGATTACTTCAAGGAAAACGCTATCGAGCTTGCCTGGAACCTGATCACCAGGGAATATGGCCTCGACGCCAAGCGCCTGCTGGTCACGGTCTATCACACCGACGACGAAGCCTTTGGCCTTTGGAAAAAGATCGCCGGCCTTTCCGACGACCGCATCATCCGCATCCCGACCAGCGACAATTTCTGGGCCATGGGCGATACCGGCCCTTGCGGTCCTTGCTCGGAAATCTTTTACGACCACGGCGACAAGATCTGGGGCGGGCCTCCTGGTTCTGCCGATGAGGACGGCGACCGCTTCATCGAGATCTGGAACCTCGTCTTCATGCAGTACGAGCAGATCACCAAGGAAGAGCGCGTCAACCTGCCGCGTCCGTCGATCGACACCGGCATGGGCCTCGAGCGCCTGGCAGCCGTGCTGCAGGGCCAGCACGACAACTACGAAATCGATCTCTTCCGCGCATTGATTGCCGCGTCTGAAGAAGCAACCGGCGTCAAGGCCGAAGGCGACCAGCGCGCCAGCCATCGCGTCATTGCCGACCACCTGCGTTCGTCCGCCTTCCTGATCGCCGATGGCGTGCTGCCGTCGAACGAGGGCCGTGGTTATGTGCTGCGCCGTATCATGCGCCGCGCCATGCGCCACGCGCAGCTGCTCGGTGCCCGCGATCCCTTGATGTGGAAGCTGCTGCCGGCGCTCGTCGGCCAGATGGGCCGCGCCTATCCGGAACTGATGCGCGCCGAGGCGCTGATCTCGGAGACGCTGAAGCTCGAGGAAACCCGCTTCCGCAAGACGCTGGAGCGTGGCTTGAACCTCCTGTCCGAAGCCTCGGCCGACCTTTCCGAAGGCGATCAGTTCAATGGCGAAACCGCCTTCAAGCTCTACGATACCTACGGCTTCCCCCTCGACCTGACCCAGGATGCGCTGCGCGCCAAGGGCATCAGCGTCGACACCGACGCCTTTACGACCGCCATGGAGCGGCAGAAGGCCGAAGCCCGCGCCAATTGGGCAGGCTCCGGCGAAGCGGCAACCGAAACCATCTGGTTCGAGCTGCGCGAAAAGCACGGCGCGACCGAGTTCCTCGGTTACGATACGGAAGTTGCCGAAGGCGTCGTCCAGGCGATCTTGCGCGATGGCGCTGTCGCTCAGTCGGCCACCAAGGGTGAAACCGTCCAGATCGTCCTCAACCAGACGCCGTTCTACGGCGAATCGGGTGGACAGATGGGCGATACGGGGACGATCACCACCGACGGCGGCAAGCTTGTTGTGACCGACACGCAGAAGCGCGGCGAGGGCCTGTTCGTTCATTTCGGCGTCGTTGCCGAAGGCACGATCAAGACCGGCGACGCGGCCCAGCTCGAAGTCGATCATGCCCGCCGTTCGCGCCTTCGCGCCAACCATTCGGCCACCCATCTGCTGCATGAGGCGCTTCGCGAGGTGCTCGGCACCCATGTGGCGCAGAAGGGCTCGCTGGTTGCGCCCGAGCGCCTGCGCTTCGACGTATCGCATCCGAAGCCGATGACGGCCGAGGAGCTGAAGATCGTCGAGGAGATGGCAAACGAGATCATCGTTCAGAATACGCCGGTCACCACGCGCCTGATGAGCGTCGACGATGCGATTGCCGAAGGCGCCATGGCGCTCTTTGGCGAGAAATACGGTGACGAAGTGCGGGTCGTGTCCATGGGGCAGGGCATTCACGGCTCCAAGGCCAACCGTGCCTATTCGGTCGAACTCTGCGGCGGCACCCACGTTTCGGCAACCGGCGACATCGGTCTGGTGCGCGTCGTTTCCGAAAGTGCCGTTGGCGCCGGCGTGCGCCGCGTCGAGGCGCTGACGGGCGAGGCAGCCCGTGCCTATCTCAACGAGCAGGACGAGCGGGTGAAGACGCTTGCCAACACGCTCAAGGTTCAGCCGGGCGACGTGCTCGGCCGCGTCGAGGCACTGCTCGACGAGCGCCGCAAGCTGGAGCGCGAACTGACGGAAGCCAAGAAGAAGCTGGCGCTCGGTGGCGGCGGTCAGGCCGGATCGACCGATGCCGCGCGCGACATCGCCGGCATGCGTTTCCTCGGCAAGGTCGTTTCCGGTGTCGAACCAAAGGATCTGAAGAGCCTGGCCGATGACGGCAAGAAGAGCCTCGGCTCCGGCGTCGTCGCCTTCGTCGGCGTTTCCGGCGATGGCAAGGCAAGCGCAGTCGTGGCTGTCACCGACGATCTGACTTCCAAGGTCAGCGCAGTCGATCTCGTGCGTATCGCCTCGGCCGCCCTTGGCGGCAAGGGCGGCGGCGGCCGCCCTGATATGGCGCAGGCCGGCGGCCCTGACGGCGAGAAGGCAGCCGACGCGATCGAGGCCGTTGCCGTTGCATTGGCCGGCTAAGGACACTGCATAATTCCTCAAATCGGATGCGATTGGAGGATAAAATTATGCAGCAAGTTTAAGGTGTTACAGTGCCATTTGCGCGTCATACTTGATGCGCGGCGCTGTAGGCGCAGAAACGTGAAATTGAAAAGGGCGCCGGTTTCGGGCGTCCTTTTTTGTGATTGCGATTGCCCCCTCTGCATGCTCGCCGCAAAACTCCGCAGGATTTGTCAAAGTCGTCTATGGTCTACCGATCCGTGAGCAAAGCGCGAAGGGCTAGACATGGACGAGCGGGCGACCTGGGCAAGCTACGAAAGACGGCTGCACAGGGTGAGCGACTACATTTACGGCCATCTCAACGAGGAGCTCGATCTCGACCGTCTCGCTGAAATCGCCTGCCTGTCGCCACACCACTGGCACCGAATCTACAGGGCCGTCCACGGCGAGACGTTGGCGGCAACGGTCAAGCGGCTACGGCTGCAGAAGGCCGCCGCCGATCTCGTGCAGTCCGATCTTCCTGTCGAAGCGATCGCGCAGCGCTCTGGCTACCCCAATATTCAATCCTTCAACCGCACCTTCAAGGCCGTCTATGGACTGCCGCCGGCGCGGTATCGGAGGGAGGGCAGCCACAAAACCTTCGAAACCGCTTCATCGGAAGGAATTGCGGATATGTATGAAGTCACCCTCAAGGAGATCGACGGCTTCGATCTCGTCGGCGTCGCCCACTCCGGCTCTTATATGGGCATCGGCAAGGCATTCGAGACGCTCTACGGCACACTGATTTCGCGCAATCTTTATCGTCCGGACATGGAGATGATCGGCATCTATCTGGATGATCCGGAACTGGTGCCGGCGGACAGGCTGCGCTCCTTTGCCTGCGTCACCGCCAAGGAGACCCTGCCTGCCGATGCACCGCTGACACCCCAGACGCTCGAGGGCGGACGCTATGCCGTTCTGCGCCACAAAGGCCCCTATGCGGACATGCCCTTGGCCTATCAATGGCTTTACGGCACGTGGCTGCCGCAATCCGGCCGCGAGGTGCGCGACAGCCTGATGTTCGAGAAGTATCTCAACAATCCGCGCGACGTGCCGCCGACCGAGCTCTTGAGCGAGATCTATCTGCCGCTGAAATGACCCGCTCGACTTCTCTCGTCATCCTCGGGCTTGCCCCGAGGATCCACCTGAGCCGTCGCCAACGCACAGATGTCCTTGGGCTCAAGAGGCTTGGCCTGGATGCTCGGGTCAAGCCCGAGCATGACAGAGGGAATGGGTCGCCAGAGGTTCTTGGAACTGCGGCTATCCAACCAAAAAGAAACCCGGCACAAGGCCGGGTTTCGCATTCGGGTCGATGGCGTGTGCCGATCAGGCAGCCATTGCCTTCTTCAGGTTCTCGTCGATCTTGTCGAGGAAGCCGGTGGTCGAGAGCCACGGCTGGTCGGGGCCGATCAGGAGCGCCAGGTCCTTGGTCATGAAGCCGGCTTCGACGGTATCGACGCAGACCTTTTCCAGTGTTTCGGAGAAGCGGGCGAGTTCGGCATTGCCGTCGAGCTTGGCACGATGGGCAAGGCCACGGGTCCAGGCGAAGATCGAAGCGATCGAGTTGGTCGAGGTCTCTTCGCCCTTCTCGTGCTGGCGGTAGTGACGGGTCACGGTGCCGTGGGCCGCTTCTGCTTCGACCGTCTTGCCGTCCGGCGTCATCAGAACCGAGGTCATCAGGCCGAGCGAGCCGAAGCCCTGAGCCACGATGTCGGACTGGACGTCGCCGTCGTAGTTCTTGCACGCCCAGACGTAGCCGCCGGACCACTTCAGCGCCGAAGCGACCATGTCGTCGATCAGGCGGTGTTCGTACCAGATCTTCAGTTCCTTGAACTTCTCGGCGAATTCTTCCTCGAAGACCTTCTGGAAGATGTCCTTGAAGCGGCCGTCATAGACCTTGAGGATGGTGTTCTTGGTCGAGAGGTAGACCGGAACCTTACGCTGGATGCCGTAGTTGAACGAAGCGCGGGCGAATTCGGTGATCGAATCGTCGAGGTTGTACATGCCCATGGCAACACCGGCCGACGGTGCGTCGAAGACGTCGTATTCGATTTCCTTGCCGTCTTCGCCGACGAACTTCATCGTCAGCTTGCCCTTGCCGGGGAACTTGAAGTCGGTGGCGCGGTACTGGTCGCCGAAGGCGTGACGGCCGACGATGATCGGCTTGGTCCAGCCCGGAACCAGACGAGGCACGTTCTTGCAGATGATCGGCTCGCGGAAAATGACTCCGCCGAGGATGTTGCGGATGGTGCCGTTCGGCGACTTCCACATCTTCTTGAGCTTGAATTCTTCGACGCGGGCTTCGTCCGGGGTGATCGTGGCGCACTTGACGCCGACGCCGTGCTTCTTGATGGCGTTGGCTGCATCGATCGTCACCTGGTCGTCGGTGGCGTCGCGGTTTTCCATGCCGAGGTCATAATACTCAAGATCGACGTCGAGGTAGGGATGGATCAGCTTGTCCTTGATGAACTGCCAGATGATGCGGGTCATCTCATCGCCGTCGAGTTCGACGACCGGATTGGCGACCTTGATCTTTGCCATGAATATGCCTCGTAGCTTAGCGGGACAACGGGAGCGATGTCCCTTCCTCTTTAGAAAAATCCAGAGCCCTATAGCATTGTGAAACGGCAAGGCAAAGCATGCTTGGCTGAAACTTTGGGTGGAGACTCGATCGACCGGCGGGCAGGGGCCGAGGATGGGTTTTGGACTGGTTTAAGCCGGCCTGCGCCTTGAAAAGATCGGAGGCAGCGTTAATCAAGAAGAAGCGGTGACGCGTCGATGGTCACCGTAGCAGGCAAAAGGCATCCGATGGAAATTCGCTCCCGCGTGCGCGACTGGCTTCTCGCCAATGATCCTGCCTTTTCCCGGCTGCGCCAGGCGACGCGCATCACCGCGACGATCGTTTCGTCGGTTTGCCTGCTGATGGCCTTCCACTATCTCGTGGCGCCATTGCCGCCGGCAGCCTACGGCCTTGCCGTTTCGCTCTCGATCGAAGGCGGCCTTGCCGTCCGCGACCGCACGCACGGCGAACAGCTCGTGACCCGTATAATCGCCGTCATCGTTGGCGTCTCGATGGTCGCGCTGGCCTCGGTGCTGGAGAGCCACCGCTACGTCTCCGATGTCGTTTTCCTGTCGATCATCTTCCTGGCGGTCTATTGTCGCTCCTTCGGGCCGAGATGGTTTGCCGTCGGCATGTTCGCCTTCATGTCCTATTTCATCGGAGCTTATCTGCGTCCGACGATTGACCAGTTGCCCGCACTGGTCTTCGGTGCAGCGGTTTCGGCCATGGTCGCCCACCTGGTCCGCACCGTGCTTCTGCCCGACCACCGCTATCGCGACCTCATGCGCGCTGCGGCCAGCGTCCAGCAGCGCGTCGACCAGATGCTGGAGGAGCTGGTCGATGTCGCACGCAAACCGACCCTGATCGAGACGGATCGCACCCGGCTGCACCGGAGGGAAGAGCGCCTCAAGGAGGCGGTGCTGATGGCGGAAAGTTTCATTCCGACCGAGAACCGACGCCCGGAACCCGAGCCCGGCCTTGCCTCGTCGGATGTGGTGATCAACCTTTTCGACCTGCATCTGGCGGCAGAAAGCGTCATCGTGCTGAGCCTTCAGGCCATGCCTCCGGTCGCATTGGTCGAAGCGATGCTTACGCGCAACTCCGCCGAGATCGAAGCGGAGACGGCGCGCATCGACCGCACGAACGAGCGGCTTGTCGAGACCGTCAAGGCGCTCTCGTGGCTGCGCAATGTTCGCCAGCGCCTCGCCCATAGCCTGGAAAAACTCGACGCGCATGATCTCGAGGATCCGGTGGAGCGAGCCGTTGCCCCGGCGTCCACGCGTCCAAAGCTGACAGTGTCTAATCCGGCGCTCAAAACGGCCATCCAGATCACGCTCGCCGCCGGCATCGCCATGGTGTTCGGGCTGATGCTGTCGCGCGACCGATGGTTCTGGGCGGTGCTGGCTGCCTTTCTCGTTTTTACCAACACCCGCTCGCGCGGCGATACGGCGGTCAAGGCGCTACAGCGCTCGGCCGGTACGCTATTTGGCATCGTGGTCGGCATCGTCGCCGGCACGCTGGTTGCCGGAAACATCTATTTGGTGCTGCCGCTGAGTGCGCTCTGCATCTTTCTCGCGTTCTATTTCCTCGCAGTTTCCTATGCGTCGATGACCTTCTTCGTCTCTATCGTGCTGTCGCTGCTCTACAGCCTGATGGGCGTGCTGACCCCACAGCTGCTGCAGCTGCGGCTGGAGGAAACCCTGATCGGCTCCATCGCCGGTACTGTGGTTGCCTTCGTGGTTTTCCCGACCCGTACGCGAACATCGCTTGATCTCGCGATCAAGGCCTGGTGTGGCGAACTGACAGGACTGCTGCAAGCGGCGAAGGAGGGCGCCTCCGGCATGGCGCTGATTGCGCGGTCGCAGTCCGTCGACCGCGCCTACCGCGAGCTTGCCGCGGCGGCCAAGCCCCTTGGCGTTTCCTGGCAGCTTGTCACGCGCCCCGGCCACGTCAGGCAGACGCTGGCGATCTTCATGGGGTGCACCTATTGGGCGCGCGTGTTTGCCCGTCGCGTTGCCGACGAGGCCGACGCCGTCGGCTCCACGTTCCACACCGACATCGACGAAAATCTGACATTGGTTCGCTCGATCGCGGAGAAAGGGGCCGGCTATTTCTACGACGGCGGCCGCGTCGCCGGGCCAGTCAGCCGACATCTGCCGATATCGAAGGACGATGCGGAACTGGGGCTGGAGATGATCGGCATCTCCCTCAGCCGTCTGCATCCGGCAACACCGTGATGCCCGCAGTCCTCAGCATGTCGGCCGGACTTTAATTTTCCGGTCTTTTGTGCGAGGGAAGCGCCGAACAGAAGGCGAAGGCGAAAGACATGGCAGGCACCAACAGCGAACGAGAACTCCTGACCGAAGGACCGGCGATCATTCTCGCCTATCCGCAGCTCGGCGAGAATATCGGCATGGTTGCCCGCGCCATGGCCAATTTCGGCCTGTCTGAACTGCGCCTCGTCAACCCGCGCGATGGCTGGCCGAACGAAAAGGCGCAGTCTGCCGCCAGCCGCGCCGACCACGTCATCGAAGGCGCCAAGCTCTACGACACGCTGGAAGAGGCGATCGCCGACCTCAACTTCGTCTATGCGACAACGGCGCGCGACCGTTACGGCTACAAGCCGGTTCGCTCGCCGATAGTGGCGGCGCGCACGCTGAGACAGCGCTTCGTAGCCGGCGAGGCGACCGGCATCATCTTCGGCCGCGAGCGCACCGGATTGACGAACGAGGAAGTGGCGCTTGCCGACGAGATTGTGACGTTCCCCGTCAATCCGGCTTTCGCTTCGCTCAATCTCGCCCAGGCGGTGCTGCTAATGTCCTACGAGTGGCTGAAGACGGGCATGGAAAGCGAAGACCAGACGTCGTTCCAGGCACTGGAGCAGCGTCCGGCGAAGAAAGACGATCTGCAGGGCCTGTTCGATCACCTCGAGGATGCGCTGGAAGCGCGCAACTATTTCCGCTCCGCCGACAAAAAGCCGAAATTGGTCGAAAATCTGCGCACAGTTCTGACCAGACCAGCCTTTACCGAAACGGAAATCCGGGTACTGCGCGGCGTGATTTCGTCGCTCGATCGGTTTTCGCGTGAACATCCCCGAGGTTCCGGCGCTCCCGTTGATCACAGCAGGGCCGAGCACAACAAGAAAGTATCAGACAGCGGTGACAGCGACTGAACTGAAACCCATTCTCGTCTTCGACAGCGGCATCGGCGGGCTCACGGTGCTGCGCGAGGCGAGGGTGCTGATGCCGGAGCGGCATTTCATCTATATCGCCGACGATGCCGGCTTCCCCTATGGCGGCTGGGAGGAAGAGGCCTTGCGCGCCCATGTCATCGCGCTCTTTGGCCGGCTGCTGGCCGAGCACGATCCCGAAATCTGCGTGATTGCCTGCAACACCGCATTCACCCTCGTCGGTGCCGATCTGCGCGCCGCCTTTCCGCAGATGACCTTCGTTGGCACCGTGCCGGCGATCAAGCCGGCGGCCGAGCGCACGCGCTCGGGGCTGGTTTCCGTGCTTGCGACACCAGGCACGGTCAAGCGCGCCTATACGCGCGACCTCATCCAGTCCTTCGCCAGCCAATGCCATGTCCGCCTGGTCGGATCGGAGAACCTCGCCAAGATGGCCGAGGCCTATATTCGCGGCGAAAAGCTCGATGATGCGGAGGTATTGGCCGAGATCACCCCGTGCTTCATCGAGATGGATGGCCGCAAGACCGATATCGTCGTTCTCGCCTGCACGCATTATCCCTTTCTGGCCAATCTGTTCCGCAAGCTGGCGCCCTGGCCGGTCGACTGGTTGGATCCAGCCGAGGCCATCGCCCGGCGGGCCCGCTCGCTCGTGCCGCTGCCCGACGGCTTTGAGCCGTTGAACGGCGAGGACCCGGCGATCTTCACTTCGGGAAATCCCGATTTTTCCACACGCCGGCTGATGCAGGGCTTCGGCCTGACCGTCATGTCGAACGTCACTACCCCCGAACAGACGGCCGCCAGCGAAACGATCGGCTAGAAGAAGATCGCCAGCAGGACGCCAATCGACGCGGCGAGCGCAATCGCAATCAGGAAGTTCGCGCGGCCTGATTGCGCGGATTCCTTTTTCGAGACGATGCGTTGACCATCCTCGTAGTTCATCTGGAAGTGGTTTTCGGTCTCGTTCTGATCCATTCGTGGCCCGGAAATCCCGGTCGCTCAAAGACGTATGGGCCGGGGCAGGCGCTTGTTAAAGATGTATCAATAGGTTTATTCAACGTTTCCGCGCAAACAACCGGGTGAACTGGCCGATCTTTCCATGGTCCACAACGCGGTATTCCCTGTGGGTTTTCTGCAGCGGTTGCATGA
This sequence comes from Ensifer sp. Root31, assembly GCF_001424825.1. Taxonomy (NCBI): domain Bacteria; kingdom Pseudomonadati; phylum Pseudomonadota; class Alphaproteobacteria; order Hyphomicrobiales; family Rhizobiaceae; genus Ensifer; species Ensifer sp. Root31. Next base: position 120,110 of record NZ_LMCO01000023.1, on the reverse strand, counting down.
CCGCCGGCAAAACCGTGCTAGGTGTCGCTCGTTTGGCGAACTCAGCATGGTCGCGAATCAATCCAAAATGAAGAGGTGGAAATGAAGGTCGGCATCGACATGGGAGCGACGTCCGAAGGGACCTCGGCCTCGCTCGATATCGAAGAGCTTCTGGCCACCCGTCTTCTGGTGCAGGGCAATTCCGGTTCGGGAAAATCGCACCTTCTAAGAAGGTTGCTGGAGCAGTCTGCGCCATGGGTGCAGCAATGCATCATCGACCCCGAGGGCGATTTCGTCACACTTGCCGACAAGTTCGGCCATGTGGTCGTCGAGGGTGAGCGCACGGACGCTGAGCTGATCGGCATTGCCACGCGCATTCGTCAGCACCGAGTTTCCTGCGTGCTTTCGCTCGAAGGTCTCGACATCGAACAGCAGATGCGCAGCGCCGGCGTCTTCTTGAACGCCATGTTCGATGCGGATCGGGAATACTGGTATCCCGTACTCGTGGTGGTCGACGAAGCGCAGATGTTTGCGCCGTCGGTCGCTGGTGACGTCACCGAAGAAGTCCGCAAGATCTCGCTCGGCGCGATGACCAACCTCATGTGCCGTGGCCGAAAGCGTGGACTTGCCGGCGTCATCGCCACGCAGCGCCTGGCAAAACTTGCCAAGAACGTGGCGGCGGAGGCGTCCAACTTCCTGATGGGCCGCACATTCCTTGATATCGACATGCTGCGCGCTGCCGACCTGCTCGGCATGGATCGCCGCACGGCCGAAATGTTCCGCGATCTGAAGCGCGGCTCCTTCGTCGCCCTTGGCCCGGCGCTGTCGCGCCGGCCGCTGAAGGTGACGATCGGTGCCGTCGAGACTTCAGCACGCTCGACGAGCCCGAAGCTGATGCCGCTGCCGGAAGCGCCGCAGGACGTGGAAGACCTGATCTTCACGCCTGACGCCGACGAACTGACGCGGCCGATCATGCGCCGTGCCGTACCGCCGCCGCGCCCGGCAACCGATATTCTCGCGGAGCTTTCCCGGCCGCGCCCCGAACCGGTCGCCCCGGTGGAAACCAGGCCAGCCCAGCCGGAAATGTCGGCGGAGGAGCGCGGTGCGCTGCTGGACGGTCTGTTTACCGAGATTCTCGCCAATCCCGATGCCGCGTTCCGGCCGGATGCCGAACTGTTCCAGGATTTCCTCGTGCGCTGCCGGATTCGCCGCGTGCCGGGAGCAGCCCTGTCCTTGAGCGCATTTCGGCGCAAGATGGCAATTGCCCGCTCCGGCGTCGACACTGAGACTGCGGCGACAGAGGCCTGGGCGTCGGCGCTCCGGCTTGCCGATCGCGTCACCGAGGACCTGCAGGGCGTGTTCCTGATGATGGCGCAGGCGGCCGTGCGCGGCCTTGCCTGTCCGTCGGACGCGATGATCGCGCGCGCCTACGGCACCCATTCCGCACGACGCGCCAGACGCCTGCTCGGCTATTTCGAGGAGAATGGGCTCGTTGTCGTCCATGCCGATTTCACCGGCAAGCGTATAGTCGCCTTTCCGGACCTCGGCCACGAAACGGCGCCGGGCGACGCCAACGGGCCGGATGCAATGGATCCGTCCGCCGCTGCAGCTGAATAGGCACGTCCTCCGCCCGAGGCTTCAATTCCAAGTATTTGAAGACGAGACGGTACCGATGCACAACGCCACCCGTCGCTTGCGGGGCGTCAAACCCACTCCTGAATCACGCGGTCGGACGCGTGGATGCAGGTCATCTCAAGCCGGGTGTTGCCGCTGTTGACGAAACGGTGCGGCGTGCTGGGATCGACGATGATGATGTCGCCGGCCTTGCCGATGAGCGTCTGCTCACCGACCGTGAACTCCGCCTCGCCCGAATGAATGAGCCAGGTCTCCGGATAGGGGTGAACGTGAAGCGCCGGCCCTTGGCCAGGCTCCGCATCCATCAGGAAAAGCGAAACCGGCGTGCCGTACTGCCCCCCTTCAAAGAGGATCGTCCGGTTGGGGCTCTGTTTCTGCTCTGCACGGGGAATGACATGAAACATGCTGGCCTCCATCGGGGTTGGTTTACCGGTTCGAATGAATTATCTTGACGAGAAGATATTATGTAAAAATATCTTCTCGTCAAGATATATTGCCAAACACCGCGGAGTTGATAATGCAGCATGAGCAAGAGGAGAGGGACCACGTCGACCGGTTGCGCGCGCAATGGGATCGCGAATTGCCGGATCTCGATACGGAGCCAATGACCATCCTCGGGCGGGCCTATCGGCTTTCTAATCTCCTGCGTCCGTCGATCGAGGAAACCTTTGCCTCCTTCGGTCTCGACCGCGGCGAATTCGACGTGATCTCAACACTCCGGCGCTCCGGCCCACCGTATCGCCTCACGCCGACCGACCTTTATACATTGCTGATGATTTCGTCAGGCGGACTGACACATCGACTCGATCGATTACAAAAGGCGGGGCTGATCCTGCGCGAGCGCTCGGTATCGGATGGACGCAGCAGCGTGGTTGGGTTGACGGAGAAGGGCATAGCGCTTGCCGAAGCCGCGTTTCGGGCTGACATGGCGAGCGAGGCGCGCTATATCGCAGGTCTGAAGCCGGAGGAACGCGCAGCACTGGCAGCGCTATTGAAAACGCTGCTTGTTTCCTTGGAAAACCAACAGGCTGGCGACCCTGCCTGAAATGGTGCCGAATACGGTGATTTCGTTTGACAATGGCGGCTGGAAGCCCTAAAGCCGCCCCAACGCCGGGCAGAAATGTCCGGTGTTTCATTTGACATGTCCCGTGGTTTCTCCGGCAGCGTGATCGTGAGAATCCTGTCAGAACTCTCAAAATGGGTTCAGAGGAGGGCGTGTTTCCTTGATCCGGTTTGGCAACAGACCGGTGTAACCGACTGAAAGGAAATGCGATGAGCAAGCGCGAATCGTCCAAGTACAAAATTGACCGCCGTATGGGCGAAAACATCTGGGGCCGTCCGAAGTCGCCGGTTAACCGCCGCGAATACGGCCCGGGCCAGCACGGCCAGCGTCGCAAGTCCAAGCTTTCGGACTTCGGTGTGCAGCTGCGCGCCAAGCAGAAGCTCAAGGGCTACTACGGCGACATCCGCGAAAAGCAGTTCCGTGCGATCTTCGCCGAAGCTGACCGCCGCAAGGGCGACACCCCGGAGAACCTGATCGGCCTGCTCGAATCGCGTCTCGACGCGATCGTCTACCGCGCAAAGTTCGTTCCGACCGTTTTCGCCGCACGTCAGTTCGTCAACCATGGCCACGTCAAGGTTAACGGCGTTCGCGTCAACATCGGTTCCTACCGTTGCAAGCCGGGCGACGTCATCGAAGTCAAGGAAAAGTCCAAGCAGCTCGTTACGGTTCTCGAAGCCGTTCAGCTCGCTGAGCGCGACGTTCCGGATTACATCGAAGTCGACCACAACAAGATGGTTGCAACCTTCGTCCGCGTTCCGGTTCTCTCCGACGTGCCTTACGCCGTCGTCATGGAACCGCACCTCGTCGTCGAATTCTATTCGCGTTAATCCGAGGCTCTGGCCTTGTGAACGATCGAAACCGCCCGGAAACGGGCGGTTTTTTTGTCTCTTCAGATACGTGGCTGTTTGATCTGCCGCGCGTCTTGTTCCGCGACGGGGACTTGGTCGCCTCGGCGGGACAATGGCTCGCGCGACGAAGGGGAAATCGCATGCCGGAGCAGAAGACGCCGCAGGACCTGCAGGCGATCATCGAGGACATTTACCGCGAGCTGACGCCACGGCTCGGCGAGGGCAAGGTCGCCGACTACATCCCACAGCTTGCGCGCGTTTCTCCGAAACACTTCGGAATGGCAATCGTCACCACCGACGGGCAGGTGCACCGGGTCGGCGACGCCGAGGTGCCGTTCTCCATCCAGAGCGTCTCCAAGGTATTCACCCTGACGCTGGCGCTCGGCAAGCACGGTGAGACCATCTGGCACCGCGTCGGCCGCGAACCTTCAGGCTCGGCCTTCAACTCGATCGTCCAGCTCGAGCAGGAAGGCGGCAAGCCGCGCAACCCGTTCATCAATGCCGGCGCGATCACCATCAGCGACCTGATCCTTGCCGGCCACACGCCGCGCGAACTGATCGGCGAGATCGTCCAGTTCGTTCGTTATCTCGCAGATGACGATGCCATCGTCATAGACCACGAGGTCGCGCGCTCCGAGACGGCGACCGGCTTCCGTAATTTCGCGCTTGCCAACTTCATGCGCTCCTTCGGCCGGCTCGATCACCCGGTCGAGCATGTGCTCGGCGTCTATTTCCACCATTGCGCTCTGGCAATGACCTGCAGCCAGCTCGCCAAGGCGGGCCTGTTTCTGGCAGCCGGCGGCACCAACCCGCTGACCGGCCATTCCGTCGTATCGCGCCAGCGGGCCCGACGTATCAACGCGCTGATGCTGACCTGCGGCCACTATGACGGCTCGGGCGATTTCGCCTATCGCGTCGGTCTGCCCGGCAAGAGCGGTGTTGGCGGCGGCATTCTCGCGGTCGCACCCGGCAAGGCCTCCGTCGCCGTCTGGTCGCCGGGCCTGAACGAGAACGGCAATTCGCTGTTGGGATCGCTGGCGCTGGAGATGTTGGCCGCCCGCACCGGTTGGTCGGTGTTTGGCTCCTGATTTCGGACGAAGGGCCGTTTTCCCTTGATCTTGCGGATGGAACGGGGCAAGTGCTGGCCGTGACGTGCCGTGCGCTCTCCTTCCCGAGCCGGCCATTCCAGGATCGTTGCCATGGATCATTCGCCAGCCCTTTCGCCTGACGCAATCGACAATGCCGTTGAAGACGGCGATATCGAGACGGGTCTTCATCCGATCTTCGAACGCATGCCGTCGTCGGTCTCCTTCAACAAGCTGCGCAAGCGGCTCTTGCGGCAGACGCGCCAGGCGCTCGACGATTTCGGCATGCTGAAGGGCGCCATGCGCTGGCTGGTCGGGATTTCAGGCGGCAAGGACAGCTATAGCCTGCTGGCACTGCTGATGGACCTGCAATGGCGCGGGCTGCTGCCCGTCGAGCTTGTCGCCTGCAACCTCGATCAGGGGCAGCCGAATTTTCCGAAGCATATCCTGCCGGAATACCTGGCCTCGATCGGCGTTAAGCACCGTATCGAGTATCGCGACACCTATTCGATCGTGAAGGAAAAGGTGCCGACAGGCGCCACCTATTGCTCGCTCTGTTCGCGGCTGCGCCGCGGCAATCTTTACCGGATCGCGCGCGAAGAGGGCTGCGATGCGCTGGTGCTCGGCCATCACCGCGAGGATATTCTGGAGACGTTCTTCATGAATTTCTTCCACGGCGGCAGGCTCGCCTCGATGCCGGCGAAGCTTCTGAACGACGAAGGCGACCTGATGCTGCTGCGGCCGCTGGCCTATGCGGCAGAGGACGACTTGGCGAAATTTGCCACTGCCATGGAATTTCCGATCATTCCCTGCGACCTCTGCGGCTCGCAGGACGGCCTTGAGCGCAATGCCATGAAGGCAATGCTTGCCGACCTCGAACGACGCATGCCGGGCCGCAAGGACACGATGCTGCGGGCGCTCGGCCATGTGAACCCCTCGCATCTGCTCGACCCCAAGCTTTTCGACTTCCAGTCCCTCTCACCGGAGCCCAAAGAATGAGCCATTCCGTCGACATCGCCGCCCTTGCCAATCTGCTGCAGGAGGCTGCGGTCAAAGAAATCCTGCCGCGGTTTCGTAATCTCGGCGCGGGCGATGTCCGGATGAAGTCGGAAGCGATCGATCTCGTCACCGAGGGCGACGAGGCAGCCGAGCGCCTGATCAAGGCACGCATGGATGAGATTGCGCCAGGCGCCGTGTTCATCGGCGAAGAATCCGTTGCTGCCGATCCGGCGCTGCTCGACAAGCTGGCAGACGCCGATCTCGCCGTCGTCGTCGATCCGATCGACGGCACCTTTAACTTCGCAGCCGGCCTGCCGCTGTTCGGCGTCATGGCGAGCGTCGTGTCCAAGGGCGAGACCGTTGCCGGCATCATCTACGACCCGCTTGGCAACGACTGGGTAATCGCCGAGAAGGGCTCCGGCGCCTGGATGTGCCGTCCTGACGGCTCGCAGGAGCGCATGTCGGTGACTGCAGGCGTTCCGCTTGAAAGCATGGTCGGCGGCGCCTCGACGGGCTTCTACAGCCAAGAGGCGCGGCGCGAAGTCATGGCCAACTTGGCCAAGGTCCGTATTGCGACCAGCTACCGGTGCGCCGCGCACGAGTATCGCATCCTTGCCGGCGGCTACATCCACTTCTTGATGTACCAGAAGCTGATGCCCTGGGATCATCTGGCCGGCACACTGATCGCGCAGGAGGCGGGTGCCTATGCCGCACGCTTCGACGGCGCGCCCTATCTGCCTGCCCACCTCAATGGCGGCCTGCTGCTGACGACCGACAAGGACAGCTGGGAAACGCTGCGTCGCGAAGTCTTCACCATCTAAACACCGACATCGTCGAAACAGAAAAGCCCGCCTGGAGCGATCCAGGCGGGCTTTTTGTTGGTGAGGTCGATATCACATATGGCCGCCGCCGTGGTCGAGCGAGACATCCTTGTCGCCGGGATGGGTGAAGAGCTTGCCCTTTTCGGCCCAAAGGGTGGCCAGGATCGTCACGAGCCCGAAGAGGGCAAAGCCCCCGAGCAACGGCTGCAGCGTGCCATTGAACAACTGGCCGACGGCGCCACCGAGCAGTGCGCCGCCGGTCGTCGAGACGAAACCGGTGATCGCGGTCGCCGTTCCGGCAAGGTGACCCATCGGCTCCAGGCTGATCGCGGTGAAGTTGGTGGCGATGACAGCGAAGAACATCAGAAGAACCGAGAACATCAGGTAGCTGATGACGAATGCCGGCGTGCCCCAGAGCGACATGGCAAAGCCGATCACGGAAATCAGCGTGAACAGGATCATCGACACGTGCGAGATGCGGCGCATGCCGAAGCTGCGCACGAAGAAGCCGTTGGCGAAATTGGCAACGGCGATGCCGCCGGCAGTGCCGGCAAAGGCGATCGGCAGCCACTCGCCGAGGCCATAGACCTCGCCGAAGATCTGCTGGACGGTGACGATGTAGGCGCAGATGACCGCGGTGAACATCGTCATGCCGATCATGTAGCCGCAGGTGATGCGGTTGGTCAGCACCGTCTTGAAGCCGGATGCGACCGATGAGACGGAAAGCGGCAGGCGCTCTTCCTTCGGCAGCGATTCCTTCATGCGGGCCAGTGCCCAGACGAAGAGGACAGCGCCGACGATGCCGATCAGGATGAAGATCCAGTGCCAGTTGGCGTAGAGGATGACGAGCTGACCGATCGACGGTGCGACGATCGGAACGATCATGAAAACGATCATGACGTAGGACATCACCCGCGCCATCTCGCGACCACCGAAGCAGTCACGCACGATCGCCATGGTGGTGATGCGCACGGCGGCAGCGCCGATGCCCTGGACGAAGCGCAGGACCAGCAGCATTTCGAAACTCTGGGTCAGGGCGGCGGCAAACATCGACACGGTGAAGAAGGCAAGGCCGCCGAGCAGCACGGCGCGACGTCCGAACGTATCGGAAAGGCAGCCGAAGAAGATCTGCGAAAGCCCGAAGCCAAGGAAGAACACGCCGATGACGAGCTGGGTGTCGTTGGAGTTGGCGACGCTCAGCGACTGGCCGATGCTCGGTAATGCCGGCAGCATGCTGTCGATGGCGATTGCCACGCTCGCCGTCATGACGGCAATGGTGATGATGAATTCGACGAGGCCCATATTGAGGCGGGCCGCGCCCGAAACCCCGTCGACATGTTCGGATTGTGTGGTGATCGTGGTCATTGTGCGAACCCGTGAAGAGCAGATCTGGGAGGAATAATCGGCCGGCAGGCTATCGTCAGCCTGCCGGATTGTGTGCCTTGAACAGCTTTCCGCGTTCGGCGATGAGGACGAAGACGACGCCGATCGCCGCGACGGTGAAGTAGCCGATCGCGAGCGGTGTCGCCGTCCCATCGAAAGCCTGGCCGATGAAGGCGCCGATGACGCCGCCGCCGATGGTCTGGGTGAAGCCGAGCACCGAGGAGGCCGTGCCGGCGACGTGGCCGAGCGGCTCCATCGCCATCGCATTGAAGTTCGACGCGATCAGCCCGAACTGGAACATGGCGGCGCCATAGAGCACCACGAACAGCGGGAAGGGCACCGGACCATAAAGCGACGCCGCCATCCAGAGGAAGCTCGCCAGCGTGAAGCCGAGTAGGGCAGCATGCGACAGCGCCCGCATGCCGAAGCGCCGAACGAGCTGCGAATTAGTGAAGGACGCGACCGCCATCATCCCGGCAAATGCCGCAAACACGACCGGAAACCACAGGCCCAGCCCATAGACCCCGACCAGGATCTGCTGGGCAGAGTTGATGAAGCCGAAGAGCGCCCCGAGGATAACGGATGTCGCCAGCGTATAGAACAGCGACAGCCGGTTCGTCAGGACGATCTTGAAGCCGCTGAGGATGACCGAAGGGGTAAAGGCGCGGCGATGATCCGGGTTCAGCGTTTCCTGAAGCCGGAACACCACAAGCGTTGCGATCGTGAAGGCAAAGAGCGCGATGACGACGAAGATCATGTGCCATTCGGCAAAGATCATGATCAACTGGCCGACGCTCGGCGCTATGACCGGCACGATCATGAACACCATCATGATCAGCGACATCACTTCAGCCATGCGACGGCCGCCATAGACGTCGCGAACGATCGACACGGTAATAACACGGGTCGCGGCTGCACCGATGCCCTGGACGAAGCGCAACGCCAGCAGCGCGCCGAAGGTCGGCACGATGACGATTGCGATCGCGCAGACACCATAAATGCCGAGGCCGACGAGCAGCGGCGCCTTGCGGCCGAATCGATCAGACAACGGGCCGAAGAAAAGCTGCGCCACGCCCATACCGATAAGATAGGCGGTGATGACATATTGCCGATGGTTTTCGTCGGTTACACCAAGGCTGGCGCCGATCTCCTGCAGGCCGGGCAACATGATATCGATCGACACGGCATTGACCGCCATCAGCATCGCCATCAAGGCGATGAACTGAAATTTGCTGAGGCCGGGAGCGGCCGCTTCGTCTGTCATGCTCGTCATAGGCAAAATCCTTGCGGCGCGCCGGACGCAACCGAAATAGGTCAAGACCGGAGTTTGTTCCGGAAAGAGGCGACGTCGGCTGGCAAAATGCCGGTCGGCATGTCGAGAACAGTTGAGGGGACGGGCCTGGTCCGGCGCAGCGGTGCAGGCGGCATCCGATGTGAAGCGAAAGGGACTATCGGCGATGGGCAGCCGGGCCAAGCCGGAGCATGGGAACGGGCGAACGCCCTTTCAGGCTGCTTATGCCGCTTTATCGCGACCACTTCATGACAGAGCGTGAGTGTGCTCCGCCTAGTAAAGAACAACGAAAATTAGACGATCCGGATTTAATTCCGGAATCAAAAAAGGCGGTCACCCGCCTTTTCCGACCAGATCGGAGTTGGCGGCCTGACTTAGGCAGCGGCGCCCTTGACCGAGATTCCCTGTTCCTGCAGGTGCGACTGGAGCTCGCCAGCCTGGAACATTTCGCGGACGATGTCGCAACCGCCGACGAATTCACCCTTCACGTAAAGCTGTGGGATGGTCGGCCAGCTCGAATAGTCCTTGATGCCCTGACGCAGGTCCGCGTCGGCAAGGACATTGATGCCCTTGTAGTCGACGCCGATGTAATCGAGAATCTGGACCACCTGGCCGGAGAACCCACACTGTGGGAACTGCGGCGTACCCTTCATGAAGAGCACCACGTCGTTGGTCTTGACTTCGTTCGCGATGAATTCGTGAATTCCGCTCATCTTTTCATCCTTCCTGCGCCCGGTTTCAAGGACCGGATATCGATTGGGCCTTAGATAGCATGCATATCGGTGATTTTCATCACCCAAGTGCAACAAATATTGATGGGCCTCAAGATGTGGTTTTAATACAACTGCTCAGGCCGAACGGCGACGGGTCTTGCTGCGTGCGCTGGCGGTTCGCCGCCGGCTCACCTGTTTCTTGGCCGGCTTTCCGATGGCGGCTTCCAGGATATCCCCTAGAATGCCACCCGTCGCCGCCTTGCGCGTCCGGCGCTTGGTCCGCTTCGTCGCGGTCCGCTTGACGCCGGTCTTCTTCAGGATTTCCTTCAGCGCGCTGTCGACAACGCCACTGACCAGTTCCTTGATCAGGTCGGCCATTCCAGCCTTACTCCGGCGCGCTGGTCTGAAGGGCAAGGGCGTGCAGAACGCCGCCCATGTTGCCCTTCAATGCGTTGTAGACCATCTGGTGCTGCTGCACGCGGGTCTTTCCGCGAAAGACTTCGGCCACGACTTCGGCGGCATAGTGGTCGCCGTCACCGGCCAAATCGCGGATCGTGACCTTGGCGCCGGGAATTCCTGCCTTGATCATGTCTTCGATGTCGCCTGGTGCCATGGGCATGATATGCCAACTCCCTTTATTATTCTGCGGCAGCAGCAGCGTTGCTGGAGCCGTCCATAAAGTCAGGGAACCACGATTCATGGGCCGAGCGCAATTGCTGAATTGCGACGGCGCGCGCTGCACCGAGCTTGACGGCATCGCCGCCGGTCTTGCCGATTTCCGGCAGGGCAACGCCTGCCTTTTCCGCACGGGCGCGAACGGCAGCGACGTTACCGGCCGCAACCGTCAGCACGTAGCGTCCCTGGTCTTCGCCATAGAAAACAGCAATCGGATCATGACCTTCGACCACATCCACGGTCGCGCCGATATCCGAAGCCATCGCCATTTCGGCAACGGCGAGAGCCAGGCCGCCGGACGAGCAGTCATGAACTGATGTCGCCAGACCGTCGACGATCAGCCCACGGACGAAGTCACCGACCTTGCGCTCATGTGCGAGGTCGACATGCGGCGCCGGACCGTCAGTGCGGCCATGGACGTCGCGCATGTAGACCGACTGGGCGATGTGCGAACCGAGGCCTTCCGGCGCGCCGGCAAGCAGGATCGTTTCGCCGGCAGCGGCAAACCGGATGCGCGCCATCTTCGACCAGTCCTTGATCAGGCCGACGCCGCCGATGGTGGGGGTCGGCAGGATTCCCTGGCCGTTGGTCTCGTTGTAGAGCGAGACGTTGCCGGAAACGATCGGGAAATCAAGCGCGGTGCAGGCCTCACCGATGCCCTTGATGGCATGGACCAGCTGGCTCATGATCTCAGGACGTTCCGGGTTGCCGAAATTGAGATTGTCGGTTGCTGCCAGCGGCAGCGCGCCGGTTGCCGTCAGGTTGCGCCAGCATTCGGCAACCGCCTGTTTGCCGCCTTCGAACGGATCCGCCTCGACATAACGCGGCGTCACGTCGGAGGAGAAGGCCAGCGCCTTGCTCTGGTGACCCTCGACGCGCACAACGCCGGCGTCGCCGCCCGGCAGCTGCAGCGAGTTGCCCTGGATCAGCGTGTCGTATTGTTCGTAGACCCAGCGGCGCGAGGAATTGTTGGCCGAACCGACCAATTGCACGAGCGCATCAGCAACGTCCGTCTGCGGGATGTCGTTGGTCGCAAGCGCGGTCGGGACCTTGGCCGGGGTCCAGGGACGGTCGTATTCCGGCGCTTCGTCGCCCAGTTCCTTGATCGGCAGGTTCGCCACTTCTTCGCCCTGATGCAGAATGCGGAAACGCAGGTCGTCCGTGGTCTTGCCGACGATCGCGAAATCGAGGCCCCACTTGACGAAGATCGCCTTGGCGACTTCTTCCTTGGCCGGCTCAAGCACCATGAGCATGCGCTCCTGGCTTTCCGAAAGCATCATTTCGTAAGCGGTCATGCGCTCTTCGCGCACCGGCACGGTGTCGAGGTTAAGCTCGATGCCGAGGTCGCCCTTGGCGCCCATTTCGACGGCCGAGCAGGTGAGGCCGGCTGCACCCATGTCCTGGATGGCGATGACGGCACCCGTCTGCATCAGCTCGAGGCAGGCTTCGAGCAGGCACTTTTCGGTGAAGGGGTCGCCGACCTGCACGGTCGGGCGCTTTTCCTCGATCGATTCGTCGAACTCGGCCGAGGCCATGGTCGCGCCGCCGACGCCGTCACGGCCGGTCTTGGCGCCGAGATAGACGACCGGGAGGCCGACGCCTTCGGCCTTGGAGTAGAAGATCGCATCGCTTTTGGCGAGACCGGCGGCAAAGGCGTTGACGAGGATGTTGCCGTTATAGCGGGCATCGAACTCGACTTCGCCGCCGACGGTCGGAACACCGAAGGAATTGCCGTAGCCGCCGACGCCGGCAACGACGCCGGAAACGAGGTGGCGGGTCTTCGGGTGATCCGGCGAGCCGAAGCGCAGGGCGTTCATCGCCGCAACCGGACGGGCGCCCATGGTGAAGACGTCGCGCAGGATGCCGCCGACGCCGGTCGCAGCACCCTGGTAGGGCTCGATATAGGACGGATGGTTGTGGCTCTCCATCTTGAAGACGACGCAGTCGCCATCATCGATGTCGACGACGCCGGCGTTTTCACCCGGACCCTGGATGACGCGCGGGCCCTTGGTCGGCAGCGTGCGAAGCCACTTCTTGGAAGACTTGTAGGAGCAGTGCTCGTTCCACATCGCCGAAAAAATGCCGAGCTCGGTAAAGGTCGGCTCGCGTCCGATCAGGCCGAGAATGCGCTCGTATTCGTCGGGCTTGAGCCCGTGCGAGGCGATGAGTTCCGGGGTGATGGGGCGGGTGTTGGAAATCGTCATCGTCGACCGTCAAATCCTTCGGGCGGCGCGCAATCCTTCCACGGGATATGGCGCGTGCGAACCGCAACAGACACAGGGGGCGCTTTGCCGCTTCTTTAGCGTATGCTGCGGCGCGGCGCGACAGAAAAATACGGGCGATCAACAACGGTTGCCGCCCTTTTTGATGCCCTCACGCGCCTCAGGTGGTGCCGACCTGTCAGAACTTGTAGCCGAGTGCGAGATCGGCACGGGTCGAGCCATCGTTGGGGCCGCCGCAAAGTTCGGCATGCGAGGCATGCGCCACCGTTGCCGACAGGTTCCAATGCTCGTTTAATCTGAATCCGGCTGCGGCATATTCGCAGGCGCTGTCGAAAGCAAACTGACGAGAACAAGCGACGATGTCGCGAGGCGGTGGGATGAACGAAGAAAAAGCAATGCTGGCATGCCGAATTGTTGAGGCGAATCGATCTACACAAGACTGCTAAAACATACGGGACACCGGGTTATCAGTCGAAACTGTCGTAACCCACTCGTCCGCTGTCGAGCAACCGCCGCAAAGTCTGGAAGCCGTTGCGCACTTCGGCACGGTCGGCCGGTGAGGAAAAGCCGATACGGATACGGTGAAAGACGCGGTCCGCCCGGCCGGCCTTGAATTCGTCCTCGTCGTCGACGAGCACGCCTTCCTGCAGTGCAGCCTGCTTGAATGTGCCGGAAAGCCACGGTTCCGGCAGCTTCATCCAGAGGAAGGGAACGCACGGATGCGAGCTGAACTCGATGCCATCGAACACTTCGCGGGCAATCGCCTCGCGCGCCCGGATCTCTTCGATACCCTTGCCGCGCAGAATAGTGGCCGCTCCGGAAAGCACCAGCCGCGAACACAGCTCCGCCAGGATGAACGGCAGGCCGCCACTGACCATCTTGTGGGCAATGCGAATGCGCTGGCTGAAATGGGGAGGGCAGGCAACCCAGCCGCCGCGCACACCGGCAGCAACAGACTTTGAAAGACCACCAACCAGGAAGGTCCGCTCAGGTGCAAGCTCCGCTAAAGGCGGCGTCGGATCGCCGGTCATGGCGCCGTAGAGATCGTCCTCCACCAGCCAGACACCGTACTTGCGGGCGATATCGGCAATCGCCTGACGCCGGGCGAGCGGCATGACGGCAACGGTCGGATTCTGCGCGCTTGGCATAAGGAAGGCGAGCTTGGGATGCTGCTGCGCGCAGACCCGCTCGAAATCCTCGGGAATCAGGCCGAATTCATCCGATTCCATCAGGGTCGTGCGGCGCCCGATCAAGCCGGCGCTGCGGCTGACCTGGGAATAGGTCAAGGTCTCGAAGGCGATACGATCGCCGGGCGAGGTGACTGCCGCGATCACGGCAATGACAGCCGCGTGCGCTCCGAGCGTCGGCACGATCGTTTCAGGCGAGGGACGAAAGCCGCCGCGCGCCAGCCATTGGCATCCGGCCTCAAACCAGTGATCCGGGAAATTGCGCGCGTAGCTGGCAATGTCGGCGTGGTGATCGCGGCTGATCTCGCTCAAGAGCTCACTCAGGACAAAGCCCTGGCCGATGTCCGGCGCCGCGGTGCTGTCGAAGCGCAATTTGCCGGCGGGTGCAATCAGCGGCCGGGTGCCGGCCAAGGATGTGGTCAGCGGATCGGCCTGCTCGGGCGGGCGGCTTTCCTGGTGATCGAGAACATAGGTTCCGCGCCCGACCTCGCCGCTGACGAGGCCGCGTTCGCGCACGATATTGTAGGCGCGTCCAATGGTACCAATGGTGACACCAATGTCATAGGCGAGATTGCGCTGCGGCGGCAATTTTGCGCCGACGGGCAGGGCGCCTTCGCCAATTGCCTGTTCGATCTGGTCGGCGATCCGCGCATAAAGCGGACCATGACCCTGCTGAATGTCCGGGAGCCAATTTGTCATAGTGACAATTACCTAGATTACACAGCGAAATATGTCAATTATCACCAATGCAATGATAGCAATCGATGCATTGGAGCCTACAATGAGTACAATTGATACAATTTGCTCGGCAGTCGTGAAAAAGGCCCCTCGCGCGCGTCGCAAGATCGGGTTTGATGTCGAAATCTCGGGGAGTGCTAAGAACGCGCTTCAACGTCTCTGGCGGCTCTATTGTTTCCTGGCCGCCAAGAGACGCAGCCGGTTAGCTCTCGAAGAGATGAGCGATTGGCAACTGATCGATATCGGGGTCTGCGAGAAGGATGCCCGGCGGGAATCGTCCGTGGCGTTCTGGCGTTAACGGGCATCACACAAAGCGTGCGGTGGTTTTGCGATAGCGGCATGCGAACAAAGCGCCGTATGCCCTAGAGATTGCGACGCGCATCAGCGAACGCTGAGGGCACCAGCCAACAGCGTCCGAACTCTCAACCGGTGCCTGGATTAATTGCAGCCCTGGCCGCCAGCGGCCCAACGCCGGATATCTGCACTCATGCGGGTGGCGACCGGTTCGCTCATGAGCGGTCCGAACGCCTGCAACCGCGCCGGCTGGCCTTCCGCCTGGATGACGGCAAGCGGCCGTGCTTCCGGCGACTTGCGCGGCACGATCAGGATGCGGGGACGTCCGGAGAAGGAATTGAGTTCAGGGGCAAGCCGGTAGTTCTTGAAGGCAGCATCGCCCGATTTGAACCAGCAGCTGTTGGCGCCGAGCGCCACGCGTTCCATTGTCGGCAGGGCTGCCGAGCTTGCCGTCGGCGCCGGCGGGCGCGATGTTTGGCAGGACGCCAGAAGCGTCAGGGCGAACGCCGCGCAAGCAGGGCCGGTCAGGCGTCTAGAAAACATGGAAGGCATCGACGGTCTCGCTTGCGTTACGGGGATGGTCGGATGCCTTCTATCAGCGCGACGGTTAAGCGGCGATTACTTCGAGAGCCGAAGCGAAGATGCCGCGACCATCGGCGCCGCCATGAGCCGCCTCGATCAGGTTTTCCGGATGCGGCATCATGCCGAGCACGTTGCCGGCCGTGTTCATCACGCCGGCAATATCGCCCATCGAGCCATTCGGATTGGTGCCTTCGGCGTAGCGGAACACGACCTGGCCGTTGCCTTCGATCGTCTTCAGGGTCTCCGCGTCGGCGAAGTAGTTGCCGTCGTGGTGCGCAACCGGGCTGCGGATGATCTGTCCCTTGGAATAGGCGCGGGTAAAGTCGGTGTCGGCGTTGACGACTTCGAGCTTGACCTCGCGGCAGACGAACTTGAGCGATGCGTTGCGCATCAGCGCGCCCGGGAGCAGACCGGCCTCGACCAGGATCTGGAAACCGTTGCAGACGCCGAGGACCTTCACGCCCTTTTCGGCCTTCGCCTTGATCGCCTGCATGACCGGCATGCGCGCGGCAATCGCGCCGCAGCGCAGATAGTCACCGTAGGAGAAACCGCCGGGGATGACGATCAGGTCGACATCAGGGATCTCCGTTTCGGTCTGCCAGACGGTTACGGGCGCCTTGCCGGAGATCTTGGTGAGGGCAGCGATCATGTCGCGATCGCGGTTGAGGCCTGGAAGCTGGACGACGGCTGACTTCATGGTGCGGTTCAAACCCTGCCTGCGCCTCTTGAAGCTCATGCAATTCGAGGCGGTTTCCGATGCGGCCGAAGCGCAATTTGACGCGCTCGGGCCGATATTGGATGCACTGCGCATCCTGCTATTTCGAAACCATCGAGCCGCGGACAGTATGCCCCTTCGATGTCGTTTCGGCTGATCTGCGTGAGGATGGCCCATGTCAGATGGGCCTCCTCATTATTTCCAGATCACGCCGGCCTTCACGTCAGGCCATCCGCGGCACTCCGCCGCCATCAGGCGAGGGAGATGGTGTAGTTTTCAATCACTGTGTTGGCGAGCAGCTTTTCGCACATCGCCTTGAGGTCGGCCTCGGCCTTGGCTTTGTCGCCGGTTTCGATCTGTAGATCGAAGACCTTGCCCTGGCGGACCTGGCCGATGCCGTCGAAGCCGAGTGCGCCGAGCGCACCTTCAATTGCCTTGCCCTGCGGATCGAGAACGCCATTCTTCAGCGTCACGGTTACACGTGCCTTGATCACTTTCACTTTCCCCGAACTAACTTGACCAGAAATTACTTGACCAGAACGGGGCCGGTGCCGCGCACAGGCTCGTTCTCGTTCATGATGCCGAGACGGCGAGCCACTTCCTGATAGGCCTCGACCAGCCCGCCCAAATCACGGCGGAAGCGGTCCTTGTCGAGCTTTTCCTTGGTCTCGATGTCCCACAGACGGCAGCTATCCGGCGAAATCTCGTCCGCCAGGATGATGCGCATCATGTCGCCTTCGAACAGGCGGCCACACTCGATCTTGAAATCGACGAGCTGGATGCCGACGCCGAGGAACAGGCCGGTCAGGAAGTCGTTGATGCGGATGGCAAGCGCCATGACGTCATCGAGTTCCTGCGGGCTTGCCCAACCGAATGCGGTGATGTGCTCTTCGGAGACCATCGGGTCATCAAGAGCATCGGCCTTGTAGTAGAATTCGATGATCGAGCGGGGGAGGACGGTGCCTTCCTCGATGCCGAGGCGCTTTGCCAGCGAGCCGGCAGCAACGTTGCGCACGACGATCTCAAGGGGGATGATCTCGACTTCCTTGATCAACTGCTCGCGCATGTTCAGGCGGCGAATGAAGTGCGTCGGAATGCCGATACGGTTCAGATGCGTGAAGATATACTCGGAAATCCGGTTGTTCAGCACACCCTTGCCGTCGATGACGTCATGCTTTTTCTTGTTGAAGGCGGTCGCGTCGTCCTTGAAAAACTGGATCAGCGTGCCCGGCTCGGGACCCTCATAGAGGATCTTTGCCTTGCCCTCGTAGATACGGCGGCGACGATTCATGGATATTGTCTCTGTGGTTGTTGGCGCACTTGGGTCGCGCTAGTGGAGTCTTCTCACGGCGTCCATAGCTGAAAAGAACGCGTTTCACAATCGGCGTATCTTCCCTTCCCCTGATTTACCTAAAGCGTGTCGCAACCTTTCAGATTCGCTCCTTGCGCATCCGTTCTTTGGTTTTTCGCATGCCGTTGTCGCAAAACCGCTGCGCACTTTTGCGCGACATGCTTACGGTACCACGAAAGTCACGAAACGAGAAAACTTCGCATTGCACTTTGACCACTGTTTTGGTTTATGGCCATAACTATTTCCGGCATGGAATTCTCACGGGAGATCAATTGATGACGACGATGCAGGATCGCGAAAAGGCCTTCGAAGCAAAGTTTGCGCTGGACGAGGAACTGAGGTTCAAGTCTGAGGCGCGCCGCAACAAGCTTCTTGGTCTCTGGGCTGCCGGCTTGCTCGGCAAGAGCGACCCAGAGGCCTATGCGAAGGAAGTCGTTGTGGCCGATTTCGAAGAGGCCGGCCACGAGGACGTTGTGCGCAAGATCAAGGCCGATTTCGACGCTGCCGGCGTTGCCCAGAGCGAAGAGCAGATCCGTGTGCGCATGCTCGAGCTTCTCGGCGTCGCCATCGAGCAAGTCCAGAGCAGCTGATCTTCGAGGCTATCATACGCCCATGATATCGCCGCTCGGCCTCAGGTCGGGCGGTTTTTATTTGACCGCCTTGTAGCGACGCCCTTTTTCCGGCGGCGCATCCGCGTTCGGTGACAGTTTCCAGCCGCTCTTGATGCGCTGTTCGAAATCGAGGCGGCTCATCGGCTTTGCCAGGGCGTAGCCCTGCAGAATATCACAGCCAAGCTCCCTCAGTATCGCCGCGTGCTCCCACGTTTCCACACCTTCGGCCACCACCTTGATATTGAGCGAATGCCCGATGTCGATGATGGCACGAACGAGCTTTGCCTGCTTGGCGCTTTCGTTGATCGGCCCCACCAGCGCCCGGTCGATCTTCAGGCGGGCCGGGTTCAGGTTGAGCAGGCCGATAATCGAGGCATGGCCGGTGCCGAAGTCGTCAATTTCGATCTCGATACCGAGCGTGTTGAGCGCGGCGATCGTCGCGGCAATCTCGTCTTCGAGATCGTCAAGAAAGATGGATTCCAAGAGCTCGAAAGACATGACACCAGGCGGGATGTTCATGGCGCGAAGGTCTGAAATCAGGCTCGGGTCCCGCAGTCTGCGCGAGGAGACATTGACCGAGATCTTGGGGACGGTCAGACCGGCACGCCCCCAGGCCGCAAAATCGGCATAGGCCATCTCGACGATGTTCCTGTCGATCGCGGGCAGGGCGTTGATCTCTTCAGCTACCTTCAGAAAGTGGCTCGGAGGAAGAATTCCGCGTTCCGGGTGGTCCCATCGCACCAGAGTTTCGACGCCGGTGAGCTCCAGCGAGTGGGCGTCGAACTGCGGCTGATAGTAGGGCACGAACTGGCCTTCTTCGATCGCCTGACGGATATCGTCGCCGGTGCGTTTGGCGCTGAGGATCTGGTTCTGGATCTGCTCGGAAAACACCTCGAAGCGATCGCGGCCGAGGCTCTTGGCCCGGTAGAGCGCGATATCTGCATTCATCAGCAGTTGCTTGGGATCCGTCTCGACCTCGCCCCTCCAGGCAATGCCGATGCTGGCCCCGAGCCGGCAAAGCTGGCCGTCATAGGGAATGGGCCGGCGGAAGGCATGGACGATGCGGGCGGCCAGATCTCCAAGCTCGTCCATCCCGCGGCCGCGCCGACAGAGGATCACGAATTCGTCGCCGCCGATGCGGGCGATGAAATCGTCCTGGTCGGCATGAGACCGCAGGATTGCGGCTGCATGGGTCAGCATCGCATCGCCGGCCTGATGCCCGAGCGTGTCGTTGATCTGCTTGAAGCGATCAAGATCGAGGTGGAGGATAGCGTTGAGCGTCGGATCGTCCGCCAGTATCTGGTCGAGATAGCGCCTGTTCGGCAGGTCCGTCAGGTAGTCGTGCAACGCGTTGTATTCGATACGGATGCGCGCTTCCTCAAGCTCGCGGTTGCGGGCCTCGGTTGCGGCCTTGGCCTTGCGCAGTTCCTCCTGCAGCGCGATGTCTTCGGTTACGTCCCAGTTCGCGCCGATCAGTTTGCGGGTGCCATCGCGGTCGACATAGAACGCCGTGTTGGCGCGAATGTGCCGGATTTCTCCATTCGCCAGGACGATGCGGAACGCATTGGTGAAGGGTGCACCCGCGGCGACGCCGTCATTGACGCGGGCGATCGCCTTTTCGCGGTCGTCGGGGTGGAGCATATCTTCCCAACTGCGGCCGCTGGGCGCGCCGGCTTTGGGGTCAAGCCCATAAATACCGAGGATACGTTCGTCCCAAAGCGTCTCCTGGGTTTCAAGGTTATGGTCGAAGACCCCGATCTTCGATACGTCGAGGGCAAGTCTCAGGCGCCGCGAGATTTCCTCCAGCCGCGCCTCGGCCTCCTTGCGCGGCGTAATGTCGGTGTCGGTGCCGATGATGCGAGTGGGCTTGCCGTCCGGCCCATAGGCGACGGATGCGCCGCGGCTTTCGATCCAGACCCAGTGTCCGTCCGCATGGCGTTCGCGGTACTGGAAGGTGTTGTACGTGACCTCTCCAGAATCCTGGCGTCCGATCGAGGCCATGACATGCGCGCGGTCGTCCGGATGCACATTCTCGATCCAGCGATCGAGCGCGCCATCGACCTCGGCGTCATCAGCCAGACCACGCAGGCGCTTCCAGGTGGCGGAATAGAAGAGGTTTCCGGTCGAAAAATCGTGATCCCAGACGCCTTCAAGTGCGCTTTCCAGCGCATACTTCCACCGCGTCTCGTCGTTGCGAAGCCCCGCGATCTCGGCGATCAAGTGGTCGACCGGCAGCATCAGCAGCATGCGACCGTCCGCCATTGCATAGGAAGTGCAGACCACCGAAACGATATCGGCTGCTCCATGCAAGCGGATCGTCTGGGCGGACGCGGAAGATCGCACCGTCCCGGTCGGCCTCAGCAGGTGATGGTCGTCGGGGTGAACAAGGTCACGAAGAGAACGGTTGAGCAACTCTGCCGGCGGAAGACGCAGAAGCTCGCTGGCATAGGGGTTTACCGAAACGATTGACGCTTGTTCATTGAAAACGAGCGCCGCCACCGGCAGCTGGTCCAGCGCCGCTTGCGTCACGATATTCAGCTTCGCCGGCGCGCGGCGTTCGCTCCTGATGGGATCTTTCGGTCCGGTCACGTATCCCACGATCCAGCATTTGTTGCCGGCAGATGATGATCGCGGACCATGAACTTCGGATTAATGCCGAGTCGTCTTATTCGCAGTGCGATCAGGGTTGGAGGCGGCTGAGGAACTGCGCAAAGACCATCGTGCCTTCCGGCCAGGGGCCATGCCCGGACTCGGTGTTGAGGTGGCCGGATTCCCCCGCATCCACCAACAGCGAGCCCCAGGACTTGGCGATTTCGTCGGCATGCTCATAGGAGCCGAACGGATCGTTGCGGCTTGCGATCAACAGCGACGGGAACGGCAGCGGATCGCGGGGATAGGGGCCGAATGTCATGAGATGCTTCGGACGGATCGCGGCATTGGCCACGTCAGGCGGAGCCACCAGGAAGGCGCCGGCGATCTTCTTTTCGATGTGGGGCAGGGCATGGACCGCGGTCGCGACGCCGAGGGAGTGGGCGACGATGACCACCGGCTTTTCAGCGGCATTGACCTCCTCGACCATGCGCGCCACCCAATCCTCGCGCACGGGCTTGGCCCATTCGGCCTGCTCCACGCGGCGGGCGGTGGACATTTTTCTCTCCCAGCGTGACTGCCAATGGTCAGGGCCGGAGTTGGTGTAGCCGGGAACGATGAGGATATGGGCGTCGGAAAGTTTCATAATGGCCGCGATGTGGCGTCGAAAATCGTCGAAGTCAAGGCGTAGGCGACAGAGGCATCATTTTATGTATAATCGACACTGCAGGTCGCGGTCGATGCGGCTCGAGTTTTGCCGTTGTCGCTGGTCCGGGACCGCTCTGTAGTGGTTGAGGAGTGTGAGCCATGACAACATTCCATGTTCTGTCGGGACCGGACGCCAGCGTCGCCCATCCCGGAATAAAAAAGATCGGCCTGGCTGACGTGATGGACGCGTTGCGCCTCGGGTTCAACGACTTTCGCGAAAAGCCGTCTCACTATGTTTTTCTCTGCTTGATCTACCCCATCGCCGGTGCCGTGCTCATGACGTGGAGCGCGGGCGCCAACATGCTGCCGCTGCTCTATCCGCTCGCGTCCGGCTTTGCCCTTATCGGGCCGGTCGCCGCCATCGGACTCTATGAAATCAGCAGGCGCCGCGAACTTGGCATGGACACGTCCTGGCCTCACGCCTTCCGCCTGCATCGATCTCCGGCACTGCCCTCGATCGTGGCTGTCGCAGCGATGCTATTCGTCATCTTCATTGCCTGGCTCCTGGTGGCACAGGCGCTCTATATCAGGATCTTCGGCGCCGAACCGCCGGCATCGATCGCCGCCTTCTGGAACGGCATCGTCAACACGGAGCAGGGCTGGAACCTGATCCTGGTCGGCAACGCCGTCGGGTTCGTCTTCGCCGCGATCGTGCTGTCGATCAGCGTAGTGTCGTTCCCGTTGCTGATCGATCGTGACGTCGGTGCTGTGGCTGCCGTCGAAACCTCGATACGCGCAACTCTCGTCAATCCCATCCCGGTTGCCTTCTGGGGGCTGATCGTTGCCGCCGGCCTGCTGATCGGGTCGATCCCGGTCTTCGTCGGCCTTGCCGTCATCATGCCGATCCTCGGTCACGCGACATGGCACATGTATCGCAAGATGGTTGAGCCCGGTGCTCGCAGCAGCCGTATGCGATAACGACAAAACGGCCAGCCTCCCGGAGGCTGGCCGCTTCCTCCTGTGAGGATCGTCCGACCTACTTGAAAAATTTGTAGTAGGACGAAATCTGGGCGGCGGTGTTGGACGAAAGATTGAGCTTGATGCCGATCTTGTCACCGCGATACCAGCGGACCATGCCGGTCAGAAATCCGAGTTCTTCGCTGCGGATCGTCACTTCCTGTCCGGTGCGTGCATTGATGTCGAAATAGAGCTGAAAGCAGATGCCTTCTGCGGAAAGATCCGTAACGATGCCGTTGCTCGCACCCGTCTTGCAGGTCACCGTTCCGGTAATCTTCGTCTGCGTGCGCGCTGCCGTGCGCTGAACACTGTCCTTGTAGGCCATGTGAACCCTCGATCTGAATTGATCAGCCTCGATCATCTCACGCAAAGATTGAATTCCTCGCTAACAAAAATGCCCGCATTCGAGCAAACTGCATCAAATGCGGGCATAATAGCGCAATACCACAGAAACGTGCTTCGCTCTGACACGAACCGGGCGGCTATCGCGCCCGGCCCTTATTGCTTGCGCATGTCGTTATCGCAAAAGCGCTACGCACTTTTGCGCGGCGGCGTCAGCCAAAGACCCGGCCGAAAATCGTGTCGACGTGCTTGGTGTGGTAGCCGAGATCGAACTTTTCGCGGATGTCGGCTTCCGACAGGGCCGCGCGAACCTCCGTGTCGGCAAGCAACTCCTCAAGGAAGTCCTTGCCCTCTTCCCAGACCTTCATCGCATTGCGCTGAACGAGGCGATAGGCGTCCTCACGCGAAACACCGGCCTGCGTCAGAGCGAGCAGGACACGCTGCGAGTGAACGAGACCGCGGAACTTGTTCATGTTTTTGGTCATGTTGTCGGGATAGACGAGCAACTTGTCGATCACGTTGGTCAGGCGGGCAAGCGCGAAGTCGAGCGTCACCGTCGCATCAGGGCCGATCATGCGCTCGACCGAGGAATGCGAGATATCGCGCTCGTGCCAGAGGGCTACGTTCTCCATCGCCGGAATGGCGAAGGCGCGAACCATGCGGGCAAGACCCGTGAGGTTCTCCGTCAGCACCGGGTTGCGCTTGTGCGGCATGGCCGACGAGCCCTTCTGTCCCGGCGAGAAGTATTCTTCCGCTTCCAGGACTTCGGTGCGCTGTAGGTGGCGGATTTCGGTTGCCAGCCGCTCGATCGACGAGGCGACGACGCCAAGAGTGGCGAAATACATCGCATGGCGGTCGCGCGGAATGACCTGGGTGGAAACCGGCTCCGGCTTCAGGCCAAGCGCCTTGGCGACGTGTTCCTCGACGCGCGGGTCGATATTGGCGAAGGTGCCGACGGCGCCGGAGATGGCGCAGGTCGCGACTTCTTCACGGGCCGCGATAAGGCGCTGCTTGCAGCGATCGAACTCGGCATAGGCAAGCGCCAGCTTGACGCCGAAGGTCGTCGGTTCGGCATGAATGCCGTGCGAGCGGCCGATCGTCACCGTATCCTTGTGCTCAAAGGCGCGGCGCTTCAGTGCTTCGAGCAGCTTGTCGATATCAGCAAGCAAAAGGTCGGTTGCGCGCACGAGCTGTACGTTGAAGCAGGTGTCGAGCACGTCGGAGGATGTCATGCCCTGGTGGATGAAGCGGCTGTCGGGGCCGACGAACTCTGCCAGA
The DNA here is from genome assembly GCF_001424825.1 of Ensifer sp. Root31. Taxonomy (NCBI): domain Bacteria; kingdom Pseudomonadati; phylum Pseudomonadota; class Alphaproteobacteria; order Hyphomicrobiales; family Rhizobiaceae; genus Ensifer; species Ensifer sp. Root31. The sequence continues at coordinate 96,044 of NZ_LMCO01000023.1, read as the reverse complement.
TGCGTCAGGAACGCGATGACGTCATGCTTTGTGACGGCCTCGATTTCGTCGATCCGGTCGACGTCGAATTTGGCGGCGCCGCCTTTTTCCCAGATCGTCTTTGCGGCATCCTTCGGGATCACGCCGATTTCGGCCAGCGCATCGCAGGCATGGGCCTCGATCTCGAACCAGATGCGGAACTTGGTTTCCGGCGACCAGATGGCCACCATTTCCGGTCGGGAATAACGGGGGATCATGGGCTCTCAGCTTTCGTCATCAGTGGAGGATGGCTGTGCCTCTAGCAAAGATGCCCGACAAGCTCAACGTTATTGACGGCCTCGCGAACCTGCAAGCCACAGGCTGGCGGCCAGAAGTGCGGCGCCGCCAACCGGAAGATAGAGCCGAACGCCCAGCACAAGGAACTGGTAGAAGGCGACAAGCGAGGTAAAGGCGAACTGGTAGAACCAGGTCCGGGTACCGGTATTGGCATGCCAGCGGGCGTAAAAGACGCGATAGTCGAGTGCGAAGAGCATTGCCGTCACGGCGATCGTGCCGAGCGAAAGGCAGAGCAGATAGGCCGCAAACCGCGTCTCGGCAGGGCGGCCAAGCGTAGAAAACCGTGCGAGGAACAGGGCAGCTGGCCAGGCCAGCATGCCGCCCAGACCATACATCACCAGCAGTTCCACCAGGTGGAAGGTCAGGGCGCCCTCGCGCAGCCAGAGCGCGACCCAGGCGGAAGCGACCATCACCAGCCCCCAGGCTGGCGTGCCGAAGACAAGTTCCGCCGCGGACGGAAACGCCCGCAGGAATCGCGAGCGCTTGAGGGAGGGCGCGGAAGCATATGCTGATTTCACTTCCGCCCCGGCGCCCGTTTCGTTCATTTTGCGATCCGCGTCGGAACCGCAATCCATCGTCCGTCAGTCGTGCCCTCGAACCCGAGCGATTTGACGAGCACCATCACAACGTGGGTTTGCGTGCCGTCGTCATTCATGTGCGTTACCGCACCGCCGATGCGATAGCCCGTCGGGCAACGGCGGCTTTCCGGCACACGGGTATCGTCCTGCAGCACGTCGCTTGCAGGCTTGCCCGCCTTCATCGTCATCGACAGGCGGAAGCCTTTGACCTCCTTCAGGAAGTCCTTGCAGAGCCCACCTGGTTCGAAGCTCTTTTCTTCGAGCGTCAGGCCGTAGGTCTGGCGGAAGGCATCGTCGGCGGCAAAGGCATCGTAAGTGAGGGCCAATGGCGTTGCATTGGCTTCGGTAATCGGATTGTAGGCCGCCAGCAATCCCGGCGCCTCGGCAAGCCTGTAGGCGTCGATCAGCGGAGCGGCGCGCCGATGCGCCTCATGTCTCATCCGGTGCAGGGGGGCGCCATCTTCGCGACCGACTGCGCGCACCGGCGCACCCGGCAGAAAAGTGTCGTTGCGGGTATCGATGACGTAGATCGTGGAATAGGGAAAACCCGAGCCGTCCTGGACACCGTATTCCTCGAACGCAAAGACATATCCATCGGAGGAAAAGCCGATCGGCTGGAATGCGGCATAGTCACCCGCCGATGCCTGCGAGGCGACAAATGTCACCGCCAGGAGGAGGAGCCCTGGCGCTGCCGGGCGCGAGATCATCAGCGGGCCTGTTCGGCAGGCGCTCGGATCGCCTGGATGGCGGAGCGATAGGCATCGACCCAACCACCCTTGAAGATCGCCGAACCGGCGACCAGCACGTTTGCGCCGGCGCCGGCTGCAATCGCCGCCGTTTCAGGCGCAATGCCGCCGTCGACTTCGATCTCGATCGGCCGGTCGCCGATCATCGCCTTGATCCGGCGGATCTTTTCCGCGGTCGCGTCGATGAACTTCTGGCCGCCGAAGCCCGGGTTGACCGTCATCACCAGCACCAGATCGACGGTGTCGAGCACATATTCGATGGCGCTTTCGGGTGTTGCCGGGTTGAGCGAGACGCCGGCCTTCTTGCCGAGCGACCGGACAGTCTGCAGCGAGCGGTGCAGGTGCGGCCCGGCTTCGGCGTGAACCGTCAGGATATCGCAGCCGGCCTTTGCGAAGGCTTCGAGAAAGCCGTCGGCGGGCGAGATCATCAGATGGCAGTCGAAGGTCGCTTCGGTGTAGGGGCGCAGCGACTTGATCACGTCGGGCCCAAACGTGATGTTCGGGACGAAATGGCCGTCCATGACATCGAGATGGATCCAATCCGCGCCGGCATCGACGACATCGCGGACTTCCTGTCCGAGCTTCGAGAAATCGGCCGCCAGGATCGACGGGGCAATGCGGATGGGATGGGTCATGAGAGGCTCCGGCTGTTTCCCGCGCAATAGCACTCCGCAGCCGCGCAAACAACATGCGCGGTGCTAATCGCGCTTTAGTCGCGGCTCGACCATGACGGCACGGGATCGTTTTCGGCAGGTGTGGCGTCGTGGACGCCGCGGGCGATCGCGCGCGCCATCGTCGCGGCGGCGGCAGCACCCAGCTCGAGGAAGTCTGCGAGCTCCAGCGTCCGGCCGCTTGCGCCGGTGGCAAGGGCGAAAATGAGGTCGCCGTCGAGCGGCGTGTGCGCCGGCCATATTGCCCGCGAGAAGCCATCATGCGCGGCGATCGCCAGGCGCTTGGCCTCGGCCTTGGTCAACACCGCATCTGTGGCGATGACCGCAATCGTGGTGTTGGCGGCGGCCGACAAGTTTGCGCCCATTTTCGTGCGGACCTCGGATGCATTCGCCGGCATGGGGTGGGGAAGGCCGAGCCCACCGAACTCGTCCTGTTTCTCGTGAGGGGCGGCCCAGAAGTGCCGGGTGCTGCCGACAGTCGCAGAACCCAAAGCATTGACGGCCACGAGCGCGCCGACGGTAATGCCGTTCGGCAGCACGATTGAGGCGGAGCCAAGGCCACCCTTGAAGGTCGCGGTCAAGGCGCCAGTGCCGGCACCGACCGAGCCGGTGGCAAAATCAGCGTCAGCCTTTTGTACAGCCTCATACCCAAGTTCGCGGTAGGGCGGAAACTGCCCCCAATCCTTGTCGCCGCCATTGATCAGGTCGAACAGGATGGCGGTCGGGACGATCGGCACACGGTGCGGGCCGATCACAAACCCACGTCCCATTTCCCTGAGCGCCGCCTGCGCCCCGGAGGCGGCATCCAGCCCAAACGCTGACCCGCCGGACAGAATGATACCATCGACTGTCTGCACGGTGTTGTGCGGTTGGAGAAGATCCGTTTCGCGCGTGCCGGGCGCGCCGCCGAGCACCTGGACGGCGGCCGTTGCCGGCGGATCGCAGACGATGGCAGTCACGCCCGATTTCAAGCGATGATCTTCGGCATTGCCGACGGAAAGGCCGGCGACGTCGGTGATAAGGTTGCGTGGACCAGGCAGCATCATTGCACTCCGGCGGCGTCGGCAACCGGCACGAAGCGGCCGCTCTGCCATTGCATCAAGCGATAGGGGTTGTCGGCGCGTTCATGCCCCGCATTGAAAGCAATCGGCCCAAGAACCGTCTGGTATGGCCCCTTGAGCAGGGCCTCTGTCAACGGCTTTTCATCCTTCTCGGCCTGGTCCTTGGCCTGCTCGAGAACAGACATGGCGCCGAAGGCCTGAAGCACATAGCCATCGGGCTCGATGCCGGCGGCACGCATCGCCTCGGCTATGGGCTTTCCTTCGGGCGACCGCGCCGCATCGGGCAACGTCAGCGCCAGGACACCATCGGTGAGCGGCTCGGCCACGTCGGCTGCATTCAGCGTGTCACCGCCGAGCAAGGTGAGGTTCGCGCCTTCCTCCTGCGCGTCGCGCGCGATCACGGCAGTATCCTGCCGGTCGCCGCCGGTGAAAACGTGGGTGGCGCCGCTCTTGACGAGCCGCCGTACAAGATTGATCTGCTGTTCCTGGGCCGGCCGATAGGTGTCGGTAAAGACCGGGGTCAATCCGATTTCGCCGAGCGCTGCGCGCACGCTCTCGACCAGTTCGCGGCTATGGATCGTGCCGTCGTCGATCAAGGCGATCGGCTTGTCCTTCCAACGCGCGGTGATCGCAGCAACGACGGCTGCCGATTCGGCCTTGCCACTCGGCGCCAGGCGGAACAGCGGCCAATGCTTCTTGAGTACGTCTTCCATCAGGATGTCGGACCGTACGCTCAACGTCACCGCCGGTATATTGGCCTCGGCGAGGGCGGGCAGTGTCGCGTCGAGGCTCTCGACGCAGAGGAAGCCGATGGCCGCCTCTGCAGCTGCTGCCACAAGCGCCTTGGTCAGCGCTTCTGCACCGGCCGCGTCGCATGTTTCCGGGATGACGACGATTTCGCTGCCGCGATCGCCGGCCTGGAAAGAGGCGCCATCGATGATCTGTTTGCCGAGAAGGGCAAATGGCCCTTCAACGGGGGCAACGACCGCGACCTTGACGCCGGCAGCGGCGGCAGGTGCGGCTTGCGCCATTCCCGCTACGATGAGGCTCAAAACGATCGATCGAAGCATGCAATTCCCCGCTACTGCATAATTCCCAAGCTCGGATTGGTTTCAAGGAAAGATTATGCAGCGAGTCCAAAAATGCTACCGCAATCCTTGGCATGAACTCAATCACCCGCAGCGCTGTAGTGGCCGCATGTTTTAAGGATGTGGCCACCGGCGTCAAAGGAAAAGATGCGAGTGGAAACAACGGGCATCCGATCCGCGCCATGGCCATGTCGCGGATCTGCAAGAATCTCCAGCCGGCGGGTTTCATAATTTACGCCAGCGTCTATATGTGCCTGACCTCGCCCGGAGAGAGATGTGTTGGAGAGAACCCGACTGGACCCGATAAGTTATCGCGACGCCATGAGCCGCCTGGCCGGCCACGTGCAGCTCATCACCGCTGCCAGTGGCGGCGAGCGCCGCGGCGTCACGGTCACTGCTTCCTGCTCGGTTTCCGACAGTCCGCCGACCGTTCTCGTTTGCCTGAACGGCGCCAACCCGCGCAACGACATCTTCGTGCGCGGCGACAGCTTTGCGCTGAACCTGCTCGGTGACGAACACCGTGCGCTCGCCCACGCCTTTTCCGGCCGTGACCAGCTCGACATGGATCGTCGCTTTGCGCTTGGCCAATGGAGGCAGCTGGCAACCGGTTCGCCGATCCTCGTCAATGCGACGGCCGCGTTCGATTGCCGGCTGATCGAGGTCAAGACCATTGCGACCCATCTGGTGCTGTTCGGCGAGGTCGTGGACGTCGCGCTTGGCCCGCCGCGCCCGCCGCTCATTTATGTAGACCGCGGATATCACTCGCTGTAGGTTTTCACGAGGCGTAATTCACTCTCTGCGCTTGATTGAGAAAACGCCTGCAACTTGCTGATATAAAGGCATTACTTCAACCGAAATAGCTTACAACTGAAACTGGCCGTGGCGGAGGATGCATGACGGCACCGGCGACAGGCGTATTGCCCCAATCCATCGATGAAACGATGGCGATGCTGGAGGCACAGGATTATCTCGCCGGCACGGCGCTTGCGACCGTGCTGTTTCTCGCGTTGCGGATGAAACGCCCGCTCTTTCTCGAGGGCGAGGCCGGTGTCGGCAAGACCGAGATTGCCAAGGTGCTGGCTCGTGCCCTCGATCGGCCTTTGATCCGCCTGCAGTGCTACGAGGGGCTCGACGTCGCCTCCGCCGTCTATGAGTGGAACTACCCTGCGCAGATGCTGGAGATCCGGTTGTCGGAAGCGGCCGGAGCGGTCGACCGACGCAGGGTCGAAAGCGACATCTTCTCCGAACGATTTCTCATTCGACGCCCGGTACTTCAGGCGATTTCCGCTGAGAACGGGCGGGCGCCGGTGTTCCTGATCGACGAACTCGATCGCACGGATGAAGCCTTCGAAGCGTTCCTGCTCGAAGTCCTCTCGGATTTCCAGGTCACCATTCCTGAACTCGGCACCATCCGTGCCATTGAGCCGCCTATCGTCATCATCACCACCAATCGCACGCGCGAGATCCACGACGCCTTGAAGCGGCGCTGCCTCTATCATTGGGTCGACTATCCGAAGGCAACACAGGAACTCGAAATCATCCGCCGCAAGGTTCCGGGCTGCAACGCCGCCCTGTCGCGCGAAATCATCGCCTATGTGCAGCGGCTTCGCACCATCGCTCTCTTCAAGAACCCGGGTGTCGCCGAGACGATTGACTGGGCAACGGCCCTGACCGAGCTCGACCGGCTCGCGCTCGACCCCGAAACGATCGCCGATACGCTCGGCACCTTGCTCAAATACCAGGACGACATCGCCAGGATCGACGGAGCCGAGGGGCGCAAGCTGCTCGCCGAGGTCAAGGCCGAATTGCTGGCGGCCGGTTGACGATGGAGCCGGGAGAACATTCGCCTGACGGTGCCATTCTCCCGCCGATCCCGCCCGGTGACGGAAAGCTCGCCGACAACATCGTGTACTTTGCCCGCGCCCTGCGACGCGCCGGGATAAAGATCGGACCCGGGGCGGTGGCCGACGCCATCGACGCGGTGACCCTGATCGGCATCGGCGCCCGCGAGGAATTCTACGCCGCCCTTCAGTGCATCTTCGTCAAGCGCCACGAGGACCAGCCCGTGTTCGACGAGGCGTTTCGCCTGTTCTGGCGCTCGCGCGGCCTCGTCGAGAAAATGATTGCGATGATGTCTCCGCTCGCGCCGCAACGCGAGAGCGAGCGCCAGCGCCGACAGGCCGGCGAGACGCGCGTCAGCGACGCACTGATGTCCGGCCACGATGACACCCGGCCGCCACGTGACGAACCCGAGATCGAGGTCGATGCGCGCTATACGGTTTCGGGGCGGGAGCTGTTCCGCAAAGCCGATTTCGCCCAGATGACGGCTGCCGAGATTACCGAAGCAAGGCGGGCGCTATCGTCTTTGGTGCTGCCGCTCGATCGGGTTCGTACGCGTCGGTACCGCGCTTCGGCGCGGCAAATCCGGATCGACCCGCGCGCGACGATGCGCGATGCGATGCGCTTCGGCGGCGAACTGATCTTGCCGCGCTTTCGCGAACGGCGTCTCGTTCATCCGCCGCTGGTCGTGCTTGCCGATATTTCCGGCTCGATGAGCCAATACACCCGCATCTTCCTACACTTTCTCCATGCCCTGAGCGAAAAGCGCCAGCGCGTTCACACCTTCCTCTTCGGCACGCGGCTGACCAATGTTTCGCGACCGATGCGAAACCGCGACCCGGATGTCGCGCTCGACGAATGCATCTCCGCGGTCAAGGACTGGTCGGGTGGCACGCGCATCGGCGAAACCCTGCATGAGTTCAACCGACGCTGGTCGCGGCGCGTCCTGGGGCAGGGCGCCATCGTGCTCTTGATTACTGACGGGCTCGAGCGGGACGATACAACTGAGCTTGAGCAGGAGATCGATCGCCTGCATCGATCCTGCCGTCGGTTGATCTGGCTTAATCCGCTGTTGCGGTTCGACGGCTTCGAGGCGCGGGCGCGCGGCGTCAAGGCGATGCTGCCGCATGTTGACGAATTCCGTGCCGTGCACAATCTTGAGTCCGTGGGCGAGCTGGTCAGATCGCTGTCGGGTCAAAGGTCCGGAGAGGCCGACCCTCGACGGTTCATGAGCGAGCATCGCGCCTTGCTGGGAGGCAAGTAAAATGCAGGTATCAGCTGACGTCCTCGATCCGCTCGCCGTCGCCGAAGTCTGGGCTGGCGAGGGCCGCCAAGTAGCGATTGCAACGGTGATCGAAACCTGGGGGTCTGCGCCGCGGCCGGTCGGCAGTCATCTGGTGATTGACGGTGCCGGCAATTTCGAAGGTTCCGTTTCCGGCGGATGCGTCGAAGGTGCTGTCATCAGCGAAGCCGCTGATATCATTGAGACGGGAAATCCGAGGATCCTGGAATTCGGCGTAGCCGACGAGACGGCATGGCGTGTCGGTCTTTCCTGTGGCGGCCGGATCCGGGTGCTTGTCGAGCGGGTTGACGGCTGAGCCATGGACCTCACAACCCTTCAGGCATTGAATGCAGCCCGGACGCGGCGGCAAGCGGCTGTTGTCTTCAGCGATCTCGAGACCGGCCAAAGCGTGCTCTGCGTCGCAGGCGAGCGCTGTCCGGCCGAATGGACCGAGGCGATGGCGGCAGCACTTCGCTCCGGCAAGCCCGGAATGATCGTCGTAGGTGAGCGGTCCTTTTTCCTCAATGTCTACCTGCCGCCACCGCGCATCCTGGTTGTCGGCGCCGTCCATATCTCCCAGGCGCTCGCGCGCATGGCGCCCATCGCAGGCTTCGACCTTACTATCATCGATCCACGCACGGCCTTTGCGACGGCCGAGCGCTTTGCTGGCGTAGAGCTGATAGCGGAGTGGCCCGAAGATGTTCTCAACGTCCGGCCGCTTGATCGGTTCACGGCCATGGTCGCCCTCACGCATGATCCGAAGATCGATGACGAACCGATCCGGGCGGCCCTTGATGCCGGCTGTTTCTATGTCGGTGCGCTTGGCAGCAGAAAGACCCATGCAGGCCGCGTCGAACGCCTGCGTCGCCTGGGGCTAACCGACGATGCGATCGCGCGGATCAGGGCGCCAATCGGCCTCGACATCGGCGCGGCGAGCCCAGCGGAGATCGCCCTTGCTATCCTTGCCGAAATCATCGAAGCGCTCAGGCGCCGGGATATCATGCCCGGCAGCGAGGAGCATCGATGAGATTTGGGAGCCTCAGTGTTTCAGCGGCCGAAGGCACCGTGCTTGCGCACGCGGTCAAGATTGGCGATCTTCGATTGCCGAAGGGGCACGTCCTGACCTCAGCCGATATTGCTGCATTGGTTCAGGCGGGCACCGACGAAGTTATCGTCGCCCAGCCGGATCGGGGCGATCTGCTGGAGGATGAAGCGGCGGCCCGGATCGCTGCGGCGATCGCGCCCGACCATCTGCGGTTCTCGGCAGCGGCAACCGGCCGCGTAAACATCTATTCCCGCGTACACGGACTGTTCGTCGCCACCCGCGACACCGTCGACCGGTTGAACCGCATCGACCCGGCCATCACGCTCGCCTGTCTTGCAGATCATGTGCCGGTGCAGCCCGGCGACATGGTGGCGACGATCAAGATCATCCCGCTTGCGGTGGCAGGCTCGCTCGTGGCGAAGGCGGAAACGCTGCTACGCCAACACACAACCTTCGAGGTCAAACCCTTCGCCCCGCGCGACGCGGCACTAATAGCAACCGAGTTGCCATCGCTGAAGCGCCAGGTCATGGACAAGACCCATGCCGTGCTGGCTGCGCGCCTGCGGCAATCCGCAAGCCGGCTAACGACCGAGCGGCGCGTCGCCCATACGGAAGACGCCGTGGCTGCAGCCATCGGCGATTTGAAGGCAGACCACGACCTCATCGTCGTCTTCGGCGCGTCGGCGGTTGCCGATTCGGATGATGTCATTCCGGCCGCCATCCGCCTTGCGGGCGGCACTGTCGATCATGTCGGCATGCCCGTTGATCCCGGCAATCTCATCGTGCTCGGCCGCGTCGGCACGGTGCCGGTGGTCGGAGCGCCCGGCTGTGCGCGGAGCCCGCGTGAAAACGGCTTCGATTGGGTGCTCGATCGCATCCTCGCCGGCGAATGGCCAAGCCCGCATGACATTACCGGGCTCGGCGTCGGCGGCCTGCTGAAGGAGATACCCACCCGCCCGCAGCCGCGAGAGCCCGTTGCCTCCAAAGCTCTGGGCCCGGTGGAAACCGTCGTGCTGGCAGCGGGTCGTGCAAGCCGCATGGGGCCGGAGGGCGGCCACAAGCTGCTCGCGACCTTCGGTGGCGTGCCCCTCATCCGTCGCACCGTCGTCAGCGCGCTTGCAGCCGATATCGGCCGGGTGATCGTTGTCACCGGCCATCGGGAGGCCGAAATCCGCGCTGCACTCGGCGATTTGCCGGTGACGCTCGTTTCCAATCCCGATTACATGTCCGGTATGGCATCGTCGCTGACATCAGGGCTTTCGGCACTCGATCAAGGAGCGGGCGGCATGCTGGTGATGCTCGCCGACATGCCCGGGATAACGGCAGGCGATCTGCGCCGGCTCGTCGATACATTTACCGCTGAAGGCGGGCGGGCAGTGATTCGAGCAACGGCCGATGGCCAGCGCGGCAACCCGGTTATCCTGCCGCGCCAGACATTTGCTGCCATCAGCCAGCTGGTTGGCGATGTCGGCGCAAGGCATATCGTCGAGAGATGTGGCCTGCCGGTGGTCGACGTCGAGCTTGGAGCAGCTGCGCGTCTCGACCTCGACACACCGGAGCAGATCATCGCTGCCGGCGGCATATTGGAGGAGTGACAGCATGGACAATGCGGCAATCGAAGAGATGTTCGAAACGCTTGGGGCCGTGACCATCAAACGCATGTTCGGCGGCAAGGGCGTCTATTTCGAAGGCATCATCTTCGCGCTTGAAGTCGATGGCGAAATATTGCTGAAGGGCGACGACAGGACAGGCCCGACCTTCGAAGCGGCCGGATCCAGACAATGGGCCTATGACGGCAAGGGGAAAACGGTGAAGATGCCCTATTGGAGCATCCCGGAAGAAGCGTACGACGATCCGGACGAAATGGCGCGGTGGGTCAGGCTTGCCTATGAGGCGTCGCTGCGGGCCAAAAAATAGAATCGACGATGGAGTTTAATTGGCGTCAACCAGCGCCTTCGTCTGCACGCGAATGGCACGGACGGCGTCGGCGGCAAACCGCGAAAGCGGCTGGGGCAGGGCATCGAGATCGTACCAGCCGATGTCGGAAAGCTTGTCCGGTTCGGTCAGTTGCGGTTCGCCCGAAAAGTCGTCGGTCACGTAGATCATCGAGATCCAGTGCTGACGATCTGCTTCGATCAGTTGTTCGCTGAGGCAGAGAAAGCGGGTCGAGCGGATAGACAGGCCGCTTTCCTCTTCCGCCTCACGGCGCGCAGCAAGCTCGCTGCGCTCCATGTGATCGACCTTGCCGCCCACGATATTCCAGTGGCCGGCCTCGGGCGCCTTCAAACGCTTGCACAACAACAGCTTGCCATCGCGCATGATCGCTAGTCCGCAACCGAAGCCCGGAAAGTCGATGCCTGGCCGACCCATTGATAGGATCAGGCCTTGCCGGCGATCAGCATGAATGCGGGGATTTCGTCGCCGAAACCGACAGGTGTCGGGCCGTCGTCGTGATCGCGACGGTGGCGGCTGCGGCGATCGCGGTTGTCGTCATTGGCAGGGTTTGCCGCGCGGACCGGACGTTCCGGACGGTGGCCGTTGCTCTGCTTCGTCTCTGCGTTGCGTGCCGGTTTCACCGATTCTACCCTTTCCACGACTGCTTCAATTTCGGCCTCACTATCGGCACGAACCGTATCGGTTTTGTGATCGGAACGGCCACGTGGCGCCCGGTCCCCATCTTTTTTATTACGGTCCCTGCGACCGTCACGACCGCGTTCACGGCGACCGGTGTCGTGGCTTTCCATCGGCTCGGGAAGGTTCGACAGATCACCGTTCAGCCACTCGACCTTCTGGCCGATCAGCTTCTCGATGGCGTCGGAGAACTTCGTGTCGCGCTTGGTCACCAGCGTGAAGGACGCGCCGGAGCGGCCAGCACGGCCGGTACGGCCGATGCGGTGAACATAGTCTTCCGCATGGATCGGCACGTCGAAATTGAAGACATGGCTGACATCGGGGATGTCGAGGCCGCGGGCAGCAACATCGGATGCGACCAGCAATGTGATGTTGTTGTCCTTGAAGCCGGCAAGCATGGCCATGCGCGAGCGCTGGTCCATGTCGCCATGCAGAGCACCAACCGAGAAGCCATGACGCTCGAGCGACCGGAAGAGGTCGGCGACATCCTTCTTGCGATTGCAAAAGATGATGGCGTTCTTCAGCTCGTCCTGGGCGCGGATCAGATCGCGCAGCACGGCGCGCTTCTCGTAATCCTTCGCGTGCGTCGCGACGAAGCGCTGCGTCACCGTCTGTGCCGTCGATGCCGGACGGGCAACTTCGACCCGTTCCGGGTTCTGCAGGAAGCGGTCGGCAAGCTTCTGGATCTCCGGCGGCATGGTTGCCGAGAAGAACAGCGTCTGGCGCGTGAACGGGATCATCTTGGCGATGCGCTCGATATCAGGAATGAAGCCCATGTCGAGCATGCGGTCAGCTTCGTCGATGACCAGGATTTCGACGCCGCTCATCAAAAGCTTGCCACGCTCGAAATGGTCGAGCAGGCGGCCGGGCGTGCAGATCAGCACATCGGCGCCGCGCTCCAGCTTGCGGTCCTGTTCGTCGAACGAGACGCCGCCGATCAGAAGTGCGATGTTGAGCTTGTGGTTCTTGCCGTACTTGTCGAAGTTCTCTGCAACCTGGGCCGCCAGTTCGCGCGTCGGCTCCAGAATCAGCGTGCGCGGCATGCGCGCACGTGCACGACCCTTTTCGAGCAGGGTCAGCATCGGCAACACGAAGGATGCCGTCTTGCCTGTTCCCGTCTGCGCGATGCCGAGGATATCACGGCGCTGCAGTGCCGGGGGAATGGCACCAGCCTGGATCGGGGTCGGGATTGTGTAGCCCGCATCGGTAACTGCGGAGAGAACTTTTTGGCTAAGGCCAAGGTCAGCAAAATTGGTCAAAGGGAAATCTGTTTCCGTTCCGGTTCGGGAAGAACACTGCTCGATCGGTGGAAAACACACCACCGCGTGGCCGGGCTCTTAAGCCGAATGCCGTCGAAAGTCAAGAAATCCAGCACGTTGAAGCTGGAAAAGGTTGATGGCAACGAATCTGTTGCGTTTCTTGTCAAGTAGCACGGGCCGAGCGGGTCGGCATGATGCTCATTTCATGTAGCTCGCGAGCTTGCTGCTGGCGTTCAGAAACCGCATGGGGTCGACTGCCTGACCGTTCAGCCTGACCTCATAGTGCAGGTGCGGGCCTGTCGAACGACCGGTGTTGCCGGACTTGGCAACGACATCACCGGCCTTGATCCGGTCGCCGACCTTGACGAGCACCGTCGAGAGATGGGCATAGCGACTGGAAACGCCATTGCCATGATCGATCTCGACCATGTTTCCATAGCCACCCGTCAGCCCGGCAGTCGTCACGGTGCCCGGAGCCGTCGCGCGGATGCGGGTGCCGACGGTGGCGCGAAAGTCTATGCCCGCATGCAGCGCCAACCGCCCGAGAAAGGGATCGAGCCTGTTGCCGAAGTCGCTGGTGATATCACTTGCGGGCGACGGGTTGCCGAATGGCAACTCCCGGACCTGTGCGCGCGTCCGCTCGAGCTCGACAAGCGCCGAGTCAAGCGCGGCAAGCGATCGACCGAAGCCATCGTCATTGACGGGCTCTACGAAAGGTCCGCCGATCGCGCTATCTATGGAACCGGTGGTTTCATCTGAGGGCGGCAATTCGGCGACGTCATTTTCTGGTAGGGCAACACCTGTGCGACCGACGATCTTGCGGATCGCCTCGGACGTTTTGGCGGCTCCGTCGGTCAGTTGCTCAAGCCGCAACATCTGGTCGCGCTCAACATCCTTCAGCGAGAGCGTCACTTTCGAAAAAAGCCGATCGGCGCGATCGGAGGTGCTTTCAACCGTGGCAGGCCGGGCATAGGCGAGGGCCGCAACTCGGGCGGGCGCGGCACCCTGTGTGCCGCTCAGCCCCATCAGTTTTTCGATTGCCTGCACACCGCCCGTGGCATCGGCACGTTCTTCGTAGGCGAGGGGTTCGACCGGTGCAGGTTGGGTGAAATCGGTCGACAGACCAGAATTTTCAGCCCGTTCGATCAGCGCGCCGAGTTTGCCGTTTCGAGAAGAAAGCGCCTGCTGCTGCTGAAGCAGCTTTTCGACTTTCTCTTCGACCACCTGTTGATCGAGTAACTGCCGGCTCGTAACGCGATCGACCTGCGCTCGCAACGCGGTGATTCGATCTTCGTATTCGTGCTGCATGCGCGCTTGGCGGGCGATCGTGCCACCGATGAGGTCGTCGCGAAGAACAAGGTAGGATGTGGCGGCGAGGTAACCGATGCTGAACACACCGGCTGCAGAAACGGCAAGGGCCGCCATCCAAGGACGCACGGTCATGTGACGAACCTTGTCGCCGCTCGCCAGGATCAGGACGTGATTCTGCGCGCGATTTCCGAAGGTGCGATTTGCCGAACGTTCAGACACTCCACCGCTCCCGCCATGTGCGAATTGTCTCGCATTGCTTGACGGGCATTACACTTCGTTAGGGTTAATATTTGGTTGAGTGCTCGCGCTACGAGAGGTTGTGGAAGCCGTCATCGAGCGATAGAACGATGGCGTCAACCCGGCTTCGGCGCGGGCGATATCGTTGAATGGCGCCTTGAGGGGACCTCGAAAATTGGCGCGAACGAGCTGCTGGAAAGTCGCTGCCGGATCTTTCCGCTCCCGCGCGCACAGGAAACGAAACCATTTGGCACCGACGGCCACATGGCCTTTCTCGTCTTCGTAGATGACGTCGAGTACCGCGGCAGTCTCGAAGTCTCCGGTCTCGCGCATGCGCGCCTGCAGCGCCGGCGTCACGTCGAGCCCGCGCGCCTCGAGGATAAGCGGGACGACGGCCAGCCTGGCGGTCAGATCGTTGCGGGTGTCGTGCGCCGCCTGCCAGAGCCCGTCATGCGCGGGCAGGTCGCCATAGTCGGCGCCAAGGTCGTTCAGGCGCTGCCGAACCATGCGGAAATGCTTGGCCTCCTCGAATGCAACCTTCATCCAGCCGTCGAAAAACGAATTCGGCACCGATTCGGACGCAAAGCGGGCGACGATATCGAGCGCGAGATCGACGGCGTTGAGTTCGATATGGGCGATCGAATGCAAGAGCGCGATCCGGCCCTTGAGCGAGCCGAGCGAGCGCTTCTTCACCTGCGTGGGTGGCGTCAGAACAGGCCTTTCCGGCCGACCCGGACGCAGAGGAACGGGGCGATCCAGCGGCGAACGCAGCGACAGCGCACGGCGCTGCCAGCGCCGTGCCGCTTCCTGGGCCAGTTCCGTCTTGACGGTCAGGTCGGCAGCACTGATCGCCTCAACGGCAGCGCCGCGTAGACTGTGAAAGTTGGGAAGCGTCTTCATTGCGGCCTCGTCGTTTTGACTTAGAGCGCCTTGGCGGCCTCGAGCACTTCATTGGCGTGGCCATTGACCTTGACCTTCTCCCAAACGCGCGCAATCCGGCCGTCGGCGGCAATCAGGAAGGTGGTGCGTTCGACGCCCATATATTTGCGCCCGTAGAGGCTCTTTTCCACCCATAGACCATAGGCGTTGACGACGGATCTTTCCTCGTCGGCAGCAAGCGTGACTGCCAGATCATATTTCTTCGCAAAGCGATCGTGACGTTTCACCGAATCGGGCGAGAGCCCGATCAACTCAACGCCTGCAGCGGCAAACTCGGAGGCGAGTTCGGTGAAGGAAATCGCTTCCAAGGTGCAACTTTTCGTGTCGTCCTTGGGGTAGAAGAACAAGACGACCGGACGCCCGCGCAAGGCAGAAAGCGAAATCGTGCCGCCGCCGTCACGGGGAAGCGTGAAGTCGGGAGCGAGATCTCCGGGGGTGAGGCTTGCCATGAATAAACCTTCCTTGCGCCAAGTTTTGTGAACAATCGCCGGCTAGGGCATATCGAGAATCGGCGACCGCAGTCCAGCGGATCTGTGCTAGATTTGACAGGTTCCGGACGGGTTGCGTCGATAGGACCCTTTGCCCGGCATTCGCGCACACGAAACCCACGGATGTGTGAATGCTTTCCACAGCATGGTCGGCCAGACGTGATGACACCGTCCGGCCAGATGTGGTCTACGTGACGGCAATGATCCGTCGACCCGCTGCCGCATGATGCGTCGACGGGAGAGGCGGGCTTTCCCGTATGAACTGGAGGGCGTCCGCGCCGATGAGTGAGATCCGCGGCGAAAAAGTCGGCTTTCGCAAGAAAGACATCGTCGCGTTGCATGCGTTGCCCTCGGCGCAGGCACACGAACCCGTCATCGTGCATGCCCCGCACAAACGCGGGCTCTTGCGCTTTCTCAGCAAGATTGCCCTTTGCGGCTTACTGCTCGCCTTCATCACTGCGGCCAGCCTCATCGCCGTCGTCGAGAGCGGGGCGATCGACAGCACACTGAACGCGCGCGCCCGCACGGCGCTGAACGCGGCACTCGGCGGCGCCTATCGCGCTGAGGTCGGTAGCACCGTCGTTCGCATGACCTCGAACGGCGCGCTGGCGCTCAAGGCGCGGGAAGTGGCGCTGAGCGAAGCCACGTCCGGCCAACCTGTCGCAAAGTTGAGTTCGATATCCATTGCCCTCGACCCTCTGGCGCTGTTGACGGGCAGGATTTCGGTTTCACGTCTTGAAGCCGAAGGTGGCGACTTCGACACCGGCCTCCTGCCACGCGGCGAGCCGGTCGATCTGACGAAGATCAAGATCGCCGATGTCGGCGACGCACTGGAGCAGCTTTTTGCCCATGTCGACCGCATGTCGAAGATGGCGGCAGGGCGTGGCGACCAGACGGTGTTGCTTTCCAACTTTTCTTTCACAGTCGCCGGTGCACGTAACCGTGTCGTGCCGGTCGATGCCAAGGAGCTGGAGTTCAATCGTGATGCCGATGGCTCCATGCACGTCAAAGGCAGCGTGACCGTCGATGGAGTCGATGTCGATCTCAGCGCCAACGCTCTTGGTGCAAAGGGTCATATGTCCGGCTTCGAAGCGGCAATCTCGAACATTCCGCTGAAGCCCTTCTTCTATCACGGCCCCTTCGGCAAGGAGGCCGCCTTCGGCATCGATGCGACCGCGGGGCTGACCCTCACGGCGACACGCGCCGCCGAAGGCGCCAAGCCCGACCTTCGCGTGGCCGTCAGGACGTCGGAAGGTGCATTCCACGCCGGTGGGCTGGTTTCGACGATCAATCCCTCCCAGATGGATATCGCCTATGACTTTGAGCGGGCTGCCGTCGAGGTGCTGCCGTCGACGGTCAATATCGGTCGCTCGATCTTCCCGTTTACTGGTGCAGTGAAAGACCTCGACAGAACAGCAGGCGCAACCGATCAGGGTTTTGCCATCGATCTTTTGTTCAGGAATGCAAGTTCCGCGCCGGAGGACATTACCGAACGTCCCTTGATCTTCGATGCGAAGGCAAGCGGCCGCTTCACCTCGGATGCGCGCCACCGCCTGATCTTCGATCAGCTCGCCGTTTCCAGCCCGCTCGGCTCGATGTTCGGTTCGCTTTCGGTCGCCTTCGGCAAGACTTCGCCGCAGGTCAGCTTTGCCGCCGTCAGCGACCAGATGCAACCGACGGCCGTCAAGCAGCTTTGGCCCTGGTGGATCGCCAAGGGCGCGCGCCGCTGGGCGATCCGCAATCTCTTCGGCGGCACGGTCACTGATGCGCGCATCGAGGTTTCGGTGGCAGAGGGGCGGATCGCCCAGAACGAAGGCGAGCTGAAGCTCGACGAGAAAGAACTGAACATCACGTTCAACATCGACGAAACGCGGATCAACATTGCTGGTGAGATACCGCCGTTGCGCGACACATCGGGCACGTTCAAGCTGAGCGGCCAGCGCATGGAAGTGGGCGTAAAGCAGGGGGCGGCCTTTTTTCCCTCCGGCCGGTCCGTCGCGCTCAATGGCGGCGATTTCATCATTCCCGATGTCTACACCAAGCCGTTGATCGCGGAAATGAAGATCGAAGTTGGCGGCGAGGCAGACGCGATCGCCGAGCTCGTCACCTACAAGCCGATTCAGGCGCTGCAAAAGACACCGTTTGTCCCAGGCGACTTTACCGGCCCGCTAACCGCACAGGTCGGAGCGCGGTTTGGCCTTGTCACCGACCAGCACCCGCCACCGCCGCTCTGGCAAGTGGAGATGCAGCTTGAGGACGTCACCGTCACGCGCCCGATCGCCGGACGCGGCGTCTCCAATCTTTCCGGCACGTTCCGGGTCGACAACGAGCAAGCGGTTCTCGATGCCGATGCGGTTGTTGAAGGCGCAAAGGTCAAGATCGCGCTCACCGAACCGGTCGACAGCAAATCGAAGGTCAAACGCAAACGCGAAATCAGCGGCACACTCGATGCGGCAGCCCGGGAGAAGCTGACCCCCGGCCTGTCGAAGATCGTCTTCGGGCCGATGGACGTCGATCTGGTGATCGACGAGGCTGATGTTCAGCACGTTACCGTCGATCTGACCAAGGCCAGGCTCTCGCTTCCCTGGATCGGCTGGAACAAAGGTGCAGGCATACCAGCCGAGGTGCGCTTCACATCCGACATCAACGACAGCGTTACAACCATCAAGGACTTTGCAATCGCCGGTGACGGTTTCGGCGCACGCGGTAATCTGCAGGTCGATGGCGCCGGCATCGTTAATGCAAAGCTCAGCAATGTCCGTCTGGCGCAGGGCGACGATTTCAACGTTGCCATCGATCGCCGCAAAGGCATCCATGTCGTGACGCTGAGCGGTGCCGCGGCAGACATTCGTCCGATCCTTGCCCAGATGAAGAGCGGCTCGAACGGCGACGGTGGCGCCGGTGACGACATCACCATCCAGGGTCAGCTCGGTCGCGTCGCCGGCTTCAACGGCGAAGTGCTTTCGAATGTGAACCTGGTCTATTCGGAGCGTGGCCAACAGATCGAAGACATCAATCTGTCGGCAGTCACCGGAAGCGGCCAGGCAGTAGTGGCGCGGCTCGCCAAATCCGGTGCCGACAACATTCTTGAACTGACCACCGGCGACGCCGGCTCGCTTGCTCGGTTCGCCGACATCTATAGCAACATGCGCGGTGGTCTGTTGAACATGAAGTTGCGTGATCGTGGCGGCCGGTCATGGCGCGGCTCGATCGACATCCGCAAGTTCCAGCTGGTCGGCGAGCAACGGCTGCAGTCGATGGTGTCGACGCCGGCTGGACAGGACGGACGGAGCCTCAACCAGGCGGTAAAGCGCGACATCGATGTCAGCACGGCGCGATTCGAGCGCGGTTTTGCCCAGCTTGCCCTCGACCGCAGCGCCATTCGGGTCGATGGCGGCGTCCTCAGGGGAACCGATGTCGGCGCGACTTTCCAGGGAACAGTGCGTGACGGCAACGGCATCATGGATATGACGGGTACCTTCATGCCCGCCTACGGTTTGAACCGAATTTTTGGCGAACTGCCGTTGATCGGCGTCTTGCTCGGCAATGGCCGCGACCGTGGCCTGCTCGGTATCACCTTCAAACTCAATGGCCCATTCAACCAGCCGAAGCTGACGATCAACCCGCTTTCGATCATCGCGCCCGGCGTCTTCCGCAGCATCTTCGAGTTTCAATAATAAGGCCGGCACAATGGCCGGCCTTCGAGATTCTCTAGGAGTGCACCGGCTTATGCGGGGCGAACGAGGATATGCTTCTTCTTGCCGAGCGACAGCTTGACGATGCCATCCGAGGTCACATCGCCACTGCCGATCAGGCGGCGCTCATCGCTGACGGCCTCGTCATTGATGCGCACGGCGCCGCCCTGAACGTGACGGCGGGCTTCGCCGTTGGACGAGGCAAGCCCCGCACGTACGACAAGCGTCAGCAGGCCGATGCCGGCTTCGAGTTCCGACGCAGGCACGTCGACCGACGGCAGGTTTTCGGAGACTGCCCCTTCCTCGAAGGTCTTGCGGGCGGTCTCAGCAGCTTCCTCCGCTGCCTGCCGTCCGTGCAAGATTGCGGTCACTTCCGTTGCCAGAATCTTCTTGGCATCGTTGATCTCCGATCCGCCTAAGGCAGCGAGACGATTTATTTCGGCCATGGGAAGAGTGGTGAACAATTTCATGAAGCGGATGACATCGGCATCCTCGGTATTGCGCCAATACTGCCAGAAGTCATAGATCGGCAGCAGGTCCTTGTTGAGCCAAACAGCGCCATTGACCGACTTGCCCATCTTCGCACCGGACGACGTCGTCAGAAGCGGCGAGGTGAGGGCGTAAAGCTGGGTCGTTCCCATGCGGTGGCCCAGGTCGATACCATTGATGATGTTGCCCCACTGATCCGAGCCGCCCATCTGCAATCGGCAGCCGGTGCGCTTGTGCAGTTCGACGAAGTCGTAGGCCTGCAGGATCATGTAGTTGAACTCGAGAAACGACAGCGACTGCTCGCGATCAAGCCGGGTCTTGACGCTGTCGAACGACAGCATGCGGTTGACCGAGAAATGGCGGCCAACGTCACGCAGGAATTCAAGGTAGTTAAGCCCGCGCAACCACTCAGCATTGTTGATCATCAGTGCCGGGGTCTCGGACTTGTCGTAGTCGAGGTAGTTGGCGAAGACATGCTTGAGAGAGGCAATATTGTCCTCAATTATCTCAACGGTCATCAGCTTGCGCGCCTCTTCCTTAAAGGAAGGGTCGCCAACCATGCCTGTACCGCCGCCCATCAGCGAAATCGGCTGATGGCCGGTTGCCTGGAACCAGTGCAGCAACATGATCTGTGTCAGGTGGCCAACATGCAGGCTCGAAGCGGTCGGATCGTAGCCGATATAGGCAGTCACGGTTTCCTTGCGCAGCAGTTCGTCCAAACCAGATTCGTCGGAAATCTGATGAATGAAACCGCGCTCGCTGAGGGTGTGGAGGAAATCGGACTTGAACTCGGACATGACCTGTCTCTTTCGGCTGGGTAGAACGTCTGCGCGCGGCGTTTAGCACTGTTTGGGCAAAAGTGCACGTCTTTGCTTGGCCGATGTTTTTGCTATGTAGATGGGCAACGCCTTGGAGGAATGCATGGGCAAGATCATGACCGCGATCGGCTTGATGAGCGGGACAAGCATGGACGGGATCGACGTGGCGCTGCTGCGCACCGACGGCGATGCGATCGTCGAGCAGGGACCTTCGGCGGGATACGCCTATGAGGCACGCTTCCGCGACCGGCTGAAACAGGGTCTCGAAGACGCAAAGTCGATCGCCAGCCGCGAGCAACGGCCAGGAATTTTGGCCGATCTCGAGCGGGAACTGACGCTCAGGCATGTCGAAGCGGTTCAGGCATTTCTCCGGCAGAACAACATCTTGCGCGAAAGTGTTGATGTTATCGGGTTTCACGGCCAGACCGTGCTTCACCGGCCAGACGATGCCCTGACCGTCCAGATCGGCGACGGGGCGCTGCTTGCCCGCGAAACGGGCATCGATGTCGTCTATGACATGCGCGCCAACGACATGGAGCATGGTGGCCAGGGCGCACCGCTCATTCCGGCCTATCATGCAGCACTCGCCCGGAACGCCGCAGCGAATGGCGAACTGGTTCAGCCGGTCGTTTTCGTCAACATCGGCGGCATCTCCAATCTGACATTCATCGGCGCCGACGTCGGACTGGTTGCCTACGACAGCGGGCCCGGCAACACGCTGATCGATCAATGGGTGGAGGCACATGCCGGCATTCCCTTTGACCAGGGCGGCATGATTGCCAGCGAAGGCAGCGTGCTGCCGGATCTTGCCGAACGCTATCTGCTCAATCCCTTCTTCTCCTCGGACAGGCGCCGTTCGCTCGATCGCAACGATTTCGCACCGCCAAAGGGAAAGGACGCCAATCTCGAAGACGGAGCGCGAACGCTCGCCTATGTGACGGCGGCTGCGATCATCAAATCGGCCAGTCATCTGCCAGCAGCGCCCCGAACCTACATCGTGTGCGGCGGCGGCCGGCTCAATCCGGTGATCATGCGGGATCTGGCATCGGAGGCGACAGCCCATGGTGCAAACGTGCTTGCGGCCGAAGCGGTCGGCTTCAACGGTGATTCGATGGAGGCAGAGGCCTGGGCCTATCTCGCGGTGCGTGCGCAGCGGGGGTTGCCGCTCACCTATCCCGGCACAACCGGGGTGCGCCAACCGGTCACCGGCGGCAAATTCGCATCCCGCACCGCAGGCTGACGGCAGGTACCGCCTGCCGCGATTCCCTTTGCCCGATTAATCAAATTTTCGCCTGCCACCGATAGTATCGTCCGGTGCTGCCACATGAGGTGGCACAAAGCGGCCCTGCCGTGGCAACAGACAATTCGGGTTCGTCGATGGGTGGTGCGATTTCTCTGCTGGCTGTGAACTTCGTTATCGCCCAGATATTCACTGCAGCATTTCTTGTCATTGCCGCCAAGAGCCGGTCCAGAAGGGCCGCGCTCTTTTGCGCCGGCGGCTTTGCCGTTGCCTCGCTCGCGGCGGTATTCGAAACCGTCGTGCCCTTCACATCCTTTCCCCGTTTTTTTGCCATCGGTGCATTTGCGAGCGTGCTTGCCGGTTTCTGTCTGCTGCGCTTCGGCCTTGGTCTGTTCTATCGCGTGCCAGCCAACTGGCAGGTGCTTGTCGCCTTCTTCCTGGCCTCGGTGACGCTCGACCTCGCGATCTATGATCTTCCTAGGGGAACGCTGCAGCATGCCGCCCCCTACCAGTTGCCATTCTTTGTCATCCAGGCGTGGTCGGCCTCCGTCGTCATCCGCTCCAAACGGCGCTCGGCGGCGGACTGGATCCTGCTCTCGCTGCTGGTACTGACCTCTGGCTACTATCTCCTGAAAATCTACGCGGCCGTCGCGGCCGGTTCCGGGGCAACCGCGCAGGATTATGTATCGAGCCCGTTCGCGCTGATTTCCCAGGCGCTTGGCGCCGTGCTGATCGTCAGCACCGGTCTTGCGATGCTCGGCGTCATGGTCAAGGAGATCGTCGATGATGCCCGCGCACGCTCGGAAATAGACCTCTTGTCCGGGCTCTATAACAGGCGTGGCTTCACCGAACGCGTCATCCCTATGCTCCAGCTGCGCGAGGGCCGTCAGCCGGGCACCTTGATTCTGGCCGACCTCGACCGTTTCAAACTGGTGAATGACAGCTACGGACACCACACAGGTGACGAGGTGATCCGCCAGTTTGCGCGCGTCCTGAAAGATGTCATGCCCAACCGCGCAGTTGCCGGTCGTCTTGGCGGCGAGGAGTTTGTGGTTTTCCTGCCCTCCACAGATCTGGAGGAGGCGCGGGTGGTGGCGCACGGAATGCGCGCTGCGATGATGTCGCAAAAGATCGACGGTCTTGCGGAGCAGGCGAGAGTGACGTCAAGCTTCGGCGTTGCGGCGATTGCCAAGGGTGAACCGCTCGAACAGGCGATGCAGCGGGCCGACAAGGCTCTCTATGCGGCAAAAGAAAACGGGCGCAATCGTGTGGAATGCGCCGAGGCGCTACAAAATGTGGTCAACCCATTGCCCCCACAATGGATCGGGCGGCCTTAAGAGCCGCCCGCATCGGTATCAGCGGATGCGCTTGGCAGCCGGCTCCGGCGTCAGTTCGCCGTTGAGGCGGCGGTCGAGATAATCCTCGCATTCCGCCATCAGGCCTTCGACCTGGCCGTTGAAGAAGTGGTTGGCTCCCGGCACGGTCTTGTGGGTGATGAGAATACCCTTCTGCGCCTTCAGCTTTTCGACAAGTCCGTTCACGTCCTTCTCGGGTGCCACCTTGTCCGAATCACCATTGATGATGAGGCCGGAGGACGGGCAGGGCGCCAGGAACGAGAAGTCATAGGTGTTCGGCTGCGGGGCGACGGCCATGAAGCCTTCGATTTCCGGACGGCGCATCAGGAGCTGCATGCCGATCCAGGCGCCGAAGGAATAACCGGCAACCCAACAGCTCTTCGAATCGGGATGCAGGCTCTGCACCCAGTCGAGCGCAGATGCGGCATCCGAAAGCTCGCCGGCGCCATGGTCGAACTCGCCCTGGCTACGGCCGATGCCCCGGAAGTTGAAACGCAGCGTCGTAAAGCCGCGCTTCTGGAACATGTAGAAAAGCTGGTAGACGATCTGGTTGTTCATCGTGCCGCCGAACTGTGGGTGCGGGTGCAGGATGATGGCGATCGGGGCGCTCTTCTGCTTCGAAGGCTGATAGCGGCCTTCGAGGCGGCCGGCAGGTCCGTTGAAGATAATTTCGGGCATTGGCTCTCCGGGGGTGTTCCTGGTTCGAATCTTGGTTTCGGATCGCGATGAGTCTTGACGAAAGCACTCAGCTTTTCTAAAACCTAGTTTAGAACCGTTCAAAACTTCTGTGCGGGCATTCCGCCGTGTGCTTCGTCTCATAAGGCAAGCGGTGCGGAAAATTCAAGGAAAATGCATCGTCGGTGGTTGTCGGCGGTGAGCCTATTGTTCTAGCGAAGGAAATTATGTCGACCTCGCGCATCTATATGGACTGGAACGCCACGGCGCCGCTTCTTGCCGAAGCGCGCGACGCGTGCCTGTCTGCGCTCGATCTGGTCGGCAATCCTTCCTCCGTCCATGGCGAGGGCCGGACGATCCGCACGCTGATCGAAAATGCCCGCCGCGACGTGGGCGCGCTTTGCGGCGCCAAGGCGGCAAGCGTGATCTTCACCAGCGGCGCGACCGAAGCGGCCAACATGGTGCTGACGCCCGATTTCCGCATGGGCCGCACGCCGCTGAAGATTGGCCGACTCTATGCCTCGGCGATCGAGCATCCTGCATTGCGCGAAGGCGGGCGGTTTGCGCGCGAGAACGTTTCGGAAATCCCGGTGACGACCGCCGGTGTCGTCGATCTCGAGGCCCTGCGTGCGCTTCTCGACACCCACGACCGCGAAAGCGGCCTGCCGATGGTCGCGGTGATGCTGGTCAACAACGAAACCGGCATCATTCAGCCGATCTCCGAGATTGCCGCGATCGTTCGCACCCATGGCGGTATTCTCCTCGTCGACGCCGTACAGGCGGCCGGTCGGCTGCCGCTATCTATCGAAGAACTGGGTGCGGATTTTCTCATCATCTCCTCGCACAAGATCGGCGGCCCCAAGGGCGCTGGCGCGCTTGTCGCCCGGGGTGAGATCATGATGCCGGCACCGTTGATCCGGGGCGGCGGCCAGGAAAAGGGCCATCGCTCAGGTACCGAGAACGCGGTTGCGATCGCAGGCTTTGCTGCAGCGGCGCGCAAGGCTGCCGACAACCTCGATGATCGCATGGCATCGGTCGCAGCGCTTCGCGATCGGCTGGAACAGGATATGCAGACCTCGGCGCCGGATGTGGTGATCCATGGCCGCGACGTTTCGCGCGTTGGCAACACCA
The DNA here is from genome assembly GCF_001424825.1 of Ensifer sp. Root31. Classification (NCBI taxonomy): domain Bacteria; kingdom Pseudomonadati; phylum Pseudomonadota; class Alphaproteobacteria; order Hyphomicrobiales; family Rhizobiaceae; genus Ensifer; species Ensifer sp. Root31. The sequence continues at coordinate 71,151 of NZ_LMCO01000023.1, read as the reverse complement.
TCTTCTTCACGCTTCCTGGCATGAAAGCGGAAACCGGACAGATCGCCTTCGACCTCGAGGGTGTCGCACTTTCGGCGGGTTCCGCCTGCTCATCCGGCAAGGTCGGTCAGAGCCACGTGCTGACTGCAATGGGTTACGACCCCCGTCAGGGGGCACTGCGCATCTCGATCGGCCCGGCCACCACGGAGGCCGAGATCGAGCGTTGCGCGGCGGTGTTCGCCAAGGTCGCCGCAAGGCGCCGAACGACAGGTCAGGCCGCGTGAGAACGCGCGGTTGAACGAAATTGCGGAAAAGCAATTTTCCGCTTGGCAAACGGGGTGAAAAGCGCCTTTTAGCCATTACATAAGCGGTGCGCCAAGTTCGCATCGTGTTGACAAGCTACCGGACCTTGGATCCGGCAAGATTGGAGAACGACATGCCTGCCGTGCAGGAGACCATTGATCAGGTCCGTCAGATCGACGTGGACCAGTACAAATACGGGTTTGAAACCACCATCGAAGTCGAAAAGGCGCCGAAGGGCCTTTCCGAAGATATCATCCGTTTCATCTCTGCCAAGAAGAGCGAGCCGGAATGGATGCTGGAATGGCGTCTTGAGGCCTATCGCCGTTGGCTGACGATGGACGAGCCGACTTGGGCGCGCGTCAACTATCCGACAATCGACTTCAACGACATCTATTACTACGCCGCGCCGAAGGGCACGACGGGTCCGAAGTCGCTCGACGAAGTCGACCCGGAAATTCTGAAGGTTTACGAAAAGCTCGGCATCCCGCTGAAGGAACAGGAAATCCTCGCCGGCGTGCAGAAGTCCAAGATCGCCGTCGACGCCGTCTTTGACAGCGTTTCGGTGGTGACGACCTTCAAGGAAGAGCTGAAGAAGGCCGGCGTGATCTTCATGTCGATCTCCGAGGCGATCCGCGAGCATCCCGATCTGATCAAGAAGTATCTCGGAACTGTCGTTCCGCCGACCGACAACTACTATGCGACGCTCAACTCCGCCGTCTTCACCGATGGTTCGTTCGTCTACGTGCCGAAGGGCGTTCGCTGCCCGATGGAGCTGTCGACCTACTTCCGCATCAACGAGAAGAACACCGGCCAGTTCGAGCGCACGCTGATCATCGCCGAAGAAAGCGCCTACGTTTCCTACCTCGAAGGCTGCACGGCGCCGCAGCGCGACGAAAACCAGCTGCACGCAGCTGTCGTCGAACTCGTGGCCCTCGATGAAGCCGAGATCAAGTATTCGACGGTCCAGAACTGGTACCCTGGCGACAAGCACGGCAAGGGCGGTATCTACAACTTCGTCACCAAGCGTGGCGATTGCCGCGGCAAGAACTCCAAGATCTCCTGGACCCAGGTGGAAACCGGCTCAGCGATCACCTGGAAGTATCCATCCTGCATCCTGCGCGGCGACGGTTCGCGCGGCGAGTTCTATTCGATCGCCGTATCGAACGGCCATCAGCAGATCGACAGTGGCACCAAGATGATCCACCTCGGCAAGAACACGTCGAGCCGCATCGTCTCCAAGGGCATCGCTGCCGGCGTTTCGGAAAACACCTATCGCGGCCAGGTTTCGGCCCACCGCAAGGCCGAGAACGCCCGCAACTTCACCCAGTGCGATTCGCTTTTGATCGGCGACAAATGCGGCGCGCACACCGTGCCCTACATCGAGGCAAAGAACTCGACGGCACAGTTCGAGCACGAAGCGACGACCTCGAAGATCTCCGAGGACCAGTTGTTCTACTGCCTGCAGCGCGGCATCCCGACTGAAGCGGCGATCGCGCTGATCGTCAACGGCTTCGTCAAGGAAGTGATCCAGGAACTGCCGATGGAGTTTGCCGTCGAAGCGCAGAAGCTGATCGGCATCTCGCTCGAAGGCTCGGTCGGCTGAGGCCTTGAACTGATTATTGAATGGCGCGCATCCGCTTTGCGCGCAAACAGACGTTCGTTTCCCAAGAGGACGATATAATGCTTGAAATCAAGAACCTGCACGCCCGCATCGCCGAAGACGGCACTGAAATCATCCGTGGCCTGAACCTGACGGTGAAGGCCGGCGAAGTCGCCGCCATCATGGGGCCGAACGGCTCCGGCAAGTCGACGCTGTCCTACATCCTGTCGGGCCGCGAAGACTACGAAGTGACCGAAGGCGAGATCCTTTACAACGGCGAGAACATCCTTGAGCTGGAGGCTTCCGAGCGCGCCGCCAAGGGCATCTTCCTTGCCTTCCAGTACCCGGTCGAAATCCCGGGTGTTGCCACCATGCAGTTCCTGAAGGTGGCGATGAACGAGCAGCGCAAGTATCGCGGCGAAGACGAGCTGACGACACCGGAATTCATGCGCCGTGTCAAGGAAGCCGCTGCCGAGCTCAAGATCGCTCCGGAAATGCTGCGTCGCCCGCTCAACGTCGGCTTCTCCGGCGGTGAGAAGAAGCGCGCCGAGATCCTGCAGATGGCGTTGCTCGAGCCGAAGCTGTGCGTGCTTGATGAAACCGACTCCGGCCTCGACATCGATGCGCTGAAGATCGTCGCCGACGGCGTCAACGCACTGCGTTCGCCCGACCGCGCCGTCATCGTCATCACCCACTACCAGCGCCTGCTCGACTACATCGTTCCGGACACGGTGCACGTGCTCTACAAGGGCCAGGTCATCAAGTCGGGCGACAAGGCGCTTGCACACGAACTCGAAGCCAACGGCTACGCTGATATCATCGAGGCTGCAGCCTAGGGCCTGTTGAAGGAGTGTTCGAATGAATATGCAACAGGCAATCAAGATGACGGCAGCCGAAACGGCGCTCGTCGATGCCTATACCGCGCAGATCGGCGATCTACCCGGCGACGGCTCGGTGCTGTCGGTTCGTGACACCTTGGTGCACGAACTGCGGACATCAGGCCTGCCGACGCGCCGCGTCGAGTCCTGGCACTATACCGATCTTCGCACGCTGCTGCGTGCGGTACCTGCCGCCGACCCGACGGCTTTTGCTGATCGCGTCGAGGCGCTTGTCGCCGGCTCGACAGTACTTGCGGTGCGCAACGGCCATGCCGACCTCAAGGGCAATGCGCCCGAGGGCGTGACGATGCGCTCCTACACCGACAGCCTGCTCGACGGGTCGGCTGCTGCCGGCCTTGCGGTGCTCGGCTCGGACGACGCAATCGGCCGCATCAACGGCGGCCTCGTGCGCGGTGGTATCGAGCTTGCGATCGCAGACGGAACCGAGCTGGAAGACCCGCTTGAAATTCAGTTGGTGCAGAGCATCGGCCAGTCGCACACGCGCTTCCCGGTTTCCTTCGGTGCGAACACCAAGGCGACTGTGATCGAACGTCACCTGTCAACCGATGCCGGCGAGAGCCTGGTCTCAACGGTCAGCGACGTTGCGGTTGGCGAGGGTGCCGACATCATCTGGATCATCCTGCAGCAGCAGGGAGCCGCAGACACCCATCTCGGGCAGATGCGCTTCGATCTCGCCAAGGACGCCAAGCTGTATCTTTTCGTCATCAATGCCGGCGGCAAGCTGGTGCGACAGGAGATCCACGGCAAGACGAGCGGCGAAGGCGCTGATTTCAAGCTACGCGGCATCAACCTGCTCGGCGGCGAAAGCCACACGGACGTCACCTTCACGCTTGGCCATAACGTGCCGCACACCACATCGACGGAAATCATCCGCAACGTGGTCTTCGATCGCGCCAAAGGCGTCTTCCAGGGCAAGATCCTGGTTGCCAAGGACGCGCAGAAGACTGACGCGCGGATGGCGTGCAACACGCTGCTTCTTTCGGACGATGCCGACCTTTCGTCCAAGCCCGAGTTGGAGATCTTTGCGGACGACGTGCAGTGCGGTCACGGCGCGACGGTTACTGACATCGACCACACGCAGCTCTTCTATCTGCTTGCGCGCGGTATTCCGGAAAACAAGGCGCGGGCGATGCTCGTCAACGCCTTCGTCGCCGAAATCGTCGAGGAACTCGACGACGAGCCGCTGGTCGAGGCGCTGGAAGGCGTAATCTCGGCCTGGCTCGTGAAGCATGCCTGACAGGCGCGACTGATTGGATTGAAAGACATGGAACACACTGTGCCGGTGCCAGCCTATGACGTCGAAGCGATCCGCAAGGATTTTCCGATCCTGTCCCGGACTGTCTATGGCAAACCGCTTGTCTATCTCGACAACGGCGCATCGGCGCAGAAGCCGCAGTCAGTCATCGACGCGGTGAGCCATGCCTACGCCAACGAATACGCCAACGTGCATCGGGGCCTGCATTTCCTCTCGAATGCCGCCACCGAGGCCTATGAAGCGTCGCGCGAGAAAGTGCGCCGCTTCCTGAACGCGCCATCGGCCGACAACATCATCTTCACAAAATCCTCCACCGAGGCGATCAATACAGTCGCCTATGGCTACGGTATGCCGAAGCTTAGCGAGGGCGACGAGATCGTGCTGTCGATCATGGAGCACCACTCTAACATCGTGCCTTGGCATTTCATCCGCGAACGCCAGGGCGCCAAGCTGGTCTGGGCGCCGATCGACGACGATGGCGTGTTCCACATCGAAGATTTCGTCAAGTGCCTGACGGAGCGCACCAAGCTCATCGCCATTACCCACATGTCGAATGCTCTGGGCACCGTTGTACCGGTCAAGGAGATCTGCCGGATTGCCCGCGAGCGCGGCATTCCGGTGCTGGTCGACGGCAGCCAGGGCGCAGTCCACATGCCTGTCGACGTGCAGGACATCGACTGCGACTGGTACGTGATGACCGGCCACAAGCTCTACGGTCCCTCGGGGATCGGCGTGCTTTACGGCAAGATGGACCGCCTGAAGGAAATGCGCCCGTTCATGGGTGGCGGTGAAATGATCGAGGAAGTGACCGAAGACCGCGTCACCTACAACGATCCGCCGCATCGTTTCGAAGCCGGAACGCCGCCGATCGTCCAGGCGATCGGGCTTGGCTACGCGCTCGACTACATGGAAAAGATCGGCCGGGCGGCGATCACCAGGCACGAAGCCGACCTGACCGCCTATGCGCGCGAGCGCCTGTCGAGGATCAACTCGCTGAAAGTGTTCGGCAATGCGCCTGATAAGGGCAGCATCTTTTCCTTCGAGATCGCAGGCGTTCACGCCCATGACATCTCGACGGTGATCGACCGCGCCGGCGTCGCAGTTCGCGCGGGCACCCATTGTGCGCAGCCGCTCTTGAAACGCTTCGGCGTCACCTCCACATGCCGCGCATCCTTCGGCCTCTACAATACGCGGGCTGAAGTGGACGCATTGGCTGACGCGCTTGAGTACGCGCGCAAGTTCTTCGCCTGATCGGGTTTGGAAAATGGTTCAGAGTTTCAACTCAAGCATCTGAACTGAAAGAGAAAGTCTAGGAGGCCGACATGAGCCTGGATGCAACGGAAGACAAGATCGACGTGCGCGAGGGCATCGTGCATTCGGAAATCCCGTCCGAAGAACTGGCACGTCTGAGCGACGATATCATCAGCGCGCTGAAGACCGTCTACGACCCGGAAATCCCCGCCGACATCTTCGAGCTCGGCCTGATCTACAAGATCGACATCGAAGATGACCGCATGGTCAAGATCGACATGACGTTGACCGCGCCGGGCTGCCCCGTCGCCGGCGAGATGCCCGGCTGGGTCGAAAATGCGGTGGGCGCCGTCGAAGGCGTGTCGGGAGTCGAGGTCTCTATGACCTTCGATCCGCCGTGGACGCCTGACCGCATGTCGGAAGAGGCACAGGTGGCCATCGGTTGGTACTGACCGCAAGGCGCCATATTGATCCGTTAAGCTGCGGACACTACATTTGATTCTGGAAGGCGCCGGGCCTTTACCCCGGTGACGACAAGGAGAAAAGGCCGATGGGCTTTGCCGTGATGAGCTTGACCGATGCAGCCGCCGGGCGCGTCAAGTCGATCGTTGAAAATGCAGGTGGCGATGCCCTGGGCATCCGCGTCGGCATCAAGAAGGGCGGCTGTGCCGGCATGGAGTATGCCGTGGATCTCGTCACCGAGCCCAATCCAAAGGACGATCTGATCGAGCACGCTGGTGCCAAGGTCTGGGTTGCGCCGGAGGCGGTGCTTTACCTGCTCGGCACCCAGATGGATTTCGAGGTGACGACGCTTCGCTCCGGCTTCACCTTCCACAACCCCAACCAGACGTCAGCTTGCGGATGCGGCGAATCGGTCGAGCTGAAGCCGGCCGATCTGGCAGCGCTTGCGGAGCGCGGCGACGCCGTGGTGCGCGCGAACTGATACGCTCCTTGTGTTTCGAGAGATGGCAGGCCCGGGTTTTCGCCGGGCCTTTTTTCTGCTGATATGCGGTCGCGTAACTGGGGGAGATGGGCGTGACGGCGTTCGACGAGGAACTTGTCTTCAATGCGCTCTATGAGACCTTTCCGGATCCGGTGATCATCCTCGACGCTGAGCGCATCATTCGCTCCGCCAACCCAGCTGCACTCACGCAATTCGGCTATGCGGCCGACGCGTTCATCGGCCAACCGGCGCGCCTTATCTATGCTGACGACGACGAATACTTGAGGCGGCTGCGCAATCGCGCGGCAAGGGTCGACGAGACGATCGCGCGCACCTCGACCTACAGCTATATCCGGCGCGACGGCTCGACATTCTCGGGCCATCTGCGCACCACGCCGCTGATCGATGCCGCCGGACGGGAACTGGCCCTGATCGGCATCATCCGCGACGTCTCAGATCTCGCCAAGGCCGTGCTTGAGAGACAGCGGGCGTCCGACATGCTCGACGCAGCATTCGACGTTATGCCGGAAGGTTTCGCAATCTTCGATGCCGAGGAAAGGTTGCTGGTCTACAATCGCGCCTATGTGACGATCTGCGGCCCAGCCGGCCCCTTGCTTCACCCTGGCATGACCGCCGAAGAGATCCTTCTGCTTGCGCAGAAGGAGGGGCACTATCCCGAAGCCTTGCCCGGTAACCCGGATTGGCCCGCCTGGGTGGCGCATCGGCTGCAGGACTTTCGTCAACCGGACAACAGGGCGAAGATCTACCGCTACGCCGGCGACCGCTGGCTGAGGGTTGAAAATATCAAGACCAAGGACGGAAACACCGTCGTCCTGCGCGTCGATGTGACCGAACTGAAGCGCGCGGAACTGACGCTCGAGCGCCAGCGACAGGAGCTCGAGCACAAGAACGAGGCCCTCGATCAGTTCACGGCAACGGTCTCCCATGACCTGAAGGCACCCTTGCGGCACATTTCGATGTTCTCCGAGATGATCGAGGATGAATTGGCCGCCGGCAATCAGGATGAGGTTTCGGCCAGCGCCCGCCATCTGCGCGACAGCGCAAGGCGGATGAACCGGGTGATCGACAGCCTGCTCGATTATTCGCAGATTGCCTATCAGATCAGCACATGGTCCGATGTCGACCTCGGCGACATCGTCGCCGATACTCTGGGCGTTCTCGGCGGTCACGCGCGCGAGGCGAATGTGGCCTTCGAGATCGGTCCGCTGCCGAAGGTCCAGGGCGATCCGGAACTGTTGCGCCGGCTGGTGCAAAACCTTGTTGGCAATGCCATCAAGTATCGACATCCGGATCGCGGGCCTATCGTGCGCGTCAACGGCCGCGCCGTCGGCCAGCAGGTGGAGCTTGCGGTCGAGGACAATGGCATCGGCATCGACCCGCGATTCGCCACGCGCATCTTCGAAGTGTTCCAGCGCTTGCACCACGACGAAAGCACCTATGGCGGCACGGGCATCGGCCTTGCGCTTGCCAAGCGGATCGCCGAAAGCCACAACGGATCGATCCATCTTGACACGGGCTTCACCGAAGGCGCACGATTTGTGGTGACGCTTCCCAAGCGCATGCGGAAGACCAAGTAAGGCGACAAGATTGGCCAAGTCACCGAAGCGATTGCTTGTGGTGGAGGACAACGTGCACGACGCGCGTTTCGTCACGCGTGCCCTTTCACAGACCGACGACACGCTCGACATCGTCCATGTCACCCACGCCGACGAGGCCGTGGCGCGCCTCGGGCACGAGCACTTCGACTATGTGCTTCTGGATATCAAGATGCCCGGTGTCGACGGGATGGAACTCTTGGAGCGCATTCGCAGCAATGAGGGCACATCGGTGGTGCCGGTCATCGTGCTGACGTCGTCCACCAATCCGAGCGACGTTTTCCGGTCCTACAAGGCCGGTGCAAACGCCTATGCGGCCAAGCCGTCGTCGCTTTCGGGCTACAGGCAATTCGCCGAGGCCTTCGTCCGCTTCTGGATAGAAAACACCCTGCCGCCGCGCGGCGTCGTGCTTGATCAGTAGGGTAAGATCGGGGCGCACCATCGGGCGCGCCCCGCTTGTCATCGGTTTATTCCGCTGCTTCCGCGTAGCTTTCCAGCGGCGGGCAGGTGCAGACCAGGTTTCGGTCACCGAAGACGTTGTCGACCCGGTTGACCGGCGACCAGTACTTGTCGACCCGGAAAGCGCCTGGCGGGTAGCAGGCCTGTTCGCGCGAGTAGGGACGATCCCAATCGCCGACCAGGTCTTCGACCGTGTGCGGAGCGTTCTTCAGCGGGTTGTTGACCTTGTCCATCCGGCCTTCCTCGATGGCGCGGGCTTCCTCGCGGATTGCCAGCATTGCCTCGCAGAAGCGGTCGATCTCAGCCTTGGTCTCCGATTCCGTCGGCTCGATCATCAGCGTGCCGGCAACCGGCCAGCTCATGGTCGGAGCGTGGAAACCGCAGTCGATCAGGCGCTTGGCCACGTCGTCGACGGTCACGCCGGCGCTTTCGACCAGCGGGCGGGTGTCGATGATGCACTCATGCGCGACACGACCCTTGGACGACTTGTAGAGCACTTCGTAGGCGCCCTTCAGCCGAGCAGCGATGTAGTTGGCGCTGAGGATCGCCACCTTCGTCGCCTGGGTCAGGCCTTCTCCGCCCATCATCAGGCAGTAGCTCCAGGAGATCGGCAGGATCGAGGCCGAGCCGAAAGGAGCAGCCGAAACCGCACCGTCATTGCCATCCGTTTCCGGGTGACCCGGCAGGTAGGGTGCCAGATGCGCCTTGACGCCGATCGGGCCCATGCCAGGACCGCCGCCGCCATGCGGGATGCAGAAGGTCTTGTGCAGGTTCAGGTGGCTGACGTCGGAGCCGATGTCGCCGGGGCGGGCAAGGCCGACCATGGCGTTCATGTTTGCACCGTCCATGTAGACCTGGCCGCCGTGCTTGTGCACGATCTCGCAGACCTCACGGACGTTCTCTTCGAACACGCCGTGCGTCGAGGGATAGGTGATCATGCAGCACGAGAGGTTTTCCGCGTACTGCTCGGCTTTTGCACGGAAATCATCCATATCGATGTCGCCGTTGTCGCTCACCTTGATGACGACGACCTTCATGCCGGCCATCTGGGCGGACGCCGGGTTCGTGCCGTGCGCCGAAGTCGGGATCAGGCAGACGTCGCGATGGTCGTTGCCCTGTGCCAGGTGGTATGCGCGGATCGTCAACAGACCGGCATATTCGCCCTGTGCGCCGGAGTTCGGCTGCATGGAAATCGCGTCATAGCCAGTGACGGCGCAGAGCTTATCCGACAGGTCTTCGATCATGTGCTGGTAGCCGGCCGCCTGATCCTTCGGAACGAAAGGATGGATTTCGGCGAATTCGGGCCAGGTGATCGGCAGCATTTCCGCCGTAGCGTTGAGCTTCATCGTGCAGGAACCGAGCGGAATCATCGCCCGGTCGAGCGCCAGGTCGCGGTCCGAAAGACGGCGGATGTAACGCGTCATTTCGCTTTCGGCGCGGTTCATGTGGAAGATCGGATGCGTCAGGTATTCGCTGGTGCGCAGCAGCGGCTGCGGCAGGCGATAGCCCGGCTCGAACTCTTCTACCTTGAAGTCACCACCAAAGGCGCGCCAGACGGCTTCGAGCGTGACGGGGCGCGAGCGCTCGTCGAGGCTGATGCCGATCTTGGTTTCGCCGATCTTACGCAAGTTCACTTCCTCGGCGACGGCAGTCTTGAGGATGATGCCCTGCAGCTTGCCGACATCGACGGTGATCGTGTCGAAAAACACGTCCGGTTCGACAGTGTAGCCAAGCTTTTCGAGGCCCATGGCGAGGCGAACGGTCTTCTGGTGAACGCTCTGAGCGATCGCCTTGATGCCCTTCGGTCCATGGAAAACAGCGTACATCGAGGCCATGACGGCCAGCAGCACCTGCGCGGTGCAGATGTTCGACGTCGCCTTTTCGCGGCGGATATGCTGTTCGCGGGTCTGCAGCGAAAGGCGATAGGCGCGGTTGCCGCGTGCATCGACCGAGACGCCGACGAGACGGCCGGGCATCGAGCGCTTGTGCGCGTCCTTGACGGCCATGTAGGCAGCGTGCGGACCACCGTAGCCGACCGGAACGCCAAAGCGCTGGGTGCAGCCGATGGCGATATCGGCACCCATTTCGCCGGGCGACTTCAAGAGGGCAAGCGCCAGCGGGTCGGCCGCGACCGTCGCGATCGCGCCGGCCTGGTGCAGGCGGGCGATCAGGCCGGTAAAGTCATGCACGTGGCCGTAGGTGCCCGGATACTGGAAGATGGCGCCGAAGACGTCGACCGGATCGAGATCGGTGAACGGATTGCCGATGACGATCTGCCAGCCGAGCGGCTCGGCACGGGTCTTCAACAGAGCAATCGTCTGCGGGTGGCAGCTCTCGTCGACGAAGAAGGCCTTCGCCTTGGACTTCGACACACGTTCGGCCATCGCCATGGCTTCGGCGGCAGCCGTCGCTTCGTCAAGCAGCGAAGCGTTGGCAACGTCGAGGCCGGTCAGGTCGCAGACCATCGTCTGGTAGTTGAGCAGCGCCTCGAGACGACCCTGGCTGATTTCCGGCTGATAGGGCGTATAGGCCGTGTACCAGGCCGGATTTTCCAGGATGTTGCGCTGGATGACCGGCGGCGTGATCGTGCCGTAATAGCCCTGGCCGATCAGCGACACGAGCTTCTGGTTGCGGTTGGCCGTTTCGCGCATCTTGTCGAGCGCTTCACGCTCGGTCATCGGCGCGCCCCAGGCCAAAGGCGTCTTCTGACGGATCGACGGCGGCACGGTGTCATCGATGAGCGCGTCGAGCGACGGATAACCGACGACCTTCAGCATCTCATCCATTTCCGCCGGCGACGGGCCGATATGACGCCGGTTGGCAAAGTCATACGGCTTGTAGTCGGTAAAGGTGAAGTCCTTGGGCATGCTCATCAGGCGACGAGCTCCTTGTAGGCCGCTTCGTCGAGAAGGGCGTCGGCTGCGTTCGGATCGGCGAGTTTCAGCTTGAAGAACCAGGCAGCGCCCTGCGGATCGCTGTTGACCAGCGACGGGTCGTCGACGATCGCCTGGTTGACTTCGACGATTTCGCCATCAAGTGGACAATAGACGTCGGATGCCGCCTTGACGGATTCAACCGTTGCCGCCGTGTCGCCCTTGGCAAAGGTGGAGCCAGTTTCCGGCAGTTCCACAAAAACGAGGTCGCCGAGCTGGCCGGCCGCGTGTTCGGTGATGCCGACCGTTGCTACGCCAGCTTCGACCTTCAGCCACTCGTGTTCGTCGGTGAACTTCAACATTTGCGCTCTCTCCTGATCAGCGTTTGTAGGTTTGTTTGACAAAGGGCAGGGCGGCGACGACGACCGGCAGATATTTGCCGCGCACCTCCGCATAAACCGTCGTGCCGTTGTCGGTATGGGTGGCGTCGACATAGCCCATGGCAATCGGGCCATCGACGGTGGGGCCGAAGCCGCCCGAAGTCACCTTGCCGACGAGCGTCTTGCCCTCGGTGTCGGCAAAAAGATTGGCACCACCGCGCACGGGCGCGCGGCCCTCTGGCTTCAGGCCGACGCGACGGCGCTTGGCGCCGTCTGCGAACTGGCCAAGAATCCGGTCCGCACCGGGAAAGCCGCCCTCGCGGGCACCGCCGGCGCGCCGCGCCTTCTGCATCGCCCACTCGATCGCGCCCTCGACCGGTGTGGTCGAAGTATCGATATCGTTGCCATAGAGACAAAGTCCGGCTTCGAGACGCAGCGAATCGCGCGCGCCAAGGCCAATCGGCTTGACATCAGGGTGTTCGAGCAACCGCTGCGTGACGTCGGCGGCCGATACCGAGGGAATGGAAATCTCGAAACCGTCTTCGCCGGTATAGCCGGACCGGGAGATGATGCAGGCTACATCGTGCAGGTCGGCTTCGGCGACATCCATGAAGCGCATGGCCGAAACATCGGCCCACAATTCGCCAAGAACTGCTTCTGCGTGGGGGCCCTGCAGCGCGATCAACGCACGGTCGTCGAGCATCGTGACTTCACAGGTGTCGGCGAGGCCCTTCTTCAGGTGCTCGAAATCGGCATCCTTGCAAGCGGCGTTGACCACCAGGAAGAGGTGGTCGCCGCGGTTGGCGATCATCAGGTCGTCGAGAATGCCGCCTTCGGCATTGGTGAAGATCGCATAGCGCTGCCGGCCTTCACCAAGGCCGAGCACATCGACGGGCACCAGCTTTTCCAGCGCCAGCGCTGCGTCCTCAATCTTGCCGGACTTTGGCCGAACGATGACCTGGCCCATGTGAGAAACGTCGAACAGACCTGCCGCGGTGCGCGTATGCAGGTGCTCCTTCATCACGCCGTCAGGGTACTGGACCGGCATGTCGTAGCCGGCAAAGGGCACCATGCGGGCACCCAGCGACAGATGCAACGCATGCAGCGGCGTATGTTTCAAATGGGAAATCTCTTCCAACTCCGGCCTCCAGGTCTGGCGCGCACGCGCGCCGGCTCACACTTCCGGCGTCAAACGCCGTCAAATTCGAGCCCCCTCTGTCCCTTTGCCTGAGATTGTTATCCCTTCGGCGAGCGCAAAAAAACGCTTCTCTCCAGAGTCCTACCGGCACCTTGCTGGTCCTTTGGCCTGAGAGTTTCCGGGGCGGTTGCTCCTTCGGCACCGGAACGAACCGGTTTCTCCCAACAAGATCGCCTCCAAATAACGGCGAACCTGTGAACTTGGCAAGGGGGCGGTGTCGCGGTCAAACACATTTTTGTCGCAGCACTTCCCATCGCCGGACTGGGGGTGCGTCAATTCTGTCTTTGCATTCTCCTCCGCTTGAGGATAACTCAGGATCGATACCGGGGACGACAATGACTAGGTGTAAGGGACATTTGCGGATCGCTGTGCGCATCGTCGCCGCTTTCGCGCTTGTTTTCCTGTCCTTCGCCCACAAGCCGGCGATGGCAAAAAGCCTGACGCCTGCAGAGATCGCAGCCTATCAGCTACCCGATGGCACCATCGCCGATATCTGCTTCGGCATGGATGGCATCGACAACGGCAAATCGCCATCGATGGCGCCGGTCTGCGAGGCCTGCCGGCTTGCGGTGGCTGCCCTGCTGCCGACGCCGCCGCAACATAGCGAACGCGCCGAGACCGGCAACTGGCTTGCCGATTTGCACCGCGCGCAAGACGAAATTACCGTCCGGCATCTGCGCCTTCTGCCGCCGCCGCGCGGACCTCCCCACCAGTCGTAACGCTTCCCCACGCATTCAATTTCAATGCGCCGCGATGGCGGCATCGACCACGACAGAACCGGGCTCTGACCAGCACGTGGTCAGGAGTGTACGACATGAACAAGACCGCACTGACTATATTTTCCCTCGGCCTGGCGCTTTCAACCGCTGGCGTCGCCCACGCCCATGCGACGTTCGAAACCGACAGCGCGCAATCCGAAAAGAGCTTCAAGGCGGTGCTGCAGGTTCCGCACGGTTGCGATGGCAAGGCAACGACCGAGGTGCAGATGAAGCTGCCGGAAGGCTTCGTCTTCGCCAAGCCGCAGCCGAAACCGGGTTGGGAGCTGGAGATCATCAAGGGCGACTACCAGAAGACCTATGACATTCACGGCGAGAAGGTCTCTTCCGGCCCAATCGAGATCCGCTGGAAGGGCGGCAATCTGCCCGAAGAGTTCTACGATACCTTCGTCGTCAAAGGTAAGATCTCGGGCTTCGACAAGGAAACCGTGCTTGCCTTCCCGACGGTTCAGCTGTGCGGCACGGACGGCAAGGTGGTGTGGGACGAGGTAGCAGCCGAGGGGCAGAGCGCCCATGACCTGAAGAGCCCGGCGCCCACGGTGACGGTGACGCTTGCCGCCGGTGGCGACGAGCATGCCGGACACGGCGGGCAGATGGCCACGGACGGCCCGGTCAAGCTGGGCGACCTTGAAATCTTTGGCGGCGCGGCCAAGGCGATGCTGCCGGGCGCCAAGGTTGGCGGCGGCTTCCTGACGATCAAGAACGGCGGCAGCGCCGACGATCGCCTGGTCGCAGTCGAGAGCCCGGTCGCGGGTCGCGTCGAGATCCACGAAATGGCGATGCAAAACGACGTGATGAAGATGCGCAAGCTCGATGACGGCGTTGCCATCCCGGCCGGCGAGACCGTCGAGCTCAAGTCCGGCGGCCTGCATCTGATGTTCATGCAGGTGTCGAAGCCGTTTGCCGAGGGTGAAACCGTGCCGGTTACGCTGGTCTTCGAGAAGGCTGGCAAGGTCGATGCCACGCTTGCCGTGGGAACGGCGGCCGGCGGCGCTGCGGCAACCGGCGGGCACAAGCACCACTGAAGGACCTGATGAGACGAAGGGCTTTGCCTCAGGCGGCGCCGTTCTCATCCTCTTGGCCGGCGGGATCTTCCTGCCGGCTTTCGTTTTCGCGCCATTCTGGCATGTCCCCGTCGTCGCGCATGTATTCGAGATATCGGCGTAGCGTTTCCGCCTCGCTCTGCTGCGGCAGGCGGCCATCGGCGCTCATCAGCATCAACGACAGGGGCAGGGCGCCCTTCATCTTGGGAATAGATGCCTGGGTGATCGTCGGCTCGCTGGAACGGCGGGTCGAAAGCAAGGTGATCGCCTCATCGGCCGGGCCATCGCCGGACACGCGCGCCTTCGGCTTGACGGCTTCCGCCGCATAAGCCGCTGTGGTCGCGGATACCGTGACGACCTGTACCACCTTGTTCCCCTGCCTTCCTTGCTATTAATCCTTTCCTTTTTGCGCTGTTTCGCTTGAAGCTGGGTGAAAATTGGCGGTCGCCTTTTAGTCGAATCCTAACGATTGCTTCTAAGGGCGGTGCGGATCGGTTTTCGAAGAGTCTATGTCGGGATGCGCCCATGCGATCCATCCCTCGGGCATGAAGGCCGGACACTTCGGGCATCCCCGACGGGGGAACGCACAGGTTGAAGACCACCCTGATTGCTCTCTTTGCCTCGACGCTTGGGTCAGTCGCCCGGGCGACGGCAGGCGTTGCCACCACAGGCCAGCAAAGACGAACGCCAGGCTGAGGTTGTACTGCAGCCTTCGCATATACTTGCGACATGCCTTAAATACGCGCACACTCACCCCGGATACAAAAGGCGTGCCCAGATTTCACAAGGGAGCAATTTGATGCCAGATCGCACCGCGCTCGAGCAAACCGTGCACTCGCTCTATGCAGCGCGCGATGCCAACGACCTTGAGGCCATGCTGGCCTGTCTGCATCCAACCTTCAGCTTCCGTATCGTCGGTAGCGGCCGTCTTGGGGCCATGACCCAGAAGGTCAGCAATCCGGAAGCAGTGCGCTCCGCTTTTCGCGGCCTGGTCGACGCCTGGGATTTGAGCCAGATGAAGACGGTTCAGCTCGACGTCGACGGTAACACGGTTTACGCCCATCGGGTTGGGCCCATCCGCTTCCTTCCTTCCGACACATGGTTCGATACGGAAATCCTGGACAGGTTCAGCTTCAGCGACGACCGGATGGCTGACCTGACGGAATTCGTCGACACCTTGCTTGTTGCCGAAACCGTCGGTCTTGTCGCGATGCCGGCGATCGCGGTGGATTATTCGTCGTCCACACGAGACAGTATCAGCCTCTGAATATCCGGATCCTGGCTGCGGATTGCCGTCATCAACGCACTCAACCGGCCGCGTAGGCCGTGAATCTGATCGAGCAGTTGCATGGCGA
The DNA here is from genome assembly GCF_001424825.1 of Ensifer sp. Root31. Taxonomy (NCBI): domain Bacteria; kingdom Pseudomonadati; phylum Pseudomonadota; class Alphaproteobacteria; order Hyphomicrobiales; family Rhizobiaceae; genus Ensifer; species Ensifer sp. Root31. The sequence continues at coordinate 55,221 of NZ_LMCO01000023.1, read as the reverse complement.
CGTCGACGCCGTCGTCGTTGACGCCCATGGGGCCAGTCAGGTCCTGGATCAGGCGGGCGCGGGCAAGATCATCGTCTTCGAATATCCAACCTCTGTCGGCATGGCGCGGCACAAGCCAGCGCTGCTCGACCCAGACCCGTAGCACCGTGACCTCGATTTCGAGGTGTTCGCAAAACTCGCTGTCGTTCATGCGTTGCCTCCCAGGTTCTTGCGTGGATCCTCCGCCTTTCCGGCTGCCCAGCCCTCGACGAAGGCGGCGAGCGCCGGATCGGCCTGCGGCGCAAGCGTGATCTTCAGCGTCACATAGGCATCGCCGTGGCCACCGCCCGGCTTGCGCATGCCCTTACCCTTCAACCGCAAGACCTTGCCGGTGTTGGAGTTCGGCGGGATCGTGACGTTGACGGCGCCATCCATGGTCGGAACGCGGATCTTGCCGCCAAGCACGGCTTCGCTCAGCGAAATCGGGATCTCATAGCGCACATCCTCACCATCCACCTGGAACAGCGGATGCGGCCGCACACGGATGTCGATCAGCGCGTCACCGGCAGCCGCGCCGTTGGAGCCGGGCTCTCCCTTGCCGCGCAGGCGCAACGTCTGGCCGTCGCGTGTGCCCGGCGGAATCGTCAGATCAAGGGCCGGCCCGCCCCCCGGCAGGCTGATCTGCTTCTTGGCACCATTGACCGCCTCGAGCAGACTGATCTCCATCGAGAAATGTGCATCGCGCCCGCGCATCGATTGTTGGCCCCGACCACGACGAGAAAAGAAGTTGGAGAAAATATCGTCCGAATCGCCGAAATCCGAAAAGCCGTGAGCGCTTTCGTAGCGACCGGCGGTGTCGTTGGCGCCGGCATAATCGCGGTAGAAGTTCCGAGGCGCCGTTTCCGCGCCGGTTTCGTCGATCTCGCCGCGATCGTATTTGCCGCGCTTCTCCTCGTCGCTTAAGAGCGCATAAGCGGCCGAAACTGACTTGAAGCGATCCTCGGCTCCCTTGTCCCCGGGGTTGAGATCGGGATGTAGTTTCTTGGCAAGCTTGCGGTAGGCGCTCTGAATATCTTTCTGCTTGGCGTCCCGGCTGACGCCCAGGGTTTCGTATGGACTGCTCGGCATGGGTCTCCCTCAAACTGAAGCGATCGGCAGTGGATCGGGCTGTGCGGTACAGCTCACATATCCCAATCCAATCGGGTGATCGGTCGCTTGACTACAAGCATAGGGCACCCGTGCGGAAACGACAGGGAGAAAACGAACCGCGGCCGGTTTGTGCTCTCATTTCGCGAGTAGGCCGTTTCTGCTACAATCGGGATTTCGGAACCATTCGAAAAAGGCAGCGTTCCCATTGGGTGGTTTTTCAACGGAGGCCGACATGTCCGTGCGCCTGCAACTTGCCATCATGGTTGGACTGATGATCAACGCCGTGCTCTTCGGCATCGGTGCGGTGATCGTGCTTTCCATCCCGGTGCTCGCCGACAACGCCAAGTATTCTCTGCCAGTCGTGGTCGTCACATGTTTCATCCTCACGCCTTTCATCGCCTGGCTGATGGCTCCACGCCTCAGGCTGCGTTACTGGCGGGAGCGCGAGCAGCCGGGCAAACACCTGTCGACGTGAACCTTCGCCTCGGCTTTTCCCAGGGGCAGGCGGCTGAGTTCTACTGCATGTTTCCTTAAATCCTATTCGTTTTAAGGATAAAAACCTGCAGCAATTCAAAGTGCTACAGCGACCTTTGCGCGTCTAAGACGCGCGGCGCTGTAGAAGCTGAAAGAAGCGTGCTGCTGTTTGCCCCGCTCACCCTTGTGAGTGCAAAAGCGCCAACGATTTGCCGCGCCCAATATGCGCGCAGACGTTGAACACATCACAGGCAAGCACAAATTAGCTTTAAACAATCAATGCCCTTGATAGATGCCCGGTTGAGTATCATAGAATTGGCGGGTCAAATCGTCATGCGTCGCTTCGGCGTAGCGCACGGCCGAAGATCAAACGACGCTGAAGGAGCAAATGCCTATGAAAACTGCGATGTTGCTACTCGTTCTCTCCACCTTGGCGGCCTGTGCGCAAACCACGGGCGGCGGTGGTGTGAATTATGTCAGCGGCGACGGCGACTATTACCAGGGCATCGTTACACCGAAATAATCCGGTGAAGGCAGCCTGAAATCCCATGGAAGTGGGCTTTTCACCAAAAAGGCTTCGGTTGCACGGTTGCGCTCTCCCACGCACCGATCAACCGAAGCAACACTCGCACCAAGAACGGCAGAACTCTTGTCGACGCGCCACAACTCTGCGGCGCTCTCCGTAACTGATCCATCCCGCATTGATCATACGCAGCGAAGCTGCATGCCACCTGTCTTTGGCTGTCGGCTAATTCTCAAACCGCTTCTTCAGGAAGTAACGCGCTATTGCGCCCGGCGCGCCCTCCAGCTGGCCGAAAACCACAAAACCCAGCTTTTCGTAAAAAGGCCGCGCCTGGAATTCGAACGTATCGAGCCATAGGCCGATGTAGCCGCGATCCGCGCGATCTTCTCCGCCTCGGCGATCAGTCGCTGTCCCAGACCTTGGCCGCGAAGGTTTTCCGGTATGGCGAGATAGCGGATGAAAGCCCAGCCATAGCCATCGGTCGCATAGAGCCCGCCGATTGCCGCCTTCGTTTCGGGATCCCGAATGAAGACGGCAAAACCGGGCTGATCGACCATGCCGCTATGCGCATCGTTATAGGCGTCAAGCGTCGTGACGATCGCACGCAGATCATCCTTGCTCGGATCTTCGAGGGTGATGTCGATGATGGGGGCTGTCATTTGGAACGAGCCAGATAAGCGGGGCGAATGGGTAAAGACTGCGGATGCACAATTGCGACGGTCGGCGGTGCCTCTCTAGCCGCAACAGATACATAATCTGTGCTGGCTGCCAAGTGTTTCATCCCGACGGCTCTGGCGCCTTACACGGTTGCGATACGCCTTCTCGTAGGACGATCGGCGATTTGGTGCTGAGCCACTCATCGTAACTGAGATGGCGCGTCTCGTAGCCGGGTTTGGCGACACACCACCGCCAAGAGAACACGTCGTAGCCATGCACGACCAGCGCCTCAACACGCCATTCACCTTCTTATGAAAGCGTGCGATTCCTGATGCGTCCGTCTCCGTCACCTCGGCAAGTCCGCGGCGATTATGAGGATGAACAATTGTCCAAAGATGCACCTTCGCGCCCGCAATCGGGACCTCGCTGGTGTCGTGGACGGAGACACGAGCTGCCGGCTTCAGTTGCTTGCAAATCGGGTAGGCGCAGCTAGCCGGCAAGACAAGCGGCAGCAGTAGCAATAGACGGAATGCACTCATTACACCTGCCTCTCCTGTCAGAGAGAAACCAAATCCGTAACGTTTCAAATGCGGGAAGCAAGGTCAGGCAGAAATCCGGAGCCTGCCCCAACACAAAAGGCGCTCTAAGGAGCGCCTTTTGTTTCTTCAATGTCTCACTGCACGCATCTTACACCACGTGGCTTCAGTGTCGTAGCTGATCAGCTGCAGCCGCTGGTGGCGCCGCAGGTGTCGCACTTCTCGCAGGTGCCGTTGCGCACCATTGTGAAGTTCTGGCACTCGGAGCACATGTTGCCGGTGTAACCCTGCATGATCGAGCGGGCGCGGCGTTCGGCTTCGAGCTTCTTGGCGTCCGACTTGGCCGATGCCGCTTCTGCGGCCGCCTTGTCGGAGAACAGAGCCGTCACTTCCGTTACCGTCTCGACTGTTTCCTCGGGGATCTCTTCGGCAAGTTCGGCGGCGCGCTCTTCGTAGTCGCGCTTGAAGGCAACGATTTCAGAAGTTGCGATCGACGTTGTCTGTTCGATCTTGCGGACGGTGTTGCCGGCAATCGAGGTTACCGTTGCACTGGAGGAGGCGCGGGCAGGGGCTGCTGTCGCCGAACCCTTCGGCTCACTGGTGCGATCAGCCGTGCCGCCGACGATGGTCGGCTTGTAGCCGCGGGTCCAGCCGGTGGAGATCAGGTTCGTCTTGCCTTCCTGGATACCCTTGCCGAGCGCCGTGTTGCTGAAGTCGGACGTGTCGACATGGGCCAGATCGTGACGGCCGAGGTAGGACACGGCCAGTTCGCGGAAGACGTAGTCTAGGATCGACGTCGCGTTCTTGATCGCGTCGTTGCCCTGCACCATGCCGGCCGGCTCGAACTTGGTGAAGGTGAAGGCCTCCACATATTCTTCGAGCGGCACGCCATATTGTAGGCCGAGCGAGATGGCGATGGCGAAGTTGTTCATCATCGCCCGGAAGGCAGCGCCTTCCTTGTGCATGTCGATGAAGATCTCGCCGATGCGGCCATCGCCGAATTCGCCGGTGCGCAGGTAGACCTTGTGACCGCCGACGACAGCCTTCTGGGTGTAACCCTGGCGGCGGTTCGGCAGCTTTTCGCGGGCGCGGATCACCTTCTCGATGACGCGCTCGACGATCTTCTCCGTGATGGTCACGGCCTGGGCAGCGGCCGGCGCCTGGATCAGATCCTCCAGCGCATCCTCGTCATTCTCGTCTTCGATCAGCGAGGCATTGAGCGGCTGCGACAGCTTGGAACCATCGCGATAGAGCGCATTGGCCTTCAGCGCCAGCTTCCACGACAGCATGTAGGCGTTCTTGCAATCCTCGACGGTCGCCTCGTTCGGCATGTTGATCGTCTTGGAGATGGCGCCCGAGATGAACGGCTGGGCGGCAGCCATCATGCGGATGTGGCTTTCGACCGAGAGGTAACGCTTGCCGATCTTGCCGCAGGGGTTGGCGCAATCGAAGACAGGCAGGTGTTCGTTCTTGAGGAACGGCGCACCTTCGAGCGTCATCGCACCGCAGACGTGGATGTTGGCCGCTTCTATGTCCTTCTTCGAGAAGCCCATGTGCTCCAGGAGGTTGAAGTCCATCTGGGCGAGCTGCTCGTCGGTAACCTTCAGCGCACCCTTGAGGAAGTCCGCACCGAGCGTCCACTGGTTGAAGACGAACTTGATATCGAAGGCCGACTTCAGGGCAGCGTTGACGGCCTCGACCTTCTCATCGGTGAAGCCCTTGGCCTTCAGCGTCGAGGGGTTGATGGCAGGCGCCTGGTTGAGGTTGCCATGGCCGACGGCATAGGCCTCCATCTCGGCAAGCTGGCTCTCGGAGTAACCGAGCGAACGCAGAGCCTCGGGAACGGCGCGGTTGATGATCTTGAAGTAGCCGCCACCGGCGAGCTTCTTGAACTTCACCAGCGCGAAATCGGGCTCGATTCCAGTCGTGTCGCAGTCCATGACAAGACCGATCGTGCCGGTCGGCGCGATGACGGTTGCCTGGGCATTGCGGTAGCCGTGCTTCTCGCCGAGTTCCAGCGCCTTGTCCCAGGCGCTCATGGCGTGAATGACGAGGTCCTGGTCGGGGTTTTCGCCATGGATCAGCGCAACCGGGTTGACCGAGAGGCCTTCATAGCCCGTCGTCTCGCCGTAAGCGGCGCGGCGGTGGTTGCGGATGACGCGCAGCATGTTGTCGCGGTTCGGCGCGAAGCCCGGGAACGGACCGAGCTTGGCCGCCATTTCCGCCGACGTGGCGTAGGAAACGCCGGTCATGATCGCCGTCAACGCACCGGCAATGGCGCGGCCCTCGGTCGAGTCATAGGGAATGCCCGACGACATCAGAAGGCCGCCGATATTGGCATAGCCAAGGCCGAGCGTGCGGTATTCGTAGGACAGTTCGGCAATCTCGCGGGACGGGAACTGCGCCATCATCACCGAAACTTCGAGAACGACGGTCCACAGACGCACGGCGTGCTCGTAATCGGCGATGTTGATGCGCTTCGTCGCCGCGTCCTTGAACATCATCAGGTTCAGCGAGGCGAGGTTGCAGGCGGTGTCGTCGAGGAACATGTATTCCGAGCACGGGTTCGACGCGCGGATCGGACCGGCGGCGGGGCTGGTGTGCCAGTCGTTCATCGTCGTGTTGAAGTGCAGGCCCGGATCGGCCGACGCCCATGCGGCGTAGGAAATCGACTCCCAGAGGTCGCGTGCCTTCAGCGTCTTCATCACCCGGCCGTCCTTGCGGGCGGTCAGGTGCCAGTCGCCATCAGCTTCGACGGCGCGCAGGAAGTCGTCCTTGATCGAGACGGAGTTGTTCGAGTTCTGGCCCGAAACCGTGAGATAGGCTTCCGAATCCCAGTCGGTGTCGTAGGTCTTGAACTCAAGGTCCTTGTAACCCTGCTTGGCGAACTGGATGACGCGCTGGACGTAGTTTTCAGGCACCAGCGACTGCTTGGCAGCGCGGATCTCGCGCTTGAGCGCCGGGTTCTGCTTCGGGTCGTAGCAGGCGTCGTCCGTGCCGTCGCAGTTGACGCAGGCCTTCATGATCGCCTTCAGATGCTTGGCGACGACCTTCGAGCCGGTGACGAGCGCTGCAACCTTCTGCTCTTCCTTGACCTTCCAGTTGATGTATTCCTCGATATCCGGGTGATCGATATCGACAACGACCATCTTGGCGGCGCGACGGGTGGTGCCGCCCGACTTGATGGCGCCGGCTGCGCGGTCGCCGATCTTCAGGAAGGACATCAGGCCCGAGGACTTGCCGCCGCCCGAGAGCTTTTCGCCTTCGCTGCGCAGATGCGAGAAGTTGGAGCCGGTGCCGGAGCCATACTTGAACAGGCGCGCTTCACGCACCCACAGGTCCATGATGCCGCCCTCGTTGACGAGGTCGTCGGCAACCGACTGGATGAAGCAGGCGTGCGGCTGCGGGTGTTCGTAAGCCGACTTGGACTTGGTCAGCTTGCCGGTAAAGGGATCGACATAGAAGTGGCCCTGGCCGGGGCCGTCGATGCCATAGGCCCAATGCAGGCCGGTGTTGAACCATTGCGGGGAGTTCGGCGCAACGCGCTGGGTGGCGAGCATATAAGCAAGTTCGTCACGGAAGGCGGAGGCGTCTTCTTCGCTGGCGAAATAGCCGCCCTTCCAGCCCCAGTAGGCCCAGGTACCGGCCAGGCGATCGAAAACCTGACGGGCATCGGTTTCGGAACCGTACTGTTCGTCCTTCGGCAGCGCCTTCAGCGCATCCGTGTCGGGAACCGAGCGCCAGAGGAAGGAGGGGACATCATTCTCCTCGACGCGCTTCAGCTTCGCCGGCACGCCGGCCTTGCGGAAATACTTCTGGGCAAGGATATCGGCGGCAACCTGGCTGAACTGGGCCGGCACGTCGATATCGGCCAGACGGAACACGATCGAGCCGTCGGGATTCTTGATTTCACTCGTAGCCTTGCGGAATTCGATCTCCGCATAGGCGGATTGCCCAGCCTTGGTGAAACGACGTTCGATCAGCATTATCCCGTGTCCTTCGTGTTGCGAGCGCCCGCCACAGGCGCAAGTGTCCCCGCCCGACCGCGGAGGCATTCCGCAGCCAGTCTCAGCTTCCATCCATGAAGGGAAACCCAGATCTGGGTGACCCTGTATCTTGTGAGATAGGCTGCCTGCAAGCACTAAATATAGTATCAACAGCTTCTTTATGCCAGCCAAAAGTTGCTCAAGCGGGCCCGAAAAAGCGCACAGGATTCCTCACTGCGGCTCAAGCGGGGAACCCGCGTTTGCCGCATGTCAGAACCGACGATTTCGTGAAATGAACCGGGCTCAAAACAATCCGGTCCGCCGCCGTCGCAACGTGAAATCCATTAACCGTGAATCGTCCCAAGGCGTCAAGGGGTGGTTTGTGACGGAAGTTTGAGCGCTAGATGTTGTGTGGATCGGCTGTGGAAAACGGGGACAGCGGCCAATGCCTTGTAAATCAGGCACTTCGGCAGGTTGCCTGTGACACTGCCGCAGCGGCAGGCGAAAAATCAAATTTTTGAAGGGTAAAAAAGCACATAAATAGCATCCCCAGGGGCAACCGCGATTGCACAACCAACGCCGATGTGAGGGGCACTACAAATTGATTCGTTTTCAGGTTTTGGGGGTGAGCAATTAGGGTCGCGTGGAGAGGCGCGGGAAGGTCCCCCGCGCCTGAACTTGACATCAATCAACGCGCTTTTGCAGCTCACGCGCGCCATTCGGCGCGTTCACCTTGCCCTCGGTGATGAAGAAGGCAAAGACATCGCGCGGCTCCTTCTTTGCCTTGCGATCGGGCGCGTTCTTGGCGAGATCACCCGGCTCCCCGCCGGCGGCAAAGGTTTTCGCGCGATCCGCCCAGAGATCAAGCTTGTCGGCGGCATAGCAGGTCTTGATATCGTCGCTGCCCTTCTGCAGGCGCAGATAGACGAAATCGGCAGTGACATCGGCGATCATCGGATAGTCCGCATGTTCTGCCAGAACGATGGCCACCTTGTATTTTTCCAGCAGGTCGACGAACTCGGGCGCCTGGAACGTTGGATTGCGCACTTCGACGACGTGGCGCAGCGGCAGACCGTCCTGCTTTTCCGGCAAAAGTTTGAGGAAGCCTTCGAAATCTTCCGGCTCGAACTTCTTCGTCGGCGCGAACTGCCACAGGATCGGCCCGAGATGGGGTCCTAATTCTGTCAGCCCCTGCGTCAGGAATTTCTGCATGGATTCACCAGCTTCGGCCAGAACCTTGCGATTGGTGACGAAGCGGCTGGCCTTCAGCGAGAAGATGAAATCATCAGGGACTTCGGCTGCCCACCTGGCGAAAGTTTCCGGCTTCTGCGATGAATAATAGGTGCCGTTGACCTCGATCGCTCGCAACTCCTTGCCGGCAAATTCGAGCTGGCGCTTCTTCGACAGGCTGTCGGGATAAAACGTGCCCTCCCAAGGCTCGAAGGTCCAACCGCCGATACCAACGCGGATCTTTCCGGATTTCGTCATCCCATCCTCCTCATGGCGGCGAATTCAAGCCGCAACTAGTTTCGTTCGGACGCCATCTGCCCCGCGGGCTTGGCCATATCCACCAGCGTCCACCCTGGCCGATAGGGGTTCGGGCGGCGACCCGTTTCTTGAAAACCATAGGCACGATAAAGCGCGATGTTTCGCTCCATCCGCGCATTGGTATAGAGCCGCACGTCTGCCACGCCGCATTCCTCCGCCTGTGCATCAACAAACCGCAACAGCTCGCTCCCTAGCCCCTGACGCTGGAAGGAGGGCGCAACGGCAATGCTGAAGATCAAAAGATGATCCGCATGCCGTTCGAAAACGGCAATCGCAGAAACCGCATCGCCATCGTCACGGATCCAGACCTCTTCGCGGGCGATGCGAGGCACGTAATCTTCGGTAACCGGCAAAGGCAGTCCACCGAGCAGGTCGGTATAAGGCGCGTAGGCGGCAACGGTGATATCCCGCACGGCGGGCAGGTCATCTAGCGTCGCCGGCCGCATCATCGCGAAGCCGGCGACGGTGTCGCTCCGCCTATTGCCCGAGACGCTCACTCGGCCGCCTCAACCTTTTTCATCGGACGACGCTCCAAAAGCTCCTTCAGGAACTGGCCGGTATAGGAACGCGGCTCCTTGACGACATCCTCCGGCGTGCCCTTGGCGATGACTTCGCCGCCGCCGTCGCCACCTTCGGGACCGAAGTCGATGACCCAATCGGCCGTCTTGATCACCTCGAGATTGTGCTCGATGACCACGACCGAATTGCCCTGGTTGACGAGTTCATGCAGAACTTCAAGAAGCTTTGCCACATCGTGGAAATGCAAGCCGGTTGTCGGTTCGTCGAGAATATAGAGCGTGCGTCCGGTGGAGCGCTTCGACAGTTCCTTGGCGAGCTTGACGCGCTGGGCTTCGCCGCCCGAGAGCGTGTTTGCCTGCTGACCGACCTTGATATAGCCAAGCCCCACCTGGTTCAGCGTCACCAGCTTGTCGCGCACTGCGGGAACGGCAGCAAAGAACTCCACGCCTTCCTCGACGGTCATGTCGAGCACATCGGCGATCGACTTGCCCTTGAAATGCACGTCCAGCGTTTCGCGGTTGTAGCGCTTGCCGTGGCAGACGTCGCAGGTGACGTAGACATCCGGCAGGAAGTGCATCTCGATCTTGATGACGCCGTCGCCCTGGCAGGCTTCGCAGCGCCCACCCTTGACGTTGAACGAGAAGCGACCGGGCTGGTAACCGCGGGCCTTGGCTTCCGGCAAACCGGCAAACCAGTCGCGGATCGGGGTGAAGGCACCGGTGTAGGTCGCCGGGTTTGAGCGCGGCGTGCGGCCAATCGGCGACTGGTCGATGTCGATCACCTTGTCGATGTGCTCGAAGCCGTCGATGCGATCGTGTTCGGCCGGGTTTTCGCGCGCGCCCATGATACGGCGGGCGGCGGCCTTGTAGAGCGTCTCGATCAGGAAGGTGGACTTGCCGCCACCGGACACGCCCGTAACCGCGGTGAAAATGCCGAGCGGAATGGACGCCGTGACGTTCTTCAGGTTGTTGGCGCGTGCACCGACGACGGTGATTTCCTTTTTCTTTTTCGCCTTGCGGCGTTCGCTCGGGACGGCAACCGACAGTTCACCGGAGAGATACTTGCCGGTCAGCGACTTCGGATTGGACATCACGTCGGCAGGCGAACCCTGGGCGATGACCTCGCCGCCATGGATGCCGGCGGCCGGGCCGATGTCGACGACATAGTCGGCCGTCAGGATAGCGTCCTCGTCATGCTCGACGACGATGACCGTGTTGCCGATGTCGCGCAAATGGCGCAGCGTCTCGAGCAGGCGGGCGTTGTCGCGCTGGTGCAGGCCGATCGACGGTTCGTCGAGCACGTAGAGCACGCCCGTCAGACCAGAGCCGATCTGCGATGCCAAGCGAATACGCTGGCTTTCACCACCCGACAGCGTGCCGGAGTTGCGCGACAGGCTGAGATATTCGAGACCGACATCGTTGAGGAACCGCAGGCGGTCGCGGATCTCCTTGAGGATGCGAACGGCGATCTCGTTCTGCTTGGTGTTGAGATGTCCCGGCAATGCCTCGAACCAGTCCCGTGCGATGCGGATCGACATCTCGGTGACCTGGCCGATATGCAGCGTGTCGATCTTGACGGCGAGCGCCTCCGGCTTCAGGCGGAAGCCAGCGCAGGCCGGGCAGGGGGCAGCCGACATATAGCGCTCGATCTCCTCGCGCGCCCAGGCGCTGTCGGTTTCCTTCCAGCGGCGCTCGAGGTTGGGCACGATGCCTTCGAAATTCTTGGTGGTGTTGTAGGAGCGAGCGCCGTCTTCATAATGAAAGACGATCTTCTCTTCGGTGCCGTGCAGGATGGCTTTCTGCGCGTCGACGGACAGTTCGCTCCAGCGATTGCCGAGCTTGAATCCGAAAACCTTGCCGAGCGCTTCCAGCGTCTGGTTGTAATAGGGCGACGACGATTTGGCCCAAGGCGCGATCGCGCCATCACGCAGCGTCCTGTTATGCTCTGGTACGATCAGCGCCTCGTCGATCTTCTGCTGGCTGCCGAGGCCATCGCAGGTCGGGCAGGCACCGAAGGGATTGTTGAATGAGAACAGGCGCGGCTCGATCTCGGAAATCGTAAAGCCGGAGACCGGGCAGGCGAACTTTTCCGAAAACAGCACGCGCTCATGGGTTTCGTTGAGCGACTTGTTGGCCGAGCCACCGGCCGCGGTTTCTTCCGGCGGCAGCGGCTTGTCGGCGAATTCGGCAACGGCGAGACCGTCGGCCAGCGTCAGGCATGTTTCCAAGCTGTCAGCAAGCCGCGAGGCGAGATCGGGCCGCACGACGACACGGTCGACGACGACGTCGATGTCATGCTTGTACTTCTTGTCGAGGGCAGGAACCTCGGCGATCTCGTAGAAGGTGCCGTCGACCTTAACGCGCTGAAAGCCCTTCTTCATCAGTTCGGCGAGTTCCTTCTTGTACTCGCCCTTACGGCCGCGCACGAGCGGCGCAAGAATATAAAGACGCGTGCCTTCGCCGAAGGCGAGCACACGGTCGACCATCTGGCTGACTGTCTGGCTTTCGATCGGCAGGCCGGTCGCCGGCGAATAGGGCACACCGACGCGCGCAAACAGCAGGCGCATGTAGTCGTAGATCTCGGTCACGGTGCCGACCGTCGAGCGCGGGTTGCGCGAGGTCGTCTTCTGCTCGATCGAGATTGCCGGCGACAGGCCGTCGATCTGGTCGACATCCGGCTTCTGCATCATCTCGAGGAACTGGCGCGCATAGGCAGACAGGCTCTCAACGTAGCGACGCTGGCCTTCGGCATAGATCGTATCGAAGGCGAGCGACGACTTGCCGGAGCCGGAAAGCCCTGTCATCACGATCAGCTTGTTGCGCGGCAGATCGAGATCGATGCCCTTGAGATTGTGCTCGCGCGCGCCACGAATGGAGATGGTCTTGAGTTCGCTCATCGGAAGCCAGCTTTTGCATGTCGGTTGAAAGCCCCCTATGTAATGACGCTAACGCCCATGTCGAGGCGCAATCGGCAAAACTGGTGGCCATTTCGATTCGGTTGACAGGATCATAGGGAAATATTAGAACAAAGAAAGAACAAACAACACGCAAATCGACTAAATCTGTTGTGGATTATGTATGATGCGGGGCGTATCCGCGGCAGCGGACCGCTAAGATACGCGTTCTTGAAATTCGAAAGCCGTGCCGGCGGCGCGGCAAAACCACGGGAAAAGCAATATGGCTGGTAGCGTCAACAAGGTGATCTTGGTCGGAAACGTCGGGGCGGACCCGGAAATCCGGCGCACGCAGGACGGCCGGCCGATCGCCAACCTGCGCATTGCCACATCGGAAACCTGGCGTGACCGCAACAGCGGCGAGCGCAAGGAAAAGACCGAATGGCACACCGTCGTCGTCTTCAACGAAGGCCTGTGCAAGGTCGTCGAGCAATACGTCAAGAAGGGCGCGAAGCTCTATATTGAAGGCGCGCTGCAGACCCGCAAATGGCAGGACCAGACGGGCAATGATCGTTACTCGACCGAAATCGTGCTGCAGGGCTTCAACTCGACGCTGACCATGCTTGATGGTCGCGGCGAGGGCGGCGGCTCCGGCGCCGGCCGTGGCGGCTCCAGCGATTTCGGTGGCGGCGCTGGCGGCGGCTACGACGACTACGATCAGCAGCCGCGCCAGTCCTCCGGCGGCGGTCGCTCCGGCGGCGGCCAGGGTGGTCAGGGCAGCCAGAGTGGCGGCAACTTCTCGCGCGATCTCGACGACGACATCCCGTTCTGAGCCACGCGAACACGGCGATTTTCAGTTGCGGACGCCCTTTGTGAGCAGACTGGAACGGCACGGGCCTTTAATGGCAATATCGTGACATTGAAAAAGGGCCGGGAAACCGGCCCTTTTTGCGTTCGAATGAACGTTTCTGTCGGTTGGAGCATTTCCAGGAAAAGTGCGAAGCGGTTTTCCGTCCGGAAGTGCGTATGACCAGGAGACGGGACGCTTCCGCAACTCTATCCAAAGCGGAAGCGCTCAAACGTCCCGATGGCCTCAGACCGCCATTGCCGATTTCACGCCGTCGACGACGAACTGGACTGCAAGTGCCGCCAGGATGACCCCAAGCAGGCGCGTGAGGATTGCCCGGCCGGTGACGCCGAGAAAACGGTCGATGCGTTCGGCGATGACAAGCGCCAGGAAAAGACTGACCATCGACAGCGCGATGACGATCAACAGCTGCGTGCGCTCGACCGCCGTCGGGAACGAGCCGGCAAGCAGGATCGTCGCGGAGATCGCGCCCGGCCCGGCAATCAGCGGCAGGGCAAGCGGGAACACCGCGATATTGTGGATGTGGTCCTTGGTGGTGGCGTTTTCGCCGGTCTTTTCCTTTCGCTCCTGACGCTTCTCGAAGATCATCTCGAAGGAAATCCAGAACAGCAGCAGACCGCCGGCGATGCGGAAGGCACCGATGGATATGCCGAGCAGGCCGAGAATGCCGTTACCGAAGACGGCGAAGGCGGCAAGGATGAAGAAGGCGATCAGCGAGCCGCGTGTGGCGACCTGAAAGCGTTCCTGCCGGCTGAGGCCGACGGTGAGGCTCAGGAAGATCGGGGCGAGCCCCGGCGGATCGAGCGTGACGAGCAGGGTGGTGAGTGCGTTGACCAGGAGGTCGACATTGAACATCCGTTTCCCCTTCCGGATTGTCGCGTGCGTGCGCGCGCGCCCCGAGTTTTCCCGGTGGCAGATCGGCATTGTTAGGCAAGCGGAGGGGGCTTGGGAAGGGGTCGGTGGCCAAAGCTTGAGCAATAGCTTAATGAGGATGTGACGGAACCTTCTCACAGCCGTTCAGGCCGGGCAGCCGACTTTGTCGCCAGCACTTCCGATTTCCGCTGCAATGCCCTAGAAAAGCCTGTTCCGACGGCAAAAGACTGTTCACAACCACGGGCCAAAATTGGCGCTTCCAGGCGCATTCGGCTATAAATATCCGACTGATTCTGAACAAAGATCGTGATCACAATTGACTGAGCAAAGCACTCCCGGCGGCGGAAAGACTCCGCCAGGCATCGAGCCGATTTCCATCATCGAGGAAATGCAGCGGTCCTATCTCGATTACGCCATGAGCGTCATCGTCAGCCGCGCGCTTCCAGACGTGCGTGACGGCCTGAAACCCGTTCATCGCCGCATCCTCTACGGGATGAGCGAACTCGGCATCGACTGGAACAAGAAGTACGTCAAATGCGCCCGTGTCACCGGGGACGTGATGGGCAAATACCACCCGCACGGCAATTCGGCGATCTACGATGCGCTGGCACGTATGGCCCAGGATTGGTCGCTGCGGCTGCCGCTGATCGACGGCCAGGGCAACTTCGGCTCGGTCGACGGCGACCCGCCGGCGGCAGAACGCTACACCGAGTGCCGCCTGCAGAAGGCAGCGCACTCGCTGCTCGACGACCTCGACAAGGAAACGGTCGATTTCCGCGACAACTACGACGGCACGATGAGCGAGCCGGTGGTGGTGCCCGCGAAGTTCCCGAACCTGCTCGTCAACGGCGCCGGCGGCATCGCGGTCGGCATGGCGACCAACATTCCGCCGCACAACCTCGTCGAAGTCATCAACGGCTGTATGGCGCTGATCGACAACCCGGCGATCGAATTGCCGGAGCTGATGGAAATCATCCCGGGGCCGGACTTCCCGACCGGTGCGCTCATCCTCGGCCGCTCGGGTATCCGCTCGGCCTACGAGACCGGCCGCGGTTCGGTCATCATGCGCGGTCGTGCCCATATCGAACCGATGCGCGGTGACCGCGAGCAGATCATCATCACCGAGATTCCCTTCCAGGTGAACAAGGCGACGATGATCGAGAAGATGGCCGAACTGGTGCGCGATAAGCGCATCGAAGGCATCTCGGATCTGCGCGACGAATCGGACCGTCAGGGCTACCGCGTCGTCGTCGAACTCAAGCGCGACGCCAATGCCGACGTCATCCTGAACCAGCTTTACCGTTACACGCCGCTGCAGTCGTCTTTCGGCTGCAACATGGTGGCGCTCAACGGCGGCAAGCCGGAGCAGATGACGCTGCTCGACATGCTGCGCGCCTTCGTCTCGTTCCGCGAGGAAGTCGTTAGCCGGAGAACGAAGTACCTGCTGCGCAAGGCGCGCGACCGTGCGCATGTCCTGGTCGGTCTCGCCATCGCGGTTGCCAACATCGACGAAGTGATCAAGCTGATCCGGCATGCGCCCGATCCGCAGACCGCGCGCGAACAGTTGATGGAGCGCCGTTGGCCGGCGCATGACGTCGACAGCCTCATCCGGCTGATCGACGACCCGCGTCACCGGATCAACGAAGACAATACCTACAACCTGTCGGAAGAGCAGGCGCGCGCCATTCTCGACCTGCGCCTGCAGCGCCTGACTGCGCTTGGTCGTGACGAAATCGGCGACGAACTCAACAAGATCGGCGAGGAAATCAAGGATTACCTCGATATCCTGTCGTCGCGTCTCCGCATCATGACCATCGTCAAGGACGAACTCACCGCCGTTCGCGAGGAGTTCGGCACGCCGCGTCGCAGCGAGATCGCCGAAGGCGGTCCCGACATGGACGACGAGGACCTGATCGCCCGCGAAGACATGGTCGTGACCGTCTCGCATCTCGGCTACATCAAGCGCGTGCCGCTGACCACCTATCGCGCGCAGCGCCGCGGCGGCAAGGGCCGCTCCGGCATGGCAACCAGGGACGAGGATTTCGTTACCCGGCTATTTGTTGCCAACACTCATACGCCGGTTCTGTTCTTCTCCTCCCGTGGCATCGTCTACAAGGAGAAGGTCTGGCGCCTGCCTATCGGCACGCCGCAATCGCGCGGCAAGGCACTGATCAACATGCTGCCGCTTGAACCCGGCGAACGCATCACGACGATCATGCCGCTGCCCGAGGACGAAACGACGTGGGAAAACCTCGACGTCATGTTCTCGACGACGCGCGGCACGGTGCGCCGTAACAAACTGTCCGACTTCGTCCAGGTCAACCGCAACGGCAAGATCGCGATGAAACTGGAGGAGGATGGCGACGAGATCCTCTCGGTCGACACCTGCACCGAGCATGACGACGTCATGCTGACGACGGCGCTCGGCCAGTGCATTCGCTTCCCGGTCGACGACGTGCGCGTTTTTGCCGGCCGCAACTCGATCGGCGTCCGCGGCATCAACCTTGGTGACGGCGACCGCATCATCTCGATGGCGATCCTCGGCCATGTGGATGCTGAGCCATGGGAACGGGCGGCCTACCTGAAGCGCGCAGCCGCCGAGCGGCGCACGAACGGCGAGGAAGAAGAAATCGCTCTGGTCGGCGAGGAAGTCACCGAAGGTGGCGAACTCACCAACGAGCGCTACGAAGAGCTGAAGGCGCGCGAACAGTTCGTTCTGACGGTTTCGGAGAAGGGCTTTGGCAAACGTTCGTCGTCCTACGATTTCCGCACCTCGGGTCGTGGCGGCAAGGGCATCCGCGCCACCGACACCTCGAAGACGACGGAGATCGGCGTACTCGTCGCGGCCTTCCCAATCGAAGACAACGATCAGATCATGCTCGTTTCCGATGGCGGCCAGTTGATCCGCGTGCCGATCAATGGCGTCCGGCTTGCCAGCCGCGCCACCAAGGGCGTGACGATCTTCTCGACGGCCAAGGACGAAAAGGTCGTCTCGGTCGAGCGCATCAGCGAACCGGAAGGTGACGAAGAAGGCGAGGACCTGGTGGCAGCCGAAAACGGCGCACCGGAAACGCCGGAAGCCGAAGCCTGATAGGCGGCTCCAACCGACTGAAAAGCCCGCCGATCGGCGGGCTTTTTTATTGGGCAGCCATGATTTCCGGCGGGCGAATGTAGGTTCTCAGGCCCTTGGCCAGCGCATCGAAGACCACCCGGCAACGCGGCGCCGCCTTCAGGTTTTCGTGCATGACGAGCCATGTCTCGAGCTTCATTACGAACCCGTCTGCCAGTACCGGGAGAATATCGGGGTCGCGGGCAGCAAGCGCATTCTGACAGATACCGATGCCGAAACCGGCGCGAATGGCGGCAAGCTGCGCGAGGTTGCTGTCTGCCTTCAGCGCAAAGCGCACGTCCGGCAGGCCGGGTGTGCGGGCGATGATTGCCCGGATCGCCGCCGTCTCGCGGTCATAGCCGATCAGGCTGTGGCGGCTCAGATCGGCAAGCGTGGCCGGGGTGCCGCGCCGGTCGAGGTATCGCCGGTGGGCGTGAAAACCGAGCGGCACCGCGCCGATATGAAGCGCCACCAGCGCATCCTGACTGGGCACCGCCATGCGCACGGCGATGTCCGCCTCCTGCCGCAGGATGTCCTCGATCGCATCGGAAGCCGACAGCTCGATGGTCAGATCCGGATATTGCACATGCAGCTCGGCAAGGATCGGCGGCAACACCTCGATACCGATCACTTCGCTGGCACTGATGCGCACCGTTCCGCTGACCGTATCCTGCTGGCCGGAGGCAGCGCGAAGCAGGGCCGCTGATGTTGCTGCGAGCGCTTCGGCATAGGGTTGAAGCGCGCGGGCGGCATCGGTCGGCAACAGTCCCTGCGGCGAGCGAGTGAAGAGCGGAAAGCCGAGCATCTCCTCCATTGCATCGACATGGCGCCCGACCGTCGGTTGCGTCAGCCCGAGCTCGCGCGCCGCCGCCGACAGCGAGCCTTCTTTCAGCACCTTCAGGAAAGTCCGGTAGTAGTCCCAGCTCGGCTCGATCTTGCTCATACATAAAAGTATAGCAATGAAACAGAAAACGACAATTCCGTTTATCCCGGAATTGCACGACATTTCCTCCATCAGAACCGATGGAGCAGACGCAATGACCGACAATCTGGAAAAGGCAAGAACAGTCCTGGTATTGGGCGCGACCGGCGGCATCGGTGGTGCCGTCGCCCGCGGCCTCAGCCAGCGGGGATGGAAAGTGCGCGCACTCAATCGCAATATCGCCAAGGCCGCGCAGAAGGCGCCCGCGTACGAATGGGTGGAGGGCGATGCGATGAAGCGGCTGGACGTTCGCGCCGCCGCAGAAGGCGTCGAACTGATCGTTCATGCCGTCAATCCGCCCGGTTACCGCAACTGGGGCAAGCTGGTACTGCCGATGCTCGACAACACCATTGCCGCCGCGAAAGCGGAAGGCGCGCGCATTTTGCTGCCGGGCACGATCTACAATTTCGGTCAGGATGCCTTCCCGCTTCTGACCGAAGACAGCCCGCAGAACCCGCATACGGACAAGGGCATGATCCGCAAGGAGATGGAACTTCGATTGAAAGCTGCGTCAGACGCCGGTGTCGGCGTGATCATCCTGCGGGCTGGAGATTTCTTCGGCCCCGATGCCGCCAACAACTGGTTTTCGCAAGGGCTGGTCAAGCCGGGCAAGCCGCTGACCGCGATCAGCTATCCCGGAAAGAAGGGCGTCGCCCACCAATGGGCCTATCTGCCCGATGTGGCCGAGACGATGATCCGTCTGGTCGAGCGTGCCGAGGATCTGCCGGCCTTTGCCGTCTACCATA
Organism: Ensifer sp. Root31; assembly: GCF_001424825.1. NCBI lineage: Bacteria > Pseudomonadati > Pseudomonadota > Alphaproteobacteria > Hyphomicrobiales > Rhizobiaceae > Ensifer > Ensifer sp. Root31. The sequence goes on along the minus strand of NZ_LMCO01000023.1, from coordinate 36,379 downwards.
TGGGCGGTTTCGTCGATGATGACGGCACGAAGATGATCGCCGCCATCCGGCGCGCAGCGGGACAGCAAAGGCTTCCGGCACGTGCCTTTCCATGGTGGCTGGTGACGCTGGCTTCCCCCTTCGTCCCGCTCTTTCGGGAGTTGCGCAAGATGCGCTACCTCTGGCGCCAACCGCTACGGATGCCGAACAATCGATTGCTGGACTTGCTCGGCGAGGAGCCGCGTACACCGATCGATGAAGCGGTGGCCAAAACCCTCAAGGCGCTCGGCTGCTTGCCGCAGAGTGCCGGACAAATCGGCGCCGGCGAGGGACTCACCCCAGCCAAAATGGCGATCAGTTCCTGAAGACCAAGCAAGCGCCACCATTTTTCCGAATGGTGGCGCAAAGCGCATTGGCTTCCACCTGGCTATCGCGGCCGATTCGGGCGGCATAACGAATGCGGCGGCCGAAGCTGGCATTGCGTTCGCGCAGGAGCAGGGCCTTCTCGCTACGGATCGGGGCCGGCAGACGTTTGACAGCGTTGACGAAGAGCCGCTGCGCCACCGATTTCTGAAAATGCGCCGCAAGCTGTACGCCCCAGGGCGCCCACTCCGCCTCATCGATCACGTCGATCTCGCGCAGTTGGCGGGTGCTGGCCAGCGCCACGCAGCCGTCGAGAAAATTCTTGCTCTTGTCGAGCGTCAGATCGAGTGTCTTTGGCGGATTGTCCCGCCAGTCCTCGACGCTGTAGGCGGTGATCGCCAGCACATAGTTGCGTGTCTCCGTCGGCAGCCAGTCCACTTCGAGGAAACGCTCCAGCCCATTTTCACCGGCATTGTAGGCGGCGGCGGCAAAACCGAGATTGCCGTAGCGCGACTTCAGCTCACCAAGATATTCGGCTGATTTTCCCAGAGCGGCAACGACATCGAAACTGTTGGAAAGGCCACGCATTTTCGCCGTTCCCGGCATGAACTGCGCGATGCCTTCCGCCCCTTTCGGGCTGACCGCATTCGGCCGAAACAGGCTTTCGCGCCAGATAAGGCGCGCAAAGAAGGCTGAAGGCAAGTCATTGGCGGCGGCATAATGATCGATGACGCCGCAAACATCGCGCTCGAAGCTTTCCTTGCTGATGCACAGCGATTTAACCGGGTCCGTCACCGACCGGCCGACATAGATGCACTTGGCGCGCACCGGCAGCTCGTCGATGCGAGCCTGAGCGATATCCGGCGACCCCATGCTCACGGCCATCAAAAGCGCCAGCAGCCCTCTGGCGGCAAACGCAAGACCTTTTGAGCTGCCGTTCCCCATGCCGTACCGCCCGCAATGCCTCATCGAAACAGACCGGCTTTATACATAGCATCTCGCGAGGTCAGGAAAAACAGGTCCTTCAGGCGGGTGAGCCGGTGGAGAGCACCAGTTGCATGAAGGTCAAGTCGAGCCAACGGCCGAACTTCGTTCCAACTTCGCGCATTCGACCGGTCTCTGTGAAACCCAGCCGTTGGTGAAGCCGGATCGAGGCGGCATTCTCCGACTCGATCCCCGCCACCATCACATGCTTGTTGAGACGTTCGGCCTCGGCGATCAAGGCAACCATCAGCTCGCGGCCGATGCCGCCGCCACGGCTTTTGCGGTGGACATACACGGAATGCTCGACCGTGTGCCGGTAACCGTCAAACGCACGCCAGTCGCCGAAGGAGGCATAGCCGACGATATCGCCGCTGTCTGCCACCGCGACCAGGACCGGGTATCCGGCATCGCTTCGCGCCCTGAGCCAGGCAGCTCGATTGGCGACATCGACGATCGTGTCGTTCCAGATGGCGGTCGTATTGGCCACCGCGTCGTTGTAGATGTCGCAGATGACCGGCAGGTCATCTTTCGTTGCTTGCCTGGTCAGCATGTTGCCCCGCATGTTCGTACACCATATGACTACGTCATGGATACTAAAGTGTACAGCCTTGATCAACGCATCAGTGATCGCATTCGTCTCGAGCGGGAAATCCGCGGCTGGTCACTGAGCGAGCTTGCGGAACGCTCCGGCGTCTCCCGCACGATGATCCACAAGATCGAGCGCGCAGATAGCAGTCCGACGGCAACATTGCTTGCGCGGCTTTCCGGTGCCTTCGGCCTGACCATGTCGACGCTGATCGCCCGCGCGGAAATTCAGGAGGGTCGCCTGTCGCGGCGCGAGCACCAGCCGGTCTGGCGCGATCCGCAAAGCGGATATCTCAGGCGGCATGTCTCACCGAACTCCGAGCTGCCGCTGGAACTGATCGAGGTCGAACTGCCAGCGGGTGCGGACGTGCCTATGCCGGCGGCCGCCTATGCAATGTTTCGCCAGTTGATCTGGGTGAAGCAGGGCGCCTTGACCTTCACGGAAGGCGAGGAGACGCATGCGCTGGCAGCAGGCGATTGCCTTGAGCTCGGACCACCCACGGACTGCATCTTCCGCAATGGCAACGATACGTTATGTGTCTATGCGGTGATCCTCTTAAGCAGCCGCTGACGCTACCTGTCGATTTCGGCTGCAGCGATCCGCGCGACCAGCATTTCGCCCTCGACATCGAAGTCGTCATCATCCTCCAGAAACCATGCGGCAGAGAGACCCGCATAGGCCAGAATCCAGGAAAGGATACGGCGCGGCGCCAGTCGAGTCGCCTCTGCGACAATAGCGAGATGGCGTTGCAGGCGACCGGGCTCGCTCACCACAGCCAGTTCCGGATTGCAGAAGAGATTGGCATAGTCGTAACCCGGATCGCCATAGACCGGCTTCGGGTCGATCGCCAACCAGCCACGGGCACTGAAGTCGAGAATGTTGCCGTGGTGAACATCGCCATGCAGCACGACCGGCGGATGCGGATCGGAAAACAAGGCCTCGGCCGCCGCAAGCGAACGCGCCAGCACGCCGCCATGGGTTCGTGCTGCCGGCGCCAGTGCCGCAAACCATCTCTCAAGCGGGACGAGATCGGGAATGGCCGCATCGCGGGGCGCATGGAGCGCAGCCACCGTCCCGCAGATGATCCGTGTCGCCACCTCGTCGCTTCCCGTCATCGCCATATGAAACAGCGATCGCCGGCTGTCGGTACGCTCCATCACAAGCGCATCCTCGTCGTCGGCATAGACTTCGGCAGCACCCTGGCCGGCCCACCAGAGCATCGGCAACCGGCCGAGCTTCTCTTCCACCTCGTGAGCGACCTTCAGCATTGCCGGCAGGCCGCGCCAGCGCACCGGCAGCAGTTGGCTCGATCGCGTTGAGACCCGGTCACCGTCCGGCTGCAGCGACCATTTTTCGAGGTAGGGAGCAAACATACAAGGAGGGATGGTCCGTTGGCGATCAAGCCCCGCCGACCGGCGGGGCTTGAGGGATGTGGTGGTATCAGGCGACCTGTTCAAGAGACGGGTAGTCGGTATAGCCCTTTGCGCCGCCGCCATAGAACGTCGCTTGATCCGGCGCATTCAACGGAGCGTTCTCCTGCAGGCGCTCGACAAGGTCAGGATTGGCAATGAACGGCTTACCGAAGGCGACCAGATCGGCCTCGCGACTTTCAACTGTCTTTGCCGCCAGATCGCGATCATATCCGTTGTTGGTCATCCAGGCAGCCTTGCCGCCGGCAGCGGCATAGACGGCGCGTAGAGCGTGGTAGTCGAACGGACGCTCGCCCTGTTGGTGATCGCGCGGACCGCCGGTCGCACCCTCGATGATGTGGAGATAGGCGAGGGGATAACGGGCCAGGTTCTTGACGACATAGCTGAACAGCGCCTGCGGCTCCGGATCGAAGGCGTCGTTGGCGGGCGTCACCGGCGAGAGACGGATGCCGACACGGCCGGCGCCGATCTCCGAGGTGATGGCATCAACTACCTGGAACAGGAAGCGGGCGCGGTTCTCGATCGAACCGCCATAGGCGTCGGTGCGCTGGTTCGAACCGGAGCGCAGGAACTGATCGATGAGATAGCCATTGGCGGCGTGGATCTCGACACCGTCGAAGCCGGCATCGATCGCGGCGCGGGCAGCCTTGCGATAGTCCTCAACGATCCCGTCGAGTTCGCTGATGTCGAGCGCACGCGGTTCGGAGGTTTCGGCAAACGAACCCGTGCCATCGGGATTGATCAGATAGGTCTTGGACTTTGCCCTTATCGCTGAAGGTGCAACCGGCTTGCCACCGTCCGGCTGCAGCGAATCATGTGAGATCCGGCCGACATGCCACATCTGTACGACAATCCGGCCACCCCTGGCATGCACGGCATCGGTGACCTTGCGCCAGCCCTCGAGGGCTTCGGATGTGTAGAGCCCGGGCACATCGGCATAACCCTGGCCCTGCTGGGTGATCGCAGTTGCCTCGGTGATCAGCAGGCCAGCCGATGCGCGCTGTTCGTAATAGGTGGCGTTGAGTGTGTTCGGCACGGCCTTCGGCGAACGATTGCGCGTCAACGGCGCCATGACGATGCGGTTCTTCAGGGTGATGTCACCAATGGTGATGGGATCGAATAGGGTAGCCATTGCAGGTCCTTTCGGTTTCAGTTTGGTCTTGGGGGGGTGTCAGAGACTGCCGATGTCCTTCAGGAACGCGGCAATCGTCTCTTCGTTGCGCCTGTAGAAAACCCATTGGCCGAGACGGCGGGTTGTCACCAGGCCAGCGCGCTGGAGAATGGCGAGATGGGAGGATACGGTCGATTGCGACAGGCCGCAGCGCTCGAACTGCCCCGCGCAAACGCCCATCTCAAACGGATGCTCCTGGGTCGGAAAGTGCACCTCGGGCTCCTTCAACCAAGCAAGGATGCTCACTCTTGCCGGGTGTGCCAGGGCCTTGAAGATTTCGTCTCGATCCATCGTCTATCGCCATATCGTGTTTTATCGATAGATGTATCGGCTACACTCGATATTCAAATCACAAGAGCGTGAGGAGGAAATGAGCAAAAAAAGAGGGCCGCAAGAAAACTTGGGCCCTTGTAGTTGTGAAGGTAATTAGAACCTCCAGAGGGGAACAGCTGCTGCGGTGGCGGGGAGGAGAAAGCCACCAAGAATGCATCAGCTACATTTTGATATGGGAAGCGAAGTACCAGCTTTCAATAGCCGGCTGTGAATTTCGTCACGGCTCGCCCGTGTCCACACAGTAGACAAAAAAAGAGGGCCACAAGATGACTTGGGCCCTTATAGTTGTGAAGGTAATTAAACCTCCAGAGGGGAACAGCTGCTGCGGTGGCACTGGGAGGAGAAGCCACCAAAGATGCATCAGCTGAGGGTGGTATGCTGCTTTTTTGGGCGAGCAGCAATCATTTAATATGCATGTCAGCCATGCCATGTGCGCATCACTGCTCATTTTTGCACCGCACAAACAAAATGCGGCGCACCAAATGCGCCGCACGATCTAAATTACGATTATAAAACAACGAGCTAATCAGCCATCCGGCAAATGCTCACAAATCGAGCAATGGCGCCTTTGGCGTCAGAAGCTCCAGTTCCTGGCCTTGGCGACGATGTAATCGCGGAAGACCTTGAGCTTGGCAGCATTCTTCATCTCGTCGGGATAGCAGAAGTAGGTGTCGAACGACGGAATGTCGGCACTGATCGGAAGTTGTATCAGGCCTGGATCGCGGCCGACGATATAGTCAGGCAGCATCGCTATGCCGATGCCGAGCAGGCAGGCGCGCTTGATCGAGGTCTGGCTGTTGATCTGCAGATGCGAGGTCCGCGGGTTGTCGGAATCGCGGCCGGCGATTTCGAGCCAGTTGACGTCGAGCAGGTAGTTTGGCGCAGGTTCGCCGAAGGTAATGATGCGGTGGTTGTCGAGATCGTCGAGCGACTGCGGTTCGCCGTGCTTGTTGATGTAGGAGGGCGCCGCATAGACGTGCATATGCACGGTGAAGAGCTTGCGCTGGATCAGGTCGGATTGCTGCGGCTGGCGCAGGCGTATGGCGCAGTCGGCATGGCGCATGTTCACGTCGAGCTCCTCGTTATCGAGGATCAACTGTACCTGGACATCAGGGTGCAGCGACATGAACTCCTGGATCTTGTCGGTCAGCCAGCCCTGGCCAAGGCCTACGGTCGTCGTGATGCGCAGCTTGCCGCTCGGCTTGTCGGTCGTCTCGCTCAGCTGAACCTTGACGCTTTCGAGCTTCATCAGCACTTCGTGCGCAGTCCGGTAGAGGATCTCGCCCTGCTCGGTCAGGATCAGGCCGCGCGCGTGGCGGTGGAACAGCTTGATGCCGACATCCTGCTCAAGCGAGCTCACCTGACGGCTGATCGCCGACTGAGAGAGATGGAGCTTGTCTGCCGCATGCGTGAACGACCCAGCCTCGGCCGCCGCGTGAAAAATGCGCAGTTTGTCCCAATCCAGCGACATGAAGTCCCCCATATGAAACCACCCCGGGGGACGGGATCATGTCCTCCGCGTGCGGCTGATGCATCTGTTCCCATACGGGAAGGCTCCTTGCCTGGAGCTTCCCGATTCGCAGCTTCTATTCGGCTGCAATTGCGACGGGCATATGACCCGCCAGGTATTTCTCGGCCTCGAGCGCCGCCATGCATCCCATGCCTGCAGCCGTCACGGCCTGGCGGTAGATGTCGTCGGTGACGTCACCTGCGGCAAAAACGCCGGGTATATCGGTCGCCGTCGAATCAGCGGCCGTCCAGAGATAGCCATTGGACTTCTGCCGGAGCTTGCCCTTGAACAGTTCGACAGCCGGCGCATGACCGATTGCGACGAAGACGCCGTCGGTCACCATGTCGCTCGTTTCGCCCGTCTTGGTGTTGCGCAGCTTCACGCCATTGACCGATGCAGGCATCGGCGGCTTGGGGGCGGCACCAAGATATTCGACGACCTCGTGGTCCCAGATGATCTTGACGTTGGGCTTGGCGAACAGGCGCTCCTGCAGGATCTTTTCGGCGCGGAACGAATCGCGGCGATGAACGACGGTGACGGTCTTTGCGAGATTGGAGAGGTAAAGAGCCTCTTCAACGGCCGAATTGCCGCCGCCGACGACGATGACGTCCTTGTTGCGATAGAAGAACCCGTCGCAGGTGGCGCAGGCCGAAACGCCGAAGCCCATGAAAGTCGGCTCGGTTTCGATGCCGAGCCACTTTGCCTTGGCGCCGGTGGCAATGATCAAGGCGTCAGCCGTCCAATCGTTGCCGCTGTCGGTCTTGACGCGGAAGGGGCGAACGGAAAGGTCAACATCCGTGACCAGATCATTGACGATCTCGGCGCCAACATGCGTCGCCTGCTTCAGCATCTGCTCCATCATCCACGGACCCTGAACCGGATCGGCATAGCCCGGATAGTTCTCCACATCGGTGGTGATCATCAACTGGCCGCCTTGTTCCATGCCGGCGATCAGGACCGGTTCCAGCATCGCGCGCGCCGTGTAGATGGCGGCGGTATAACCGGCCGGGCCGGAGCCGATGATCAGCGCTTTTACGTGGCGGGCAGTCATGGTCTTGTCCTTCGCTCACCGAATGGCCGAAGGGCCCTGTCCGGTTCCGTTACATCACAGGCAAATAGTGCCATACTTTAGGTATTCCCCCCCGGGACTTTCAAGGGCGGTCGCGGTGATACACACAAGTGCTTGAGCCCAAGGCGCCGATTTGACACCAGATCAGGCATTTTTGCACCGCTTGCGTCCCCCTTCTTCACGTCACAAGCCCGTGATGACATCGCATGAGAACCGGATCCAGCGAACGGAACATGAGATACAGGGATCGAGGGCAACACGACATTGCCCCCTTACACGCCTGACGGAAGACCTAGGACGGGCGCGAAGGCGTGGATCGCCACAGGTTTTTCGACGAACGCCCCCAAAAGAATCGACGTCAACCGGGCGCGACCGCCTCTGAACGCCGGTTTTCCCGCGAATAGTCGGCGCAGATGCTTGTTGTCGGATCGGTTTGGCGATATTTCACGCGGATTCACTTTGCTGGAGAGGCATATGGGGTTGAATGCAAGCCGCGTTTGGCTCGACCGCGAACTCGCCGCGTTCGGCAATTCACGACCGGAGAGTAGCCTCGCCTTCAGTGCGGGAACCGGATCGCAAACATACGCCTCCACGCCTCCAAGATCGCCCGCCGATAACACAAGGCTCACGCGCTACGAGCGAGAACTGCACACGCAGGGTCCGTCACTACGTGCAGGTCGAACGGACGGTCGACTGTCGATCAATTCTCTATGGCCAACCTGATAAAATCGGCTCGGTGACGACAACCTACCGGGCAATCCAAGCAAAGATACTCCTCTTCGGCTTTGCCCCATGCATCAAAGTCGCTTTGTGAAAAGGACGAACCTTCATGACGAAACAAGTCGAGCTCGACGCAATCGATCTCAAGATCCTTCGCGAGCTCCAGCGTGACGGCAGGATGACCAATGTGGATCTCGCCCAGCGTGTTGGCATTTCGGCGCCCCCCTGTCTGCGACGGGTGCGCAAACTCGAGGAAACCGGCGTTATCAAGGGCTACCACGCGCTGCTGAACGCACCGGCGCTCGGCTTCGATCTGGTGGGTTTCTGCATGGTGGGTCTCAAGCGGCAGTCGGAGGCGGATCTCAAGGCATTCGCCGCGGCAACCGCGGAATGGCAGATCGTGCGCCAGGCATGGACAGTCTCGGGCGAAAGCGACTTTCTGCTTCATTGCGTCGCCGAGAACCTGACCGCGTTCCAGGATTTCGTCATCGAGGTTTTGACCGCCAACGAGCGCGTCGATACGGTTCGCACGATGTTGACCATTCGTCAGGTCAAGGATATCGGGCTGGTCCAGATCTAGGATCCGGAACACTTGCGGATCCGCAACGGCAGCGAGGCTCCCTTGGAGAACGCAGACACGACCGAAGTTGAGTGGCGTCATCCATGAGCAAACTTCCGCTTTCCGCCTTCATCATTTGCCAGAATGAAGAGGCCTACCTCGGCAACTGCATCGAGAGCCTCGAGCAGTGCGCCGAGATCGTCATCGTCGATTCGGGATCGACGGATGGCACTGCCGCGCTCGTGCAATCCTTCATCGATAATGGATGGCCGATCCGCTTCATGCACGAGCCCTGGCGGGGCTATGCGGGCCAGAAACAGTTCGCGCTGGACCAGTGCACGCAACCCTGGTGCTTCAACATCGACTCCGACGAACGCCTTGATGAACCGCTGAAGGCGCTTCTGCCGTCGCTGCTTGACGGGCCGGCCGAGACGGTCGGCTGGCGCGTGGCGCGCCGCCCCTATTTGATCGGTTACGGTTATACGCCGGTGCGCGTGCATGAGAGGCGAAATCTGCGCCTGATCCGCAAGGGCAGGGGACGCTACGACCTCAGTCAGAAAGTGCACGAGGGTATCGTACCCGATGGTCATGTTGGCGCCGCCAGCAAAGGCAGCCTGCTTCATTATCGTCCGCTTGTTATCGACGAACAGATCCTGAAGGAAAACAAGTACTCCACGCTGAAGGCGGATCAGCAGGCAGCGGCCGGAAAACCACCGCGGCCATACAAGATGCTGTTCAGCCCACCGCTTTACTTTTATCGTCTCTATTTCCGAAACGGGCTTTGGCGCTGTGGCTTTCCGGGCTTCATCGAAGCCATGACGGGCGCCGTATACGCATTCTTGACCGCCGCAAAAATCTATCAGAGGCACGCACTCAGTAAGCGTCCCAACAACGATGATGCCGCTCTGCATTGAAAGCATCCAGGTGATTTTATGAAAGTGATGCATATCCATTTTGGCAAGGACGGTGGAGCGGAACGGTTCTTCGTCAATCTCGTCAACGCATTGCATGATCGTGGTGTCGAGCAGCGCATGCTGATCAGGCCCGACAGAAGCTGGCGTCAAGAGCTGGAGCATTGCGGCAAGATCTACGAAGGCGTCTTTCGCCGAATTTCGCTCTCGCGCTTTGTCCTTCAGGCACGCATGCAGCGGATATTGCGGGAGTTCCAACCCGACGTGATCATGGCCTGGCAGCTTCGCGCAAGCCGTTTCATGCCTGTCTACAACAAGGCCTTCCGCATTTCCCGACTTGGCGATTATCCGGAGCACCTCGGTTACTACACGAATGTCGAGACGCTCGTCTGCATAACACCCGATATCGCCGATCGCGTCAGAAAGCTCGGCTGGAAGCGTGGGGTCGAAGTGATCGCCAACTTCACACGGGCAACGCCGGCGGCCGCGATAGAGCGCCGAGACCTCGAAACGCCGGAGGATGCCTTTGTCGTCGTCGGCATGGGGCGGTTCGTGCCGCGAAAGGGCTTCGATCATCTGCTGCGCGCCGTCGCCAAGGTCAATGGCGCCTATCTTTGGCTGCTGGGCGATGGTCCCGAACGCGCCAACCTCGAACGGCTTGCAGAAGAACTCGGCATAAGGGACCGTGTGCGCTTTCCTGGCTGGAAGACGAACGCCTATGGCTACCTGTCGGCGGGCGATGCCTTCGCGATCACATCATTGCATGAGCCTTTGGGCAACGTCTGCTTTGAGGGGTGGGGTGCGGGAGTAGCCACTATTGCGTCTCGCGCCGAGGGGCCGTCCTGGGTCATGACGGATGGCCAGGACGCACTGATGGTTGATTGTGCCGATGCGGAGGGTCTGGCAATCGCTATCGAACGGCTGCGCGACGACCCGGCGCTTCGCACGCGCCTCTGCGAAGGTGGGCGCGATACGCTTGCCAAGCGTTTTTCGGAGCAGGTGATCTCAGAGACCTACCTCGAGCTGTTTGCCCGGGGTTCGAAGCAAACATGAAACTCGTCCATTTTCACTTCGGCAAGGATGGTGGCGCCGAGCGTTTCTTCGTCCATCTCGTCAATGCCTTTGCCGAGCGCGGCGTTGAACAGAAGGCGATCATTCGACCGGATCGGATCTGGCGCAAGGACATCAGCCCTTCCGTCGGAATCAAAGAGAGCCATTTCCGGAACCTGTCGGTCGACCGCATCCTTCTTCCATGGAAGACAGCACGGCTCGCCAAGACGTGGAAGCCGGATGCTCTTATGGCATGGGCGCCCCGTGCCAGCGAATTGATGCCGAACTACAAGGGTTGCATCAAGATCTCGCGGCTCGGCGACTACCCGCCGCGGCTCGACTACTTCCGCAACACCGACTGCCTCGTCTGCAACACTCCTGGCATCGCCGCGCATGTGCGCGAAATCGGTTGGAAGCGCGACGTCGAGGTTATCTCCAATTTCACCAGTACCGAACGCGTCGCTGCCGTCAGCCGCGCCACGCTGGATACGCCGAACGACGCGCCGGTCGTCATGTCGATGGGCCGCTTCGTTGAGCGCAAGGGCTTCCATACGCTGATCGAAGCGATCGCCAAGGTGCCGGGTGCGTATCTCTGGCTTGTCGGAGATGGGGAAGAGCGCGAAAACCTCGAAAAGCTTGCCATCGATCTCGGTGTTTCGGGCCGGGTGCGATTTGCCGGCTGGCAAAAGGACACGCGTGCGTTCCTGGCCGCCGCAGACATCTTCGTCATGGCGTCAAGCCATGAACCACTCGGCAACGTTATTCTCGAATCCTGGGCGCAGGGCACGCCAGTCGTTTCAAGCCGCTCTGAAGGACCGCAATGGTTCATGCGCGACGGTGAAAACGGCCTGATGGTCGATATCGGCGATGCCGAGGGTTTCGGCCACGCCATCGAGCGCATAGCAAACGACCGACAGATCGGGTCGCGTTTGGCAGAACGCGGCTACGAAACGCTGATGAACCAGTTTTCCAAACAGGCCATCACCAACGCCTATTTGAAGCTGTTCGCCTCGAAGAAATAGGCGGCAGTCGGCCACTAGGCCGGTCAGCGCATCAGCCGTTCGTACACTGAATTGATGGCGGCCGCTTCGCCTTCGATCGCAAACGAAGTGGCGGTGCGGACAAGGCCATTCGCACCCGCTGCTGTGCGCCGCCGGTCACCATCCATGAACGCGGCCGTCGCCTCGACCATGGCTTGAAGGTTATCGGCCGGGACGATCGTCCCGGTTTCGCCTGCACCGCTCACAACCAGTTCGGAAAATGCGCCGACATCGGTCGCCACGACGGGAACGCCCGTTGCCATGGCTTCGAGCGGTGTCAGACCGAATCCTTCCCAGCGCTGCGGCGCGACGAAAAGATCGAGCGCCCGGTACCAGTCGGGAATGTTGGTGTGTTCACCGACAAACAGGATACGCTCGGCAAGCCCGGCTTTGGCGACGCGCTCCTTGAGCTCGTTTTCAAATGCCACATGCGGACCCGTCGCCCGACCGGCAACGATCGCGCTCCAGCTTGGACGGCAGGGCAGGAGGGCGATCATGCTATCAACGAAGAGATCGGTGCCCTTCTGACGGCGGACCCGCCCGAAGCAGCCGACGAATTTCTGGGCCGGATCGACGCCAAGTGCGGCCTTCGCCTGATGCTGATCGACGGGCGGCTGGAACCGTATGGTATCGATCCCGTGCAGGATGACGTCGTTCGGCACTTCGAGATAGGCGGCTGTCTTGCCGCTTGTCGCGATCACCGCATCCATACGGCCGATCAGAAATTTACTCCAGCCCGTATGGCGGCGCTGGGATGCCGAGGTGAAGGCAATCTTCAACTTCATGCGCAGGAGATCGCGCAGGATGATCGCCGGCAACATCTCGACGTTGCGCCGAGCGTGCCAGACGCGGCAGCGCCGGCCGTCGGGCGCTTTCCAGAGATGCAGGAGATCGAGAAACCTGATCGAAGGCAGACTGTCGGGAAGACCCGGACCGAGCACCGCGATCTTCTGACCCAGCGCGCGCTGGATCGGGATGAGTTGGATGATTGTCGAGGTAACGCCCGAGAGGCGCCGCTTGAAATTGGGAGCGATCACCTCGACGTCCCGGATGTCAGCCACGGAATCGCTCTCCTTGCGCATGCGACAGTCAATGTCTTGGAGGCAGGGGGATCGGGGCGAAGCGGAACCGTCGCCCCAAAGGGGCGATCAGCCCCAGTTTACCGCGAGGATTTCGTAGGCCTTGGAACCGCCGGGTGCGTTCACTTCGATGGAATCGCCGACTTCCTTGCCGATCAGCGCGCGGGCGATCGGCGACGAGATGGAGATGCGTCCAGCCTTAACGTCCGCTTCCTGATCGCCAACGATCTGGTAGGTTTTTTCTTCCTCGGTGTCCTCGTCGACGAGCTTCACCTTGGCACCGAACTTGATCTTGGAGCCGGACATCTTCGACAGGTCGATGACTTCGGCGCGCGCGATCAGGTCTTCGAGTTCGCCGACGCGACCCTCGTTGTGGCTCTGAGCCTCTTTGGCGGCATGGTACTCGGCATTTTCCGACAAGTCGCCATGCGCGCGTGCTTCGGCGATGGCCTCGATGATTCGTGGTCGCTCTTCCTGCTGGCGCCAGCGCAGCTCCTCCTGCAGGTTGACGAATCCACCCTGTGTCATCGGCACTTTGTCGACCATTTCAATGTCCTTCATCAAGCACGAGGCGCCGCTTGGGGGCGGCGCCAACGCAAAAGAAAACGGTCTCCGGCGCGCAAGCACCGGAACCGTCCGAAATATCCGAACCGTTCTTATAGCAGAAAGGAAACTGCCAATGCCAGATTTTTCGCCATGATCCACCGCGTCCTTCACTTGGGGGGCGCAACTTGCAGACGCTCCTACCAATTTGACATCCTCGATAATGGGCTTTACCTCAACCGCGGTTGAGGTCGTAACAGTTCTGTTTCCGAAACGACGAACACACGGAAATGACAGGATGAGCACGACAAAAGACGACCGCGACGCAGGGAAAGCCGAGGGCCATTCAGAAGCGGAAGGGCGTTGGGCCGAGTTGTTGCAACCCAACCATCTGGCGGCGACCGTGACGCTTTGCCTCGGTGTCGCGCTCTTTGCCTTCAACGAGTTCTTCATCTCGACCGCGCTCCCGACGGCAGTCGAGGAATTTGGCGGTGCGGCACTGCTCTCCTGGGCCTTCACCCTCTATCTCGTCTTTGCAATCATCGGCGGGGCATTGGCTGCCAATCTCAAGGCGCGCTTCGGCGCCCGCAATGCGTTGATCGCAGCAGCGCTTGTCTTCGTCACCGGCACAGTGATTGCGACGCTGGCGACGAGCATGCCGCAGGTCCTGGTCGGAAGGCTGTTTCAAGGGCTGGGCGAGGGCATCATTGCCGCTATTTGCTATGCACTGATCCCGGAGCTTTTCCCGCCTCGGCTCGTGCCGAAGGTCTTCGGTGCAGAGGCCATCGTCTGGGCAAGTGCTGCCTTTGCCGGTCCGCTCATTTCAGGATTTCTCACCGACCACTGGTCATGGCGTGCGGCCTTCTTCGTCAACATTCCCGCCGCCGCCATCTTTATTGCGCTGGTCCTTGCCATCGTACCCAGACGGTCGGCTTCGGCGCAGATCGTGCAACCCATTCCGCTTTTTCGCCTGATCGCATTTGGCCTGGGCATACTGCTGATCTCGGTTTCGAATATGCTCCAGAACGGATTTGCCATGGCGGCGCTCGTGGTCGTAGCGATCGCCGTTCTCGTCAACACTGTGCATCTCGACCGTCGCTCCAGGCACTCAATTCTCCCGCTTGGCGCATTTTCGATCGGGCGCCCGCTCGGCACCGGCCTCTGGATCATTCTGCTGATGCCGTTGGCGCAGGCTTCCGGCTCCGTCTATCTCGTCTACGGCTTGCAACACCTCTGGAATTTCGGCCCGACGGCCGCCGGATTCTCGAGCGCGCTGATGGCGATGTCGTGGAGCTTGACCGCCATTCTGGTGGCGAGCCTGCGCTCGCATGATCTGCGTGTACGATTGATCTGGGTCGGGCCACTGCTGCTTTGCCTCGGGCTCATCGGCCTGACGGTCGCGATCGCGACAGCGGAGTTTCGGTTGGTTTTCGCAGGTCAAATTGCCATTGGTGCCGGCTTCGGCGTCTGCTGGGGCACGCTCAGCCAATTGCTGATGGATGTGTCGCCGCCCCCTGAGCGAGACAAGACTTCGGCACTGCTGCCGACGCTGCAATCCGCAGGTTACGCAGTCGGCGCAGCCGTCTTCGGGCTGACCGCCAACATACGCGGCTTCGATGAAGGCGCACGGTTGGCCGTCATGCGCGACGCGCTGTTAGCGGTGTTTGCCTTGAGTTGCGTGATCTCGGTTGCGTCGTTGTTCTTCGGCATCAGGACTGTCCGGCTTGCGCGCAGCCGAAGGCCAACACGCAGCGAGGCTCGGGCACAGCGGCCCGTGACGGTCGATTGATCACCAGGCCGTGGGCAGGGCGGCGGCGGTTTCGGTGGGGCGGCGGAATACGCCAAGGCTGCCTCGACCGATCAAAGCGTCCTGTTCACGGCCACGACCGTCTGACGGCGCAATCGTCGCCAGAATCTCGCCGCTGCCCGAGCGCACATGGACCCTCAGCGATCCATAGTCGGCATCGCGGCCAATCTTGTCGGCAATTCGCTGGCCGTAATACAGGGCGGAACCTTCGTCGAAGTGGCTGATGCCGTCCTCGTCGACAAAGCGCTCGTCGCCCCAATACAAATCGAAGAAATAGACCTGCACGATGTTGCCCCATCCCATGCGCAGTGCCGGATCTTTCCGACTTGGGAGCGCATGTGGGCATGTAAGCACCCGGCGACCGAACCTAGGCTGAACCCGGCGTTCAGGTGGCGTTCACAACAATGAGGGGGAGATTGCGCACTCGTAGAGCGATTTCGGCTGAGCATCGAGCCGCCGCTCGTCAGCGGCCCAACTGCGCGCACCCAAAGATGCGCGCAGCCGTCGTTCGATCAGGCCTTGAAGTAGCTCTGGAGCGGGCGAACCTCGAGGTTGCCGGCCTTGAGCGCCTTGATCGCGCGCGCTGCCGCCTCTGCACCTGCCATGGTGGTGTAGTAGGGCACCTTCTGCATCAATGTCGCGCGGCGAAGCGACTTGGAATCCGAGATCGCTTTGTTGCCATCCGTCGTGTTGATGACAAGCTGGACCTGCCGGTTGCGGATCGCGTCCTCGACATGCGGACGACCTTCCTGGACCTTGTTGACCTTGACGGCGGCAATGCCGTTTTCACCGAGGAAGCGGGCGGTGCCGCCGGTCGCCATCACCTTGAAGCCGATGTCGACGAGAATGCGGATCGCCGGTAGGACGCGGGTTTTGTCTTCGTCGCGGACGGATACGAACACCGTTCCGTCGCGCGGCAGATCGACGCCGGCACCGAGCTGCGACTTGGCAAAAGCAAGCGCGTAGTCGGTATCAAGGCCGATGACTTCGCCAGTCGAGCGCATTTCCGGGCCGAGCAGCGTGTCGACACCGGGGAAGCGGGCGAACGGGAACACGGCTTCCTTGACGGCGATGTGCTTCAGGTTGCGCGGGTCGGGCTTTTCGCCGTAGGCGGCGATCGCCACATCCAGCGCTTCACCGGCCATCACGCGGGCAGCGATCTTGGCGATCGGCGCACCGATGGTCTTGGCGACGAAGGGCACGGTGCGCGAGGCGCGCGGGTTGACTTCGAGCACGTAGATCGTGCCGTCCTTGATCGCGAACTGGACGTTCATCAGACCACCGACATTGAGTGCTTTGGCCAGCGCCGTCGTCTGGCGTTCCAGCTCGTCGACCATCGCGTTGTCGAGCGTGTGAACCGGCAGCGAGCAGGCACTGTCGCCGGAGTGAATGCCGGCCTCCTCGATGTGCTCCATGATACCCGAGACGAACACATCCTTGCCGTCACAGAGGCAGTCGACGTCGACTTCCGTGGCGTTGCTCAGGTAGCTGTCGAACAGCAGCGGGTTCTTGCCGAGAAGCGTGTTGATCTGGCCGGTCTTGTCGTTCGGGTAACGCTGCTTGATGTCTTCCGGAACGAGGCCCGGAACTGTATCGAGCAGATATGTCTGCAGCATGCTTTCCGAATGGATGATCTGCATGGCCCGGCCACCGAGAACGTAGGACGGACGCACGACCAGCGGGAAGCCGATTTCGGCGGCAACGAGGCGTGCCTGTTCGACCGAATAGGCGATGCCGTTGTTCGGCTGGTTGAGATCGAGCTTCATCAGCAGCTTCTGGAAGCGGTCGCGGTCTTCGGCAAGGTCGATCATGTCGGGTGCGGTGCCGAGGATCGGGATGCCGTTCTTTTCCAGTGCTTCCGCCAGCTTCAGCGGCGTCTGGCCGCCGAACTGCACGATGACGCCGACCAGTTCGCCCTTTTCCTGCTCGGCGCGCATGATCTCGATCACGTCTTCAGCGGTCAGCGACTCGAAGTAGAGCCGGTCCGACGTGTCGTAGTCGGTCGAAACGGTCTCGGGGTTGCAGTTGATCATGATCGCTTCATAGCCAGCGTCCTTCAAAGCGAAGGCGGCATGGCAGCAGCAATAGTCGAACTCGATGCCCTGGCCGATCCGGTTCGGACCACCGCCGAGGATGACGACCTTCTTGCGGTCGGAGACATCAGCCTCAGAGCGGGCCGCACCAACGAAAGGCGTCTCGTAGGTCGAGTACATGTAGGCGGTCGGCGAGGCGAATTCGGCGGCGCAGGTGTCGATGCGCTTATAGACCGGGCGGACGTTGAGCGCGTTTCGAAGTTCTGCCACTTCCTTCGGGCGCTTGCCGCCGAGCGTTGCCAGCCGGGCATCGGAGAAGCCCATGGCCTTCAGCATGCGCAGGTTCTCAGCATCCTGAGGCAGGCCGTGCTCGCGGACGCGCGCTTCCATGTCGACGATCGCCTTGAACTGGGCGATGAACCACGGGTCGATCTTGCTTGCCTCGTGAACTTCGGCCTCGCTCATGCCGAGACGCAGCGCCTGGGCAACCATGCGCAGACGGTCCGGCGTCGGCGTACCGATCGCGGCACGGATAGCGTTACGGCCATCGCCGTTCTCGTCCATGTCAGGGATTTCGATTTCATCGAGACCGGTGAGCCCGGTCTCAAGGCCACGCAGCGCTTTCTGCAGCGATTCGGCAAAGGTACGGCCGATCGCCATGACTTCACCGACCGACTTCATCGCAGTGGTCAGGACCGGCGAGGCGCCTGGGAATTTCTCGAAGGCAAAGCGCGGGAACTTGGTGACGACGTAGTCGATCGACGGCTCGAAGGATGCCGGCGTCGCGCCGCCGGTGATGTCGTTCTCGAGTTCGTCGAGCGTGTAGCCGATGGCGAGCTTGGCCGCGATCTTGGCGATCGGGAAGCCGGTTGCCTTGGAAGCGAGAGCCGAGGAGCGCGAAACGCGCGGGTTCATCTCGATGACGACGAGACGACCATCCTTGGGGTTGACGGCGAACTGCACATTCGAGCCCCCGGTCTCGACGCCGATCTCGCGCAGCACCGCGATCGAGGCGTTGCGCATGATCTGGTATTCCTTGTCCGTCAGCGTCAGCGCCGGAGCAACGGTGATCGAATCGCCGGTGTGCACGCCCATCGGGTCGATGTTTTCGATCGAGCAGATGATGATGCAGTTGTCCGCCGTGTCGCGGACGACTTCCATCTCGTATTCCTTCCAGCCGAGAACCGATTCTTCGATCAGCACTTCGGTGGTCGGCGATGCGTCGAGGCCGCTGCCGACGATGTCGAAGAATTCGGTGCGGTTATAGGCGATGCCGCCGCCGGTGCCGCCGAGTGTGAACGACGGGCGGATGATCGCCGGCAGGCCGACATCGTCGAGCGCCTGCGCGGCGATGGCCATCGCATGGTTCATGTAGCGCTGCTTGCGATCGCCTTCGCCGAGGTTCCACTGGTTTTCCAGTTCGTCGAGCGCCGTGTCGAGTTCCGGCCCGGAAAGGCGGCCCTTCAGTTCGGCGCGTTCGGCCTCATGCACCTTGCGGTCGTGGTCCTTGATGTCGGTGGCGTTCGCCAGGCGCGACTTCGGCGTCTCCAGGCCGATCTTGGCCATCGCCTCGCGGAAGAGCGCGCGGTCTTCTGCCTTGTCGATCGCGTCCGGCTTGGCGCCGATCATCTCGACATTGTAGCGGTCGAGAACGCCCATGCGGCGCAGCGACAGCGCGGTGTTGAGCGCGGTCTGGCCGCCCATGGTCGGCAGCAGTGCGTCTGGGCGCTCCTTGGCAATGATCTTGGCAACGACTTCCGGGGTGATCGGCTCGACGTATGTTGCGTCCGCCAGACCCGGGTCGGTCATGATCGTTGCCGGGTTGGAGTTGACGAGGATGACGCGGTAGCCTTCCTCCTTCAGCGCCTTGCAGGCCTGGGTGCCGGAATAGTCGAATTCGCATGCCTGACCGATGACGATCGGCCCCGCGCCGATGATGAGGATCGATTTGATATCTTGGCGCTTCGGCATGGTCGGTCATCCGTTTCTAGCTGCGCGAAAAACCGGCCAAAGTGGGAGGTCACCGGCCGGGCACGCATTGATGGTCTTTTCAGGCTAGAAGCGGCTTATAGGCAAATGTATCTGCAAGCGAAACCCCGAAAATTCCGGAATCGACAGGAAAGCCGACATATTTCGGCATGGGCTTTTGCAACGTGTCGGACGGCGGTCCCAAAGCCGCATGCGGGCCGTCAAATCACGCCCGGTACCACCAGAACCTCGACCTCGCCGGCAGCAGGCGGATGGGCAATCACGCTGGCGGCTTCATCGAGCGAAACGTGCCGCGCGATCCTCCGTGCAAGAGGTGCCTGTCGGTGCCACACGCCTCGACGCGCACCAGCAGGTCACCAGGGCCGGGAGCAGGCGTCCACCTTACGCAGGAAGTTCACTTCACCCAGGAACAGGTCGTCAATCGCCTCGAGCCGCAACGCCTTCATGACCATGCCTCCCTCCACAATTTCCCTGGTGCCAATAGGATTGTCAAAGCGGGACGGTCAAGGACGCGATCGAGGAAGGCGATAACCCCAGCGCTGCCGCACGGCCGCAGCATAGGTGCGGCTCACCGGCACTTCGGTTCCATCGCAAAGCAGGATCGTCATGCGACCGTTATCACGGACGAGGCGTGCAACATGCGCGTCCGCCACCCAATGGGAACGATGGACCTGCAGGCCCGCCACCGGGCCGAGTTCACCGAGCGCATCGGCGAAGCGCAACAGGACGAGTTCACGGCCGAGAGTGGTCGTCACTTCCGTGTAGTGATCGCTAACCGTCACGTGCAGCGGCAGGCCGCGATTGGCGGGTTTCAGGCGCAGAAGCAGCGGTACCCGGCCCGTCTCCTTGAGAAGAGCCGGGTTGCGGGACGTCTGTTGCCCGGCCTCGTCGGACGCGATTGCGGTGGTGCCGGCGTCATTCAGCTCCAAGGCGAATTCAGTGTTCATCGTCATCCAGGTCAAGGTGCAGAACAAGAGCGACAGGAACAGGCCGGTCGCGATGTCCGTCATGACGTCAGCGACTGTTGGAATGGCCGAAAAGGTCGCCGAGCCGATCGCGGTGGTCACGAGGCCGATCGGTATGCTGGCAACGGCTGCACCGATCATCATGCGAACGAAACCGGAGGCAACCTTTTCGCGCAGCAGGCCATTGGCAAGCACGGCCGAAACGATTGCGATCGCCCAGGTGACGGCGTGCAGCACGAGCCAGAACCCGAGCCGCGGCACGACAGCCAGGCGTTCGGCAGTGCCATAGGGCCCCGTGACCCAAAAGATCAGCACGACTGCAGCAAAGGTTGCCCAGAGGCGTGGCGCCTTGACGACAAGATGCAGCTCACGAAGCGTGGATTGCAGAAATGGGCGTTTCACGAAGTTTTCCGTCCGTTCCAGTCAAAGCGTTTGAGCGCAGCCCGGAGCCTGCCGCAAGTTCGGGGAAAATCAACAGCATAGAAATTTTTCATGACATTTTCACCTCTTCTCCATGCATCGTTCGCAGTGCAGCTGCACGTCGCGACCGTCATCCCGGCTGCCATCCTTGGTGCTTTCCTGCTTGCCCGTCCGAAGGGCACACGCCTGCATAGGCTGCTCGGCAAAATCTGGCTCGCACTCATGGTCGTGACCGCATTCTCCACGTTCTTCATCCATGAAATCAAGCTGGTCGGCGGTTTCAGCCCCATTCACCTGTTGTCGATCTATGTGCTCTTCGGCAGCTGGCAGACGATTGCGGCCGCCCGGCGGCACGACATCCCCGCGCATCGCGGGCATGTGGCTGGCATGTATCTCGGCGGCATTGTCGTTGCCGGCCTCTTCACACTGCTGCCCGGAAGGCTGCTGCATGCGAGCCTGTTCTCCGAGCTTTCGATCTGGCAGTCAGCGGTGATGGCGGCTCTGCTGGCTGCGCTGCTCATTTCCGCAGCCGTCCTGTCGATCCGACAGGGTCGTCTCTTCGGTCGCCGCAAGTCCTCGAAAAGATTAGCTTGATCGCAACCTTACGGGCCTGATTGCGTTTTACAACGGCATTCGGCCCGGCATATAAAAGGTCTGACCGATATTGCGTATCGATCCATGCCGGGAGGACAGATCATGGAATGGAAAGGCCGCCGCCAATCCGGAAACGTTGAGGACCAGCGCGGGGCGAGCCCCGGCGGCGGTCTGGGCGGTAATCCATTCGGCCGCGGTGGTGGCTTCCGCATGCCCGGCGGTGGCGGAGGCATGCGTGGCGCCGGCGGCGGCATGAGCTTCGGCACCATCATCTTTCTGGTCGTGCTCTATTTCATCCTGAAGGCCTTGGGCATCGACATGCTGCAGGTGCTGAACGGCGGCGGCGGTCCGGTCGCGCAGCCGGGCTTCGAGCAGAGCGATGGCTCGCCGGTACCCCGCGGATCGGCGCAGGAAGAAGAGATGAAAGCCTTCATGTCGACGGTGCTGGCCGAAACCGAAGACACCTGGAACGGCATCTTCCAGGCGAGCGGCGAACAATATCAAGAGCCGAAGATGGTGCTGTTCAGCGGCTCCGTGCGCTCCGCCTGCGGCTTTGCCTCGGCAGCGTCCGGCCCGTTCTACTGCCCTGGTGACCGCAAGGTCTATCTCGACATGGGTTTCTTCGACGAGCTTGAGCAGAAGTTCGGCGCATCTGGCGACTTCGCGCAGGCCTATGTCGTTGCGCATGAAGTTGGCCACCATGTTCAGAACCTGATCGGCGTGCTGCCGAAGTTCAACCAGATGCGCCAGTCGATGGGTGAAGCCGAAGCCAACCAGATGTCGGTTCGCGTCGAACTGCAGGCTGATTGCTTCGCCGGCGTCTGGGGCAAGTATACCCAGCAGAAGGGCCTGTTGGAGCAGGGCGATCTGGAAGAGGCGCTGAACGCCGCCACCCAGATCGGCGACGACACGCTGCAGAAACGCATGCAGGGCTACGTCGTCCCGGAAAGCTTCAACCACGGCACATCGGAGCAGCGCATGCGCTGGTTCAAGCGCGGCTTCGACAGCGGCAAGATGGCGGCCTGCGACACCTTCTCCGGCCAGGTCTGATTCCAGACCGTCCAGGGAAAAAGCAAAGGGGCCGGCGAGAACTGTCGGCCCCTTTCGTTACCCGGGATTAGAGCGCTCTGGGTTAGACAAAGTTGCAGAGAACACTCTACAGCGCTGCGCGTCTTATTCTACGCGCAAAGATCGCTGTAGCACTTTGAATTGCTGCATGTTTTCACGCATTTCCTGACGGAAAACCGCTTCGCACTTTTCCTGGAAATGCTCTAATGGCGCTCGCTGTCCATATGGGCGAGCTGCGCCTCGGGATAGCGCGCGCCTGCGGCCGCATCCCTCGGCACCGCCCGCTCGATCGCGGCCAGATCTTCCGGTGTCAGATGTACCGCTTGCGATGCCAGCGCTTCGGCCAGCCGGTCGCGACGACGTGCACCGATGAGCGGCACGATATCCTTGCCTTGGGCTGCGACCCAGGCGATCGCAATCTGTGCCACGGTGGCGCCCTTCGCATCCGCCACGCGCTTCAGCGCGTCGACAAGGGCCAGATTTGTGTCGACATTGCCCGCCTGAAAACGTGGGCTGGCCGCGCGGAAGTCGCCACGTGCGACCGCATCCTTTTGCCAATGGCCGCTGATCAGGCCGCGCGACAGCACGCCATAGGCGGTAATGCCGATACCGAGCGCACGGCACGTGGGCAGGATATCGTCCTCGATGCCGCGCGAGATCAGCGAATATTCGATCTGCAGATCCGCGATGGGATGGACGGCCGCTGCCCTTCGGATGGTCTCGGATCCGACTTCCGAAAGCCCGATATGCCTGACATAACCTGCCTGCACCAGATCAGCGATTGCGCCCACTGTTTCTTCGATCGGCACGTCCGGGTCGAGACGGGCAGGGCGGTAGATGTCGATATGGTCGACGCCCAACCGCTGCAGGGTATAGGCGAGAAAGTTGCGCACCGCCTTCGGTCGGCAATCATAGCCCACCCAACTGCCACCAGCGTCTCTCAAGGCACCGAACTTCACGCTGAGAACGACCCGATCGCGGTCCTGGCCCTTGAGCGCTTCGCCAATCAGCATCTCGTTGTGGCCCATGCCATAGAAGTCGCCGGTATCGATGAGCGTAATTCCCGCATCGAGCGCCGCATGGAACGTGGCGATGCTTTCCGTACGATCCGACGGGCCATACATGCCCGACATGCCCATGCAGCCAAGGCCGATGTTGGAAACCATAGGGCCGACTTTTCCGAGCGAAACCTGATCCATTCTCGTTCTCCTTCGGCGGCGCGCCTTTGCGCCCTTCTTCGTCCCCATTGTTACGCCCGGTCCTATCGTGCGATAATCCCGTACAGTCAGAACAAGCCGTACGGCATTTCGCACAATGAACGA
Organism: Ensifer sp. Root31; assembly: GCF_001424825.1. Lineage (NCBI taxonomy): Bacteria > Pseudomonadati > Pseudomonadota > Alphaproteobacteria > Hyphomicrobiales > Rhizobiaceae > Ensifer > Ensifer sp. Root31. Next base: position 12,854 of record NZ_LMCO01000023.1, on the reverse strand, counting down.
TCTTCCTCTCGCCGACCTCGATGCCTTCACCGCCGTTGCGCGCGAGCGCAGCTTTCGCGCTGCCGCCGAGAAGCGGGGCGTTTCCGCTTCGTCGCTGAGCGAAGCGCTGCGGCGGCTCGAAGCCAAACTCGATGTGCGGCTCCTCAACCGCACGACCCGCAGTGTAACACCGACGGAAGCCGGCATGCGGCTACTCGAGCGCCTGCAGCCGGCACTCGGGGAGATTGCCGGCGCGCTCGACCAGGTGAGCGAATTGCGCGACAGTCCCGCAGGAACCCTGAAACTGAACGTGCCCACGGTCGTCGCGCGCGTGATCCTGCCCTCGATCATTGGGCGCTTTCTGAAGGTAAATCCTGCCATTTCGCTGGAGGTGACGGCAGACGACGGCTTCATCGACGTCCTTGCCGCCGGCTTCGACGCCGGCATCCGCTACGAAGAGCGGGTCGAGCGCGACATGATCGCCATTCCGATCGGACCGCGGCAGCAACGCTACATCACTGCCGCGTCGCCGGACTATCTCGCGCGACACGGCCTTGCCGCAACACCCGCACGATCTTCTGGAGCATGCCTGCATCCGGCATCGCTTCGCAAGCGGCGTCAGCCTAGCCTGGGAGTTCGGTGACGGAGACGCAGCAATCTCGATCGCCCCTCCGACTGTCGTCATCGCGAACTCGGTCGATCTTGAAATTGCCGCTGTAGTCGAAGGTCTCGGCGTCATCCGGACGTTCGAGGAGTTCCTGGCGCCGCATCTCAAATCCGGCGCCGTCGTGACGATCCTCGACGAATGGGTGACGCCCTTTCCAGGGCCGTTTCTCTACTATGCCAGCCGCCGCCACATGCCGGCGCCGCTTCGAGCCTTCGTCGACTTTCTCAAGGCCGAGCAACGGTCAGGGGTGCGCTGAATGGCGGCCATTTTGGGGAGCAATGGATCAACAAACGCGATTGTTCTCATAAAAAACTTTGAGATGTTCACGTATTGTTTCGACTAAAATCATGCGTTACACCTAAATTGGTAACGTCGTTCACGTTCTGTCTCCGCGCTGGCGACGGATGGCGCAGGGAGAGTTTCATGCTCGACGAAAAGTTCGTGCGGCGCGGCCTGTTCCTCGTCTTTCTCATCCTGCTTCTCGACATCATCGGCATCGCCATCATCGTGCCGGTGCTGCCCACCTATCTGGAGGAGCTGACCGGCGCCAATGTCAGCGACGCGGCGATCGACGGCGGCTGGCTGCTGCTCGTCTATGCCGCGATGCAGTTCCTGTTCGCGCCCCTCATCGGCAACCTCAGCGACCGTTTCGGACGCCGGCCGATCCTGCTTGCCTCCGTGCTCACCTTCGCCATCGACAATCTGATCTGCGCTCTCGCGACCAGCTACTGGATGCTCTTCGTCGGCCGTGTGCTCGCCGGCATCAGCGGCGCCAGCTTCGGCACCGCTTCGGCCTATATCGCCGACATCAGCCATGACGGAAACCGGGCGAAGAATTTCGGCCTGATCGGAATCGCGTTCGGATCCGGCTTTGCACTGGGGCCGGTCATTGGCGGGCTGCTTGGCGAACTGGGTCCGCGTGTGCCGTTCTATGGTGCCGCGGCACTTTCCTTCATCAACTTCCTGCTCGGCGTTTTTCTGCTGCCGGAGACATTGGACAAGGCGCATCGTCGCCGCTTCGAATGGCGGCGCGCCAATCCACTCGGCGCGCTCAGGCAGATGCGCAACTATCCCGGCATCGGCTGGGTCGGGCTGGTGTTCTTCCTGTTCTGGATGGCGCATTCGGTTTATCCGTCCGTCTGGTCGTTCGTATCGTCTTACCGGTACGGCTGGAGCGAGGGGGAAATCGGCCTGTCGCTCGGCATCTTCGGCATCGGCGGTGCCATGGTGATGGCGTTCGTACTGCCGCGCGTCGTGCCGCGGCTTGGCGAGTGGCGGACGGCCGTCCTCGGCCTGATTTTCACGGCACTCGGTGCCGCGGGCTACGCTGCTGCCTGGCAGGGCTGGATGATCTATGCCGTGATTATCGCCACCGCGCTCGAAAGCCTCGCCGATCCGCCGCTGCGCAGCATCGCCGCCGGCCATGTGCCGCCGTCGGCGCAGGGAGAGTTGCAAGGGGCGCTCACCAGTATCGGCAGCATCACGACGATCATCGGCCCGCTGATCTTCACCCAGATCTTCGGCTACTTCACGAGCCCGACGACCACGGTCTCCTTCTCAGGCGCCCCCTATGCACTCGCCAGTTGCTTCGTCGTCGGTGCGCTCGCGGTGTTCTGGCTCAAGGCACCAAAACGGCTCGCGGTCGCGGCTGAACATATCGAGCCCGCAGTGTCCATGGCCGAACCGCGCTACTCCGATCGCAGTGCCATGCACTGAAATTGATCAATATTCGTGATCTTTGGATGAAAAATTGAGCAGTCGGAGCTTTGTTACTGGTTCTTTTGCCGGCCGTGATCTATTTCGGTCATCCTTGCCTTCGTTCTGACCTGCCGCATTTCGGCCGCGTCGACATCCAGGAATCCGTCATGCTGACCGCCACTGCGAGCCCGACCCCGGTGCAAACCGACAATTCATGGCGCACTCATTATCGTGCAAGCCTCTATCTCGGGGTGCCCTTCATCGGCGCACAGCTGGCGCAGCTTGCGATCAACACAACCGACGTCTTGATGGTGGGCAAGCTTGGCGCAACGCAGCTTGCGGCAATCATCCTGGCGACGCAGATGTACTTTACCATCTACATCTTCGGCAGCGGCTTCGCCAACGCGGTCGTACCGATGGCCGCGCAAGCCCAGGGCAGGGGCGACAAGGTCTCCGTGCGTCGCTCCGTGCGCATGGGTCTCTGGGTGGTGCTGTGCTATGGCGTGCTGACGGCGCCGGTGCTCTGGCTGGCGGAACCGATCCTGCTGCTTGCCGGCCAGCAGCCGGAGGTCGCGGCACTCGCGGCCGAGTATCTGCACATTGCGCAATGGGCGATCTTTCCCGGCCTCATCTTCATGGTGCTGCGGGCGTTCCTGAGCGGTCTGGAGCGGGCGGGGATCATTCTCTATGTCACACTGGCAACGCTGGTTCTCAATGCAGCGCTTTGCTACGTGCTGATCTACGGCCACTACGGCTTTCCGCAGCTGGGCATCTTCGGCGCGGCCGTCGCCGCCCTTGGCGTGGCCGTGCTCGGCACGGTGCTGACCATCGCCTATATCAAGAGCAAACCGGAACTGAACCAGTATGAGCTGTTCGTGCGTTTCTGGCGCCCGGATTGGCCCGCCTTCAGGGAAGTCGTCTATCTCGGCATACCGATCTCGCTGACCATTCTTGCCGAAGTCAGCCTGTTCACCGTCGCCTCGTTGCTGATGGGAACCATCGGCACGATCGAGCTTGCCGCACACGGCATCGCGCTGCAGTTCGCCTCGCTCGCCTTCATGATCCCGCTCGGAATTGCGCAGGCGGCAACCGTGCGCGTCGGCCTTGCCTACGGCCGTGGCGACATGCTCGGCGTCCGGCGTGCCGCGATCTCGGCACTGGTGCTCGGAGCCATCTTTGCGATCATCGGCAGCGCCATCTTCGCTCTCTTCCCGAGCCAGCTCGCCGCCCTTTATCTTGACACCAACCGGCCGGATGCCGCGCAAGTGCTCGCCTTTGCCGCTCCGCTCATCGTGATCGCCGGCGCGTTCCAGCTGGTGGACGGATTGCAGGCAATCGCCGCCGGCATGCTTCGCGGGCTCAAGGACACAAAGGTGCCGATGATCCTGGCGATGATCTCCTATTGGCCGATCGGGTTCCTTTGCGCCTGGGCCTTCGCGTTCCCGCTCAAGTTCGGCGGCATCGGCGTGTGGTTCGGCTTCGTGCTGGGACTTGCCGCTGCAGCATTGTTCCTGAACTGGCGGTTCTTCCGGATGATCCGCGACCACAAGGTGACGGCGGCTTAAGCATCGACCAAAGAAAAAGCCGGACGGGCAGGGGATGCCGTCCGGCTTACAAAAGGCGACCACATCAGGGGAGAATGTCGGTCGCTTATTCCGAAACTCCTGGAGGAAGTTTCTCAAGGTCTCTAAACGTTGAACCCGCCGGTCTCATTGGAGCCCAGTCGATCGCGCTGGAGGTCGCGTATCGTGCGGGCAAAATCGACGAGAAAGACGAAACTGATTACCGCCGCGGCGGTCATGAAGACTGTCGCCATGACATGATACCTTTAGCCGAAGATCTTACGGTTGCTTGAACGGTCACGTTGCTCACGGGACTCGTCGCGGAGTGCATGTATCGTCGCAAATATCATTGCGAAAAACATCGTCATCGAAAACAGAGCAAGTCCCATAGCCGTCATCCTTTCAGGTTCCTAAACGGCAGTATCTTCAAAAAGGTTCCGTTCTTTCTTGCTTCACATTACCGATTGCAACGTGAAACACTCTTGAACATGGCATTCATCTAGCATTCATTTCTTTGGTGCCACTGTTTCCCAGGGAACAGGCCCGCGCTCCTGCACAACTCTTGCGATCTGTCGCCGTCCATGACAAAAGGCTTCACCAAACGGAAACAGGTGCGATGACGACGGCATTCTACCCCGGCTCCTTCGATCCGATGACGAACGGGCATCTCGACGTACTTGTTCAGGCGCTGAACGTGGCGCGCAAAGTCATCGTGGCAATTGGCATCCATCCGGGCAAGGCGCCGCTTTTCTCGTTCGACGAGCGCTCGGACCTCATTCGCCAGTCGCTGCTCGAGTTTCTGCCCGAGCGTGCCGCCGACATCGACGTCGTCTCCTTCGACAATCTCGTGGTCGACGCTGCGCGGCAAAGCGGCGCAAAGCTGCTTGTGCGCGGCTTGCGCGATGGCACTGACCTCGATTACGAGATGCAGATGGCTGGCATGAACCGGCAGATGGCGCCGGATGTCCAGACCTTGTTTTTGCCGGCTGGCACGGCATCGCGGCCCATTACAGCCACATTGGTCCGCCAGATCGCGGCCATGGGCGGCGACGTCAGTGCCTTCGTGCCCAAGGCTGTTCACGCGGCGCTGCAGGCCAAACGCAAGGCCTGAGCCGCCACACTCCATTCACCACTCAGGGAGAAACCATGAAAATCCTCCACCTCGCTTTCGCCGGTGCCGTCACGCTTGCGTCCTGGACGGGAACGGCGCTTGCGCAGTCGGCCGACAACTTCCTCACAATCACGCTGAAGGATGGCCCTGTTGTCGTCGAGCTTCGCCCTGATATCGCGCCGAAGCACGTCGAGCAGATCAAGGCGCTTGCAACAGCCGGCGAATACGACAACGTCGCCTTCCACCGCGTCATCAAGGGCTTCATGGCCCAGACAGGCGACGTCCAGTACGGCGACATGGAAAACGGCTTCCAGCCCCAGGCTGCGGGCACGGGCGGTTCGTCCAAGCCGGACCTGCCGGCCGAATTTTCCGACGTACCGTTCGAGCGCGGCACGGTCGGCATGGCCCGTTCGCAGGATCCCAACAGCGCCAATTCGCAGTTCTTCATCATGTTTGCCCCGGGCGACTTCCTCAACGGCCAGTACACGGTCGTCGGCAAGGTCGTCTCCGGCATGGAGAACGTCGATAAGATCAAACTCGGTGACGACGCCAACAACGGCTCCGTCGCCGATCCCGACCGCATGATCAGCGTCAAGGTCGGCAAGTAAAGTCAACAGAAGGAGAAAACCCATGGCCGAGATCAAAGATCCGGAAAACACGATCATCATGGAGACCACCAAGGGCAAGGTCGTCATCGAGCTTATGCCGAACGTGGCTCCGGGTCATGTCGCCCGAATCAAGGAACTGGCACGCGAAGGCGCCTATGACGGCGTGGTGTTTCACCGCGTGATCGAGGACTTCATGGCACAGACCGGCGACGTCCAGTACGGCAAGACCGGCGGCGAGCACTTCAACCCGTCGCGTGCCGGCATGGGCGGCTCATCCAAGCCGGACCTGAACGCTGAATTCTCGAACGTCAGCCACATTCGTGGCACGTGCTCGATGGCGCGCAGCCAGATGCCGAACTCGGCCAATTCGCAGTTCTTCATCTGCTTCACCGATGCTCCGTGGCTGAACAAGCAGTACTCGGTCTGGGGCCAGGTCATCGAAGGCATGGACAACATCGACAAGATCAAGCGCGGCGAACCGGTGCGTGATCCCGACACCATCGTGTCCATGCGGGTTGCCGCCGACGCCTGATTTGCGCTAATGCACAAACCCGCCCCGGTCGCGCCGAAAGGCCCTGGGGCGGGTTTGCTTTTTTTTCAGAAACGATCCATGCGCGTAGACCTGTTCGACTTCGACCTTCCGGAAACCTCGATTGCGTTGCGGCCCGTAAATCCGCGCGACAGCGCCCGCATGCTCGTCGTCGACCCGCAGGCGCCGGAACTCCTGACGGATCACGGCGTGCTCGACCTGCCGTCCTTCCTGCGTCCCGGCGACGCACTGGTGTTCAACGACACCAAGGTCATTCCGGCGCAGCTCGAAGGCATTCGTCGACGCGGCGAAGAGATTACCACGCCCGTCTCGCTGACCCTGCATATGCGGGTCGCGCCGGATCGCTGGAAGGCGTTTGCCCGGCCGGCACGCCGCCTCAAGGTCGGCGACCGCATTGCCTTTGGCCACGGCGGCAACAGCTGCATGCTCGGCACACTCGACGCAACTGTCGAGGAAAAGGGCGACGCCGGTGAGGTGACGCTGCGCTTCGATCTCGCCGGACCGCTGCTCGACGAAGCGATCATGGCCGTCGGGCACATTCCATTGCCGCCATATATCGCCTCCAAACGCGCAGAGGATGCTCAGGACCGCGTCGACTACCAAACGGTCTACGCCCGTGAGGAGGGCGCCGTAGCCGCCCCTACCGCTGGCCTGCATTTCACCGAGCGGCTGTTTTCCAAGCTGAACGAACTCGGCATCGAACGTCATTTCGTCACCCTGCATGTCGGCGCCGGGACATTCCTGCCGGTCAAGGCCGATGATACCGACGACCACGTGATGCACCTGGAGATTGGCCAGGTCGATGCCGCAACCGCCGAACGCCTCAATGCCGTCAAGGCGAGGGGCGGCCGGATGGTCTGCGTCGGTACGACGTCGCTACGGCTGATCGAAAGTGCGGCGGACGAACACGGTATCATCCATCCCTGGTCAGGCCCGACCGGCATCTTCATCACGCCCGGCTACCGCTTCCGCGCCGTCGACATGCTGATGACCAATTTTCACTTGCCGAAATCGACGCTGTTCATGCTGGTTTCGGCCTTCTGTGGCCTCGAGACGATGCGCGCGGCGTATACCTACGCGATCGAGAGCGGCTACCGCTTCTATTCCTATGGCGATTCCAGCCTGCTTTTTCGGAAAGACTAGATGACCGAAACCTTCCAGTTCAAGCTGCACGCAACCGACGGCAAGGCGCGCCTCGGTGAGGTTTCCATGCCGCGCGGCACCATCCGTACGCCTGCCTTCATGCCAGTCGGAACCGTCGGCGCGGTCAAGGCGATGTATCTCGATCAGGTCAAGGATCTCGGCGCCGACATCATCCTCGGCAACACCTACCATCTGATGCTGCGCCCTGGTGCTGAACGCGTGGCGCGGCTTGGCGGTCTGCACAACCTCATCCGCTGGCAGGGTCCGATCCTCACCGACAGCGGCGGCTTCCAGGTGATGTCGCTTGCCGGGCTGCGCAAGCTCGACGAGCAGGGCGTCACCTTCAAGAGCCATGTCGACGGCGCGCTGTTCCACATGTCGCCGGAACGGTCGATCGAAATTCAAGGCTTGCTCGGCAGCGATATCCAGATGCAGCTGGACGAGTGCGTGGCTTTGCCGGCCGAGCCCAAGGAGATCGAGCGGGCAATGGAAATGTCATTGCGCTGGGCGGAACGCTGCAAGGTGGCGTTTGGTGACCAACCGGGCAAGGCGATGTTCGGCATCGTCCAGGGCGGCGACATTCCGGCACTGCGCGTGCGCTCGGCGGAAGCCCTGAAGGGGCTGGATCTCAAGGGCTACGCCGTCGGTGGACTTGCGGTCGGCGAGCCGCAGGAGGTGATGCTCAGAATGCTCGACATCACATGCCCCGAGCTACCTGCCGAAAAGCCGCGCTATCTCATGGGCGTCGGCACGCCCGACGATATCCTAAGGTCGGTCGCACACGGCATCGACATGTTCGACTGCGTCATGCCGACCCGCTCCGGACGACATGGTTTGGCCTTCACCCGCCATGGCCGCATCAACCTGCGCAATGCGCGCCATGCCGAAGACCTGCGGCCGCTAGACGAACAATCCTCGTGCCCGGCGACGCGCGACTATTCGCGCGCCTATTTGCACCACCTGATCCGCTCGAATGAGTCACTCGGGGGCATGCTGCTCAGTTGGAACAACCTTGCCTATTACCAGGAACTGATGGCGGGCATTCGCCTGGCAATCGAAGAGGGCCGCTTTGCCGACTTCATGGCCGAAACCCAGGAAACCTGGCGGCGAGGGGATCTGGCGCCACTCTGAGGACCAGACCTGCTCAGATCTCCGGACCTGGGGCCGACTGGAGCATCATGACGCCGTTGATCTTGTAGCTGCCGTCGGGCTGCTTCATCAGCTGGTAGACCGCCGTCCAGTCCTTACCATCGGGAGCCGAGATCAGCACCTCCTGAATGACCTGATCGCCCACCACCTTGGAGCGGCCAAAGGCAAAATTTCCGGGCCGATAGACCGGCTGGTAGCCGCGCCTGACCATGTCGAAGAAGGCCGTCTTGTCGGGAAACTTGCCGCGTATCGCCGGCGAAGCGAAGGAGTAGGCGGCGTCCGCATCGTCATTGAGGAAAGCCGCGATCTGATCCTGGATGATCGAGCGTGCCGTATCGACCGGTTCTTCCGCCCGACAAAGGCCCGCGCCTGCGAGTTGCGCTGCGATACCGAAGGCAATGGCAAATGTCCTGATCATCACCGATCTCCACCAGACGTTTCTGCCTGCTCCTGAAAGCATAGGTCGTTTGCACGTTCTGGAAATGGCGCGGACAGCGCCGTGCGCTTCTTCACACCAAGCACATATATACAATATCGTTCATATTCAATGCCTTAAACGGAACTTCTAAATTAATCTTTCAAACATCATAACTTAGTGATATTCGCAATTGTCACCTGAGCGCACCCAATCGCATTCCCAATGGCCGAACTGTTTGCGCTCGGCGACGGTGTCGGGACGGTAGAGAATGTTGACATCCGGGCTGAACCGCCTGCCATGACGACGCCTGGCATGCCGCGGCCGACGTCTGGAGCGGTGCTCCGGCAGATGCCGCCAGAGCTTGATCGCGTGCCCATCCGCGGAATAGGCGTACTTGTAGATCGTCTCATGGCTGACAGAAACTGGATCGCGCTCCAGCCGCATGCGGCCGGCGTTCTGCTGCGGCGACCAGCCATGCATGATGCGCTCGATCACCGATTGGCGCACATGCGAGAAACGAGCAAGCTTGCGTAGCTTGGCTCTGCGCTCACGCGCCATCGCGTTGGCGGTGACGCAATAGTAGCCGCTAAGGTCTGGCATCTGCGGATCAACAAAAGTATTGCGCCTGAGTTCGCGGAAAATCGTCGAACGATGTCCGTGCAGTTTCTCAGCGATTACGTCAACGCTGATGCCAGCCGATCGCCAGCGGGCAATCTTGCGGCGTTCATCCATATCGATCTGGGAGTAGGTGCGTCTCATGAGCCATTCCTTGCGCGTGACAACCCATTGGTATCTATCGCAAGTCGCACTTCGAATTAGAATGTACCCGGCTACACGAGATGTGGCAGCAAGGAGAAATGTCACTTTGGGCGGCGCGTCGTCAGCCATTTAGACATGCGACACTCGACATCTCCACTGGCGCTGAGGCAAGCCCCCGACCGGACCGGCTGGACCGGGTTGCAAGGGAAGGGAGGGGGCGGATGAGACGCTCCCCTTCGGCTTTAGCTTGGACAGTTGAAGCAGCCGGTCATTCCGCCGCATCGAGGTCAGAGAGCGCCTGTCGCCGCCGGGCAATGACCGCAGGATCGTTCATGAAATCCTTCCGACGTCCCGGGCCGCGCGCGCGTCGAACGTAGCCGTTCTTCTCGCTGTTCGTCTTCACGGCGGGCTTCGTCTGCTGCTCCTGACGTTCCTTGATGTAGGTCAGGAGTTCACCGAGCCGCTTGTTCTCGGTGATCGCCGCATGCGTCACCCGCTGGTCCTTGTCGAACACCCGGTAGGGTAGGGAATGCCCCTTCCAACGCACATCCAGCCTGCCGTCGGCAAGCGCGTAGGTCTCGACATAGCGACCGACCAGCCCGCGCGTCACCTCGTTCTCTTCCAGCATGATCCGCTGGCGCTCGAACGAAAACGTCAACTGGGCACCGACATAACGCTGCTCACGTTTGCATAGCACGTCGCGCAGCCGATCCGGGGCAAGGTTCAGCGGCCGATGCAGATCATCAGATCTGGCAGGGGTAATGGCAAACTGGCGGTTATAGCGCTCCATGAACCGAGGCAGGAAAGCGTTGCCGTCGTCCATGCCGCAGACGCCCTCCAGGCGCAGATCCTTAATCAACCGGTCCTGTAGCGTCCGGTTCATCCGCTCGACGCGGCCCTTGGCCTGGCTCGAGTTTGCGCAAAGAATCTCGATGTTTAACTCGCAAAGTGCACGCCCGAACTGGGTCATGCCCTGGCCGCCCTTGGCATCCTTCTTCGCAACCCGGAACACCGAATGCTTGTCGGAATAGAAGGCGACTGGAGCACCATGCGCCTTCAGATAGAGTTCCAGCGCCTCGAAGTAGCTGAACGCACTTTCCGATCGTACAAACCGCAACTGCATCAGCTTGCCGGTCGCATCATCGATGAACACCAGTAATGAACATGGATCACCGCGATCTTCGAACATGGAGTAATCGCGGCGCGACCGTCTCTGGCTTTTTGGCTGGCGAGGGTGGTTGCCCCCGATAGGATGAAAAAACGGGCTCTCGATTGGAACCGGGCCCAAACATCGGATGGAGGCAACCATGAACCAATATATTGGGCTTGATGTTTCATTGAAAGACACCGCAATCTCGATCCGGGAAGACGGGAAGCGGATCTGGCGGGGGAAATGTCCTTCGGATCCCAATCTTCTCGCACAGATGATCCGCAAAAAAGCTCCGCGCGCCCAGCGCGTGGTATTCGAAACGGGACCGCTGTCGACGTGGTTCTATCACGCGCTGACGAGCGAGGGGTTGCCGGCGATCTGCATTGAAGCGCGACACGCGCAAAAGGTACTGAGCGAGACGCTCAACAAAACTGATGCCAACGATGCGGATGGTTTAGCGCAACTCGCTGAAGCGGGCTTTTACAAAGCGGTTCGCGTCAAGTCGTTTGACGCTATGATGACCCGCACATTGGTGGCTGCCCGCGAACAACTCCTGAACATCTCGACACAACTTGGCAATCAAATCCGCGGCCTGATGAAGACCTTCGGTCTGATCATCCCGAAAACGAAGGGGCGAGTGTTTGATGGCGATGTGCGGAAGCTTTTGGATGGGAACAACGAGCTTGCGAAGATTATCTTGCCTCTTTTGGAGGCGTGGCACGATATCCGCAAGCGCGCAGCCGATCTTGGTCGCCAGTTGCTGATAGTGGCACGTGAGAGCGAAGCCACGAAGCTGTTGATGACAATCCCGGGCATCGGCGCAGTCACGGCGGTATCCTACGTTACGGCAATTGAAGACCCAGGAAACTTTCGAACGTCGCGGTCGGTTGGCGCCTGGCTTGGGTTGACAACCCGGCGCTACCAATCAGGCGAAGTCGATTGTGACGGCCATATCTCGCGAAGGGGTGACAATCGTTTACGTGGGCTGCTTTATGAAGCGGCGACAGCGCTGCTGACGAGAACCAGTGCCAGGACCGAGAGCAGTCTCAAGAGTTGGGGACTTAAGCTGCGGGAGCGACTTGGCTTCAAGCGGGCCGCTGTGGCCGTCGCCCGGAAACTCGCGGTCATCATGCACAGCATGCTCAAGACGGGAGAAGTGTTCAACGCATCGGCTGGCGCGACCATATAGGAGACGCTCAGCCTTCGTCCCTCAGCGCGCCATGTAACTTTGCGTGCTGAGCGTCCCTGCTGCGGACGTGGGCAGGATCATTCCGCTATCGCTGGCTGCAGCTCGTTGAGACTGCGTTTCGAACATTAGGAAGATCCCACCTGCGAAGACCATTGTGCGGCGACATTTGTCGACCGCGGAGACAACCCTGCTCCCAGCACTGGATAGCTCTGAAGGACATGGCCGGTGAGGGCAGTCCATTCAATCCGTTCCAGCCGTGTTGCCTCTCTCGCAAGCCGGCAAGGGAATTGCGTGCTCAAACCAGCTTGACGGATGGAGTGCGATTAGACAACCAGCGATGCTCGGAACCGTCGATCTGAACCAGCTCGCCGTAGGCCTCGCGCCGCAGCCGCGGCTGATGGAACGTCCGTCGCTGCTTGCGCGACAGCCACAGGCCGGCCTCCGACATCCATTGGCGCAAGGTCTCGCGCGACACCGTCAGACCATCACGCTCCGCAAGCTTCTCGGCCGCCAGCGTCGGACCAAAGTCCGCATAGCGCTCGCGCACGATCGCCATGGCGTAATCGCGTACGCCGTCGCAGATCCGGTTGTTCGATGGCCGGCCGATCGCCTGGTGCCGGATCGACGCCGCACCGCCAGCGCCGATCCGGTCCAACAGACGACGCACCTGGCGGGTACTCAAGCCAAGCACATGGGCCGCCGACACCAGCGTCATCCGCCCGGCAATCACTTTCGACAAGACCTCAATCCGCTGCAGGTCACGCTCGCTCATCGCAATCAATCCCATCCGCAATCTCCCAGGTCATCAAAACCCGGGGAGAGTGACATTCTTACTTTGCAGGATCAGGACACTTCAACTTTGCGGCTACAC
>NZ_LMCO01000022.1:0-142329 GCF_001424825.1 Ensifer sp. Root31 | reverse complement strand
CAGCAGCAGGCAATTGCCGCCGGTCGTGCCGCTCGTGCGGCGCGGGAACAGGCTGCCACTGCCAAAGGTGCCCAGGACGAGCAGCGCCAGCAGATCCTCCGGCAGGCTGAGCAGGATCGCCAGCGCAGCAATGATCGCGATGGCGCGGAGCGGTAGGCTCGATACTACTCTTCCATCAAGCCGTCGAAGACCTCCAGAAGAGCGTTGACGATGGCCTGGCCGAGTGCGCTGGCCGTTTCCGCAGTCTCCTCTTCGCCCTGATCTCGTGTGGAGATCCCGAGATTGCCGCCTTGCTCGGCCACGCTCACTTTTGCCCGCTCGATCGCCCACAGGGCGAAGTCGCTGCGGTTGGCGTCGTCATGGTCTCGGTTTGCTCATCCAAAACGTTCGCTTTCGATCTGTTCAGCACAACCCGCTGTCTGTTTCCGCAATGACGAAATCCAGCCATATCGCGTGGCGCGTATCGGGGGAACAATTTTCAGCACCTTATCTGGGGACTGAATTCATTCGGCATCTTTGCGCGTGAATGTTTGCGACGCGTGCTGACCGTGAGGCATTTCTCAACGATGTCGGGATCACCGCCGGCAGCTGCGAAAGTCGGGACAAGGTCATAGTGCGAAAAAGCGTCGTTGAAGACGGAGCCGGGCTTGATGGTGCCGGGCCAGCGGATCAGCATGGGAACGCGGTAGCCTCCTTCCCAGTGCGTCGTGATGTTCCATTCGTCGTTACTGTGTTCGAATGATATCCGGTTCGTCTTGGCACGGGCACTTCCGAAGGCGAAGCCCGCGCAATACCGGACGCAGAAGTTAGGGTTGGATACCTGGACAATTTGTAGGTCAAGTGTGTGGGCAAGTGTTCGAAGTAGGGAGGGCACGCGGCGCGATGGCGGCAGCGCTCGCCAAATATGAGCTCGGCGCGCAAGGGGCGGACCAAGTCGTCTATCCGAATACCACCTTTGACGACAAGGATGAGCCTGTGAAATGGCGCGAGGAACTACGTCCTTAATTTCTTTGGGGAAAGCCTTTCGTCTGTCTCTGTATTCTGGAAAATGGCAACATTTGGCTTCGACATGCTACTCGTAGAACGACTTCAAGCGCTACGGAACCGGCCGCCCGACGGTTCTGATCCAGAAGGACGACGATGCGAGGCGTAATTCGTCTTCGATAGCTGTCATCGACAGTCAGTGCTACTGCCCCATTTCGGAAAGCGTAAGCTTTTTGCGACGCCCTGGGCCGCTCAAGCCCAGAGCTAACACGGTCCATGTGGGCCGTCGCGGATTGGCATCGCGGCCGGTTTGATCAATCGAAGAGGATCACCTCGATCCCGGCTGCATCAAAGAGGTAGTCGCGTGAGGAGATGATCTTGTCACGAAGCGCCACGACGTCCTGCCGATGGCTCCCGGAACGTTGTTTCAGCGAGCGACGTTCAACGCGGTAGCGTCGAGTAGAATAATGTCGGCCTCCTTGCCTGGCGTCAGGAGGGTCAGCGCGGCGCGCATCTGCGTGAAGAAGTCCGCGCTCATCGTGCATTCAATGCTCCATCCCCATTTCCTGCACCTTGAGGATCGGCGGCATCCCATGGCGCATCGACATCTCAATGGGCACCGCGAGTGAGACATGTGCGCCTACGTCCCGAGCCCGCTTCCTGTGGTCGCTGGAAACCACGACTTCTAAAGTCGGCCTCCAGGCAGTGCGGAAAGTCGAAATGGCAGGGAACGGATGAAAACCCTGTGGTCGCGGGTGCCGCCGGCGCTGCAATTGCTGCAAGTCTTTCGCGCCGCTACCGGCCGCCAAATGCGCAGAAGTCCGGATGGTGGGATCATCATCAAATCAGCAGTCGCTGTCTTTGGTTGATAAAGGCTGTATCGACCGGGACCGCGCATTCGTCACCAGCGTCCTTCGTGAACACGACCCGCGATGCACCCGTTCAGAAGGGTTACCGGCACGGAGAGCCTGCCATAAGCGAGTGCATTGACGTGAGCACCGGCACGCCTTCTCGGCGACGAACACGCCCTCACGCCGCCTTACAGCCCGTGGAAGCGCCGAGCGCAATGACATCGGTGCGCAGGCCGTTCGCCCACATGCGGTAGAGCTTGTTGCGACCGCCCAAAGGTAGAAACTTCCTACTACACCAGGTCTGGCACGCCAAGTTTTGCCAATTCTGTTTTGGTCGGCGTCTGAGCCGCGCGTCGCGGGCGCTTGTCGGCGGCTAGGAACTCCCCGTCGCCGGGCTTGCCGCGGAAGTCGTGATACTCAGCAATCACCTCGCCGCGGAGCAAGGTCACGGCAGGCCAGCCCTTTATCTGCATACCCTGATAGGGCGTGTAGTCGACGGAGTGATGGAGACGGTCATTGTCGATCACCGTCTCGTACTGGTCGTCCCAGATGCAGAGATCGGCGTCCGAGCCGACGGCAATGGTGCCCTTGCGCGGATAAAGGCCGTAGATCTTCGCGGCATTGGTGGAATTGAGCGCGACGAAGCGGTTGATGTCGATGCGCCCCTTCATGACGCCCTCCGAAAACAGGATTGGCGAGCGCGTTTCCACGCCCGGTACGCCGCTCGACATGCGGCTGAACGGCACGTCGCTGCCGTGAGGGAACTTGCCGGTGGAATCGAAGCGGTAGGGGCTGTGGTCGGAGGAGAAGACGTCGAAGAAGCCGTCCTCGATCCCTTGCCAGATCGCCTCCTCATTGCCCTGCCAGCGCGGTGGCGGGCTGCAGAGGGCCTTGGCGCCCTCAAGACCAGGCCGATCGAGATGGGTCGAGTCGAGAGCGATATATTGCGTGCAGGTCTCGGCGTAGACGGTCACACCGCGGCGTCGTGCGGCTGCGATGATATCAATCGAATCTCCGCTGGAAACATGAACGACCATGAGCGGCACACCGGTCACTTCCGCAAAGGCGGTCATCCGATAGATGGCTTCCTGCTCCATGATGGCGGGGCGTGCGGCGGGGTGATATTTCGGGGCGTGCAGGCCGCGTTCCAGGAGCCGGTCCGTTACCCAGGCGACACCCGCTGCATTTTCGCAATGGATCATTACCATCGCACCCTCGCGGCGGGCGGCAGCCATGGCATCGAGCAGTTCACGGTCCCTGAGCATCACGTCATCATAGACGGTGAAGAACTTCAACGAGGTGCAGCCGCCAGCAATCACATCAGGCAGTTCTTCGTTCAGCGCTTCGGCAGTGGGGTCGGCAATGATCAAGTGGAAATTATAGTCGATCGCCGTCTTGCCACGGGCGCGATCATGATATTCCTCGATCGCCCAGCGAAGCGACTGGCCACGATCCTGTGTCGCGAAGGGGATCATGGTCGTGGTGCCTCCGCAGGCCGCAGCGATGCTGCCCGTCGTGAAGGTATCGGCCGTCAATCCGCCGCCTGTCTGACGCTGATCGACATGGACGTGGCTGTCCACGCCCCCAGGCAGCACCCAGCGCCCATCTGCATCGATCTCCTTCCGGCCGGGGCCGATCGACTGGCCCAGCGTATGAATGCGGCCGTCCATGATGCCGATATCGGCCATGAAGATGTCCGATGCGGTGGCGCAGCGCGCGTTGCGGATGACGAGGTCGAATTGGGACATGAAAAGCTCACTTGCGATCTTTTGAAAGGGGAACGATCTGCGGCGCCGCACCGCCACGCGGAACGATATCGGCGGTCAACTGATAGCGTTCGGGGTGGAAGACGCCGGTGATGAAGGCGATAGGCATGCCGCGGTCATCGAAATAGAGCCGCTCGACAGAGAGGACCGGTGTTCCGGGCTTGAGGTCGAGATGGGCACCGAAATCCTTGGAGATTGCCGTCGCGGTGATGTTCTGCTCGCCATAGGCGATGCGCAGGCCGGCACGGTTGAGGATACGCTCGGTCGGCTGTTCATGGCCGGTGAAATCCCCGGGCTCGATGCTATGTACGAGATCGGCGGGGAAGAAACCTTCGCCGACCATGAAGGGCTGGTCGTTCAAGAGGACGATGGTGCTTTCATGGGCAACGTGGGCGGTCTTCGTCAGCCGCAGGCGCTCAGCTACCCGCTCGGACGCGACCTGGGTATCGATTCCCAGCAACTGGAACCGCAAATGCCGGTCGAGCGCCAGGATGTCCTCCAGATAGGCCCGCAGACGCACGGATTGCAGCGCATGGCTGATCCCGGCGACGAAAGTGCCGACCCCCTGGCGCCGCACGACGAAGAGATCGGCCACCAGCCCGTCGAAGGCCCGGCGCACAGTGATCCGGCTCACGCCGTATTCGCGGCAGAGCTGCTCTTCGGTTGGCAGCATTTCCTCCGGCTTGAATTCTCCGGACGAGATGCGGCGCTGTAGGTCGTATTGAACCTGCATGTAGAGCTTCCCGGCGAGTGGCGATCCCATCATCTTGCTTGCGTCCTATCTTGTTGCGCTACGGGCTGCCGGCGACGCCGCCATGGCGGGGGCGTGCGCGGCAATCCAGTCAATTCCCAGTTTTTCTACGGTTCGGCCTGTCTCGCGAAAATTGCAACGGAACGCGCTGTTGATAAGGTCGATCATCGCGGTCGTGAGCGGGGTGGGGCAATTGACTAACCGTGCAATGTCTTCGAAGGGAACCAGATCGCAGGGCAGGTCCTCGGTGAGATAGCGCATCTGCAGCTTTGGACCGAAGCGCTCCACTTCCTCGAGCCGGGTGCCTGGCGGATAGGCCAGCGCATCGAAATCGGCGACCGGGAGCGGATCGAGGCCGAGTGCCCGAACGACCGCCAGCCGTTCCTTTTCGTAGGCATCCGCCAGATTGCCTATCAGCTCCGTATGGGCCTCGCCGAAATGCAACACGCCTGTGGTCAGCGGGCCGTGATCGGCCTTCAGGACGCCGAGATGGCCGAGCATGACCGGCAGATGGCCGAGGCTATTGGGGTTGTTGAGCCCGCATTGCAGGGCATTGCCGCCGATCTTCAACTCCGGCCAGAATGCACCGACACGGGAAAGAGCGAACTCCGCGTCGCCTGGCATCGCACCCACTGTTTCCAGCCACTGCTTGTGGCTGCGAGCGACGACCCGTGCTGGGCTCGGCCGGCCGGATAGATGCAGCGAATTCATGGTTTCGACGATTTTCGGGCGGCCTTTGCCGCCTGCTGCCTGAAGAGCAAGCGAGAAGATGCGCCCGCCGCCGACATAGCCGCAATGCAGGACGACGAGGTGATCGTCAGTAAGAACGCCTGCAAGGCGCTCGGCTACTGCCGCGTGCTGGTCCGCCGTCACGGAGACGACAATGACCGACGCGCGGGCAAGTTCGCCCGGTGTCTGCGCCATTGAGGGGAGGGTGAGCAGACCCTCGCCGAAAATGCCGGAATAGAGGAAGCCGCCTTGCGCCGTCACGCCCGCTTCGACACCCGGATCCGAATCATACCAGGCGATAGTCTTGATCCCCCGTTGATTGGCGTGGGCCGCCAATCCAGCGCCCGACGCTCCCATCCCGACGAATGCCCAATCATCGTTCATTGAAATACCCCTCTTGCAGATCAAGTTCATTTGTGATGTCATCATAACAACATGATGAGTTGAATTGCAAGACACGACATCGAGGGAGGAATGCGATGAGCCGACGTCTTCAAGAGCCGCGCGCTGACGAAGGGCACTGGATGCCCGATCGGCACAACAGCAACCGGGTCTGCCCAGCGACAGTTGATGGGAGGGATCCGTGGTGAGTGACAGCGCAAGCAGAAAAACCAAAGCCTCGCCTGGCGGCGCGATAATTGCCGGCGGGGCGGTCGTTGCCATACCCGATGATGCCCTGATCTTCTCGCGACGCCAGCCCTGGACGCCCGTGGCCGCCGTCGCCTGCCTTGCCGTTATCAGCTATGTCTTCTGGAACCTGTCGCAGAACCCGGTCATCGATCAGGCCGTCATTGCCGAGTATCTGTTTAAGGACGTGACACTGAAGGGTGTCGCGGTGACGCTGTACCTCACTGTCGTCTCGATGGTGATTGGCCTTGTCGGCGCGATAATCCTCGCCATGATGCTCTTGTCGAGCAACTGGGTGTTGTCCAGCCTTGCGCGTCTCTATGTGTGGATCTTCCGGGGAACTCCGCTTCTCGTCCAGCTCATCTTCTGGGGCTATCTCGGCATCTTCACGCCGAGCATTTCCCTTTCCTTACCCTTCGTCGGAACCCTCTTTTCCGTGCCGACGGCGCAGGTCGTTACGCCCATGGTCGCCGCCATGCTCGCCTTGTCGCTCAACGAGGCCGCCTATGCTGCGGAAATTGTTCGCGGTGGTATTCTCTCGGTGCCCCGCGGCCAGGTCGAGGCGGCGCGCTCCGTTGGGATGACGCAGTTCCGCGCATTCCGTCGGGTCGTCATGCCGCAGGCGCTTAGGGTCATCATCCCGCCGATGGGCAACGAGGTCATCTCCATGTTGAAGGCGACCTCACTCGTCTCGGTAATCGCCGGCGCCGACCTCATGACCAATCTGCAGCGCGTCTATTCCCAGACGTTCCAGATCATCCCGCTGCTGATCGTCGCCAGCATCTGGTACCTGTTCATGGTTAGCATTCTCACGATCCCGCAGTCCTGGCTCGAGCGCCGCTACGGCCAGTCGACCGCCCGTTCAAAGCCGCGCCGCAGGCCACGGCGCGCCGCGGCGAGGAGTTCCAACACAATCGGTTTTGCCGGCAAGGAGACGTTGGCCCAATGAACGCTGAACCTCTCGTTAGCGTCAGAACCCTGACGAAATCCTACGGGCCCAAGGTGGTCCTGAAACGCATAAGCCTCGATATTGCCGAAGGCGAGGTAGTGGCGATGATCGGCCCGAGCGGATCGGGAAAGAGTACGCTGTTGCGCTGCATGAACCATCTGGAGTCGCCCGACAGCGGCTGCGTGCTGGTCGGCGGAGATCCTGTCGGCTACGCCATGAAGAACGGCGAGCTGCACGAGCTTTCCGACAGTGCATTGTCCTACCAGCGGCGGGGCATCGGCATGGTGTTCCAGAGTTTCAATCTGTTTCAACACATGACGGTGATGGAAAACATCGTCGAAGGGCCGATCGGCGTTCTCAAGCAGTCGCGCGCGCAGGTTTACGAACACGCGAAATACCTGCTCGACCTCGTTGGGCTCGCCGACTGGGCCGATCACTATCCCTCCCAGCTTTCCGGCGGCCAGCAGCAGCGCATCGCGATTGCCCGGGCTTTAGCGATGCGACCCAGGGTGATGCTATTTGACGAGCCGACCTCGGCGCTCGATCCCGAGCTCGTCGGCGACGTGCTGGAGGTGATGCGCACGCTCGCCCGCGAGGGCATGACGATGATCGTCGTCACTCATGAAATCGCCTTTGCCCGCGATGTCTGCGATCGCGTCATCTTCATGGCCGACGGCGAAGTGGTGGAGGAGGGCGATCCTGGCCAGGTTCTGGTCACGCCTCAGCATGAACGAACCCGCGAATTCCTTCGCCGGCTTCTCTAAGAAAATAAAAAGGGGAATATCCATGAAATATAATAGCCGTGCATTCCTCTTGGCGGCATGCACCGCCGTGGCGCTTGCCCTGGCGGGAGGCGTGGCATCAGCGCAGGCGGTCGCGCAGACCGATCAGGTCATCGTTGGCAAGACGATCACCCGGGAGCAAGCCGTCGCCGCGCTCGTACCGGCGAAGTTTAACGGCGCCCTGCGCTTCGTCGTTGCCGCTCCCTATCATCCCTGGATGTATTTCGACGACAACAAGCAGTTGACTGGCATCGAGGTGGATGTCGCAAGGACCGTCGCCGCCAAGATGGGTGTCGACATCACCTTCATCAATGTGAAGTTCGACGGCGCCATTCCCAGCCTCCAGGCCGGCCAGGCCGATGTCATCGCCGCCGGCATGGGCGATACGCTGGAGCGCGAGAAGGTTCTCAACTTCATCAACTACCGCACCCTCGGCAATGTCGTTGTGGTGCCGGCCTCGGACCAGTCGATCAACGATCTCGTCGACCTCTGCGGGAAGACCGTGACGCGGCAAAGCGGTGACGTCTTCGCGATGTTCATCGACAAGGTCCAGCCGCGCTGCCAGAGCGCTGGCAAGCCCGAAATTGCTATCACGACGCTGCCCGATTCCAACGCTGCCCTGCTGGCGATCAAGAGCGGTGCTGCGGATGCCCAGATCGTCAACCTCTCGGCGGCCGAAAGCCTGATCCGCGCCGAGGAAAACGTCGATCTGTTCCGCATCGTGCGCCCGGCGCACAGTCCCCGCGGATGGCGGCTCTCCAATGGCGGGCTCGGCGTGCTGAAGTCCGAGATGGAGCTTGCCAAGGCGATCGAAGCCGCGCTGAAGGCGGCCAAGGCGGAGGGGACCCTCCAGGCGATCGCCGACCATTACGGCAATCCCAGCATCGTCATTGACGAAGTCGGCATCAACACGCCGACCAGCGGCGAGCTCTGAGAAGCGCCAACCAGGGCTTCCTTCTTCTACCCATGACTTCCTCGCAGATTTCTCCAACCGACAAAGGGGACACGCATGAAACTCGACAGACACGCATTTCTTTCCCTTGCCTTCATTGCCGCGCTTTCCGCCACGAGCGGCGCACTACCGGCAGCAGCGGCCGATGCGACGGACCAGACGGTCGTCGGCCGGACTGTCACCCAGGATGAGGCGATCGCGGCCCTCGTTCCTGCCAAGTTCAACGGAGCGCTGCGCTTCGTGACCTCCGCGCCCTATGCGCCCTTCGAATTCTATGACGACAAGGGCGAACTGACTGGCATCGACATCGACGTTTCGCGGGCGGTCGCGGCCAAGATGGGCGTGACGGCGACCTTCGAGAACGCCCAGTTTGACGGCATCATTCCCGGTATCCAGGCGCGCAAATACGACGTCATCGCCGCCTCTATGGGCGATACGGAAGAGCGCGAAAAGGTGCTCAACTTCATCAACTACACGACGCTCGGGAATGTCGTCCTCGCACGCACCGAGGACCACACGATCAAGGACCTGCCGGACCTGTGCGGCAAGACCGTGACGCGGCAGAGCGGCGACGTCTTCGGCAAGTTCATCGACAAGATCCAGCCGCAGTGCCAGAGCGCCGGCAAGCCGGAGATTGTCATCAAGACGCTGCCGGATTCCAACGCGGCCCTGCTCTCCATCAAGAGCGGCTCGGCGGATGCACAGATCGTCAACATGTCAGCAGCCGAGAGCCTTGTCGCCGCTAAGGAGAATGCCGGCCTCTTTCGCATCGTCAAGGCCGATGACCGCAAGCACGGCTGGAGCCCGCAGAACGGCGGGTTCGGCGTGCTGAAGGCCGAAACCGAGCTGACCGCCGCGCTCGAGGCGGCAGCCAAGGCCATCAAGGCTGACGGCACGCTGGCCGCCATTGCCGAGCACTACGGCCAGCCGAATGTCGTGATCGACAACGTCGTCGTCAACGAGCCGACAAACGGCGAAATGTGACCGGCCATAACGCGGGGCGGGCAAGACCTGCCCCGCGCGTTTCGACGAACAGGACTTGAACCATGGATACCTTGAGAATCTCCTGCGCGCACGACCTTGCCTATGTGCCGCAATATGCGGGGCTGGCAACGGGGCTGTTTGCCGCGCAGTCGATCGATCTTTCCTTCTACAAGAGCAACGGCACGGTCGAGGACACGGTCGGCGCCGTCAACCGGGGCGATGTCGACCTTCTCCTCGGAAGCTGCGTCTACGGCCTCCGGCTGGCGGAAACGGGGATGAATCCGGCCATCGTCGCCCAGAGCAACCAGCAGACCCGACATATGCTGGCCCAGCGTGTCGACGGGACGCCCGCCCTGACTTGGCCGGAGCTTCGCGGCAAGACCATCGTCGTCTATCCGGGCGAAGCGCCGACGGCTTGGGCCGCCTTCGTCTACGCGCTCGGCCGGGCAGGGCTGACCCTTGCAGATGTGAAGCTGATCTTCGGCTTTACCGCCGAAGATGCCGTTGCCGAATTCATTCGCGGGGTCGGCGATGTGTTCTTCGTCGATGGCGAGGCGGGGCTGCGCGACGATCTGCGCGTGACGTTGCCCGTCAGCTGCCAAGCAGGCAGGCTTCCCTGGAGCGTCTACATGGCGGACCGAGCAGTCGTGGAAGCCCGGCGGGAGCTCGTTGCCCGATTTGTTGCCGCGCTGGACGACAGCCAGAAATGGCTTGCTGCGCAAAGCCCCGAAACCATCGCCAGTACCGTCGCGCCCTATTTCCCGCAATATACGCGGGAGCGGATCATCACCATCGTCACCTGCTACCGGTCGATCGACCTGTGGGCGACGACCAGCGCCGTCCAGTGCGACCAGCTCGAGCGCTGGTCAACGGCTCTGCAACAGAACGGGCTGCTGGCGTCCGGCACGGCGCTGACGGATCACCTCGGTGTTGTCTGACCGCCCGATAAGCGAAATCGCCGAAAGGGCGCTGGCCGAAAGGCAGCGCCTGCCGGCCGCCTATGCGGCGCTCTTCGATAAGATCCTGCGTGAGGATGCGGCGCTGCAATCGCTTCTCAATCCCGCCTGGAGCTGGATCGAAAAGGAGCTTGCCCGGCTCGATGCACGCCTTGATGCGGGGAAGGGCCGTGCGCTTTGCGGCGTTTCCCTTGGGGTGAAGGATACGATCGTTGTTGCCGGCCTGCCGACACGGGCGGGAACCCCGGTCGATCTCGGCGAAAGCCTGCCCCTGAAGCCGAGCGCCGCAGTGGCCGCGCTGCAGGAGGAAGGCGCGGTGGTGGTCGCCAAGCAGGCGACGCATCAGTTCGGCTCCAGCGCCGGCCCGGCCGTCACCCGCTCGCTGCGCGCGCCGGACTATTATGCCGGCGGCTCGACCGTCGGCGGGGCGGTCGCCGTTGCCGCCGGCTTTACGGCGCTGGCGCTCGGGACGGATGGCGGCGGCTCGCTGCGCAAGCCGGCGGCCCTAGCCGGTGTTGCCGGTCTGCGCCCAAAGAAGGGAACGATCTGCGACGAGGGCGAGGTTAATGGCGCTCTTTTCGGGCAGAGCACCGGGCTGATCGCCCGCAGCGTGGCGGATATCGCCACCGTTCTGAAGCGCTGCCCCCGCCTCCTGCGTGCCGCGCTGGATGCGGAACGGCCAGGTCCGCTCGTCATCGGCATTCCCGATTTTGCCCGCAGCGCCATCGCGCCCTCGGCCGAGCAGGCGCTTGACGCTGCCGCCATCAGGCTGATCCAGATGGGCCATGTTGTCGTGCCCGTGCCGCTGCGGATTGACGAGGCGGCGAGCCGGGATTTCTTTATCGCCGTGAATTTCGACAATTGGACGTTTCATGCCCCGCTGCTGGCCGCGCGTGCGGATATCTACGCCCCCGCTGTCGCCCGCACGATGCGCCTGGGTGAGGGGATCACGCCGCAGGAAGCGGCTGCGGCAAAACTGCGGCTTGCCGACCATCGCGCCCGCTTCTTGGAGGCGGCCGCTGCAAGGGGCGTCGAGCTTCTCCTCACGCCCAGCGTGCCGTTGCCGGATGCGCGCATCGGCACCGCAAGCCCGCAGGACCTTTCCGGGGAGACTGGGCGCTTTACCATTCTTGCCAACATCTATGATCTCGACAGCCTGTCCCTGCCGCTCCTGAGGGAGGCGGAAGGAACCCGCTCGGTGATGCTGACGGGGCTTGGTATTTCGCTTGCCACGTTGCTTGATTGCGCCCACGGGCTGGAGGCGTAGCATGGATGAGGCGGACCGGCTTCTTCGCCTCCTGCGGCAATGGCTGGATGATACCGGAGCGCCGGGCGTGTCGCTCGCACTGGATGACGGCCGGACGATCCGGTGCTTCGCCGCCGGCACTGCCGATCCCGCAACGGGAATGCCGGTCAGCGCGAATATCGTCTTTCAGTTCGGTTCGGTCACCAAGATGGTCACCGCCCTCCTTCTCATCGAGGCGCTGTCCGACCGAGGCCTCGATCTCGACGCGCCGGTAGTGTCCGTCGCGCCGGATCTTGAGGCGAGCAACGATCTTGTCTTTCACGATGCAACCATCCGCCAGCTCCTCAATCATACGAGCGGGCTCGATTCCCAATGGTGGGCGGATATGGGAGAGGGGGAGGGGGCCCGCCGTGCGGCCGCGCGCGCCATCGCCGCCCAGCCGCTGATCGCCCGGCCGGGCGAACTGTTTTCCTATTCCAATTCCGGCTATGTGCTCGCCGGCTATCTGACGGAGGTGCTGACGGGGAAAGCCTGGGAGGATTTCGCCGACGCCCGCATCGCGCGGTATCTCGGCGACCATTCCATTTCCGCCCGGGCGGAAAGAGTCCTGATGCGGCCAGCCGCAAAGGGCCATGCCACGCCGCCGTCGAAGGACCGCCCCGCGCTGCCGGCTGCCCGCTGGTATGCGCCCGCCGCGCTGGCGCCCGGCGGCGGCCTTGCCGGCACGCCGGAAGATCTTGCACGGCTACTGCGTGTCCTGCGGGGGCGGCTCGGGACGGACCGTCAGCCGGTCTTTGTGCCGACGATCGGCTGGCGGCATTCCGGCTGGGCGCCGGGCATCGCCCGCTATCGCCTCGGCGAGAATGTCTTCGCCTGGGGACATGACGGCACGACCGTTGGCCAGGCCTGCGCCGTGCGCCTTTGCGAGGGACGGCCGGAGACCGTGGTCGTCGCCGCCAACGCCGCATGGACCGCCCTGCATGTTGGACGCCTCGCGGACGAAATCCTGCGCACCGTTACCGCCATCGCCGGCCCCGCGGATTCTGCCCCGCCTCTTGCGGGATACGAGGACTGGACGATGCCGCCGGAAACCGATCCGTCGGGCCGCTACGCGCGCCTGAACGCCACGCTGACCGTGGCCCTACACCCCAGTGGCGACATCCTCCTCGCGGAGACGTACTCCCCGCAGGATGCTCTGAACTGGTTCGGCGCCAAGATCGCAAACACCGCTGGCACGGCCGCGAACCCGGAGCGCCTACAACTATATGCGCACCATTCCTACGCCGCGGCCGGCAAGGAACTCCACTTCCTCCGCCACCCGGAAGCCCCCGGCTGTCTTTATGCGCATGACGGCATGCGAGCGACCCCCCGAACCACCCGTTTCTGGCTATGAGCGGGGAACAACGGCATTGTCACGTCGCCTTTGAGCGGAACGGCAGGGTACACGACCGTGGAAGGACTTGATCGTGGCCCGGCCTTACACGAGCCAAGGGCCGCTTTGGAGCAGATCGGGGGCTGCAAAAGCGCTGTCGAATCCAAGAAGGCTTGGCACCACTTTTCAGATGGCCGGTCGTCGATTCGATTCCGGTCAAGGCGAGAGATTTGGTGATCGGCTTTCGGCCAATTGTGGAAAAGCGTGACGTCGCCTCAGGGTCAGAGCGCGTCTGGCGAAGTACCGCATAAGGCTTCGATTTGCCGCAATAGCGACATTGGAACCTCGACTCCTGCCCGGTGGCTCTGGGCTCGCGCGGCATGGCGACGCGCTGAGGGAAGGCGTACGCCGGCTTGAGATGTTGCCTCTTTGAAGAATGTTTCGCCGGCGATTCCCGCATCGGTTCCAAAGGCCGCAGGGTCGATCACGACATAAAGCTCACCGCCCGGAGGTGGCCCGCCGTCGGTTATCCCTATTCGCGTTACCTCCCGGCTGGTCTTCTCGCGAATTAGAGGACCGGCGATCAATTCTACCATCATCGATAGGGCCGACCCTTTGTAACCGCCGAAGGGCAACAGCGCGCCGGCCAAGGCTTCAGATGGGTTCGTCGTTGGACGTCCGCCGGCATCAATTGCCCATCCTTCGGGGAGATGATCACCGGCCAATCGCTTCAGTTCGACTTCACCTCTTGCCGCGGCGCTTGTTGCAAAGTCAAAGATGAACGCGCCGCCGGCGGGGCGCGGCCAGCCGAAACCGATCGGATTGGTGCCCATCAACCGACTGCTTCCGCCATAGGGTGCGACGGCGCATTGTCCTACTACGAAGCACCAAGCGACGAGGCCTGCATCAATAATCGGTTCGAGGTCTGCCCACAAAGCCGAGAAGTGATGCGTGTTGCCTATCGCCATCGCCGCAATGCCCTGACGACGCGCGAGCTCAATCAGCTCAGGGCGGCCGACGTCGGCAGCCAAGGGAGCAAATCCGCCGTCGCCATTCACTTGGAGGACACTTGCTGCGCTCTGCTGCACCGAGGGCTCTGCCCGTGCGTTCGCACGTCCCGCACGAACGGCGGCGATGTAACCCGGCACCCGGTACAATCCGTGTGACCTGCAAGCATCTGCCTCGGCGCGCGTCACCACGTCAGCGGTGGCATGGGCTTGCCTGTCGCTGAACCCATTGGCTATGAAGGCGTCCAACGAAATCTTGCGCACCTCATCTAGCGACAGTCTGATGTTGTCCATTAATTCTTTCCCCCCGGAGCCGCCTGACGACAATGTGTACCGCCGAATACCACTGTTTTCAGGTCCGCTATCTCGATGTCGGGCAATCTCGGAGGGATGACATGCTGTTGGATTGTGTTCTTGATGGCGGACGCGTTCTGCCGTCCACATTCAGCAGCCAGACTAGGATTCCTCTGCCAAATCGCTCGAAGGAGCGTATCCTTCTGCGAACCGACGTCAATTTTGGGAAACCTTCCTGTCAGCAGCCCGTGTGCTCTTAGCATCCGCGCGACGTCGCCAAACAATCTGTTTAACGTGGTCGATAAATAGTTGTTTCGGCCCGCCCGGGCTATCGACATATGCAATTCAACGAGCCCCGCGAATGCCTCAGCGTCATTCTCGGCATCGCGTGCAAAGTCAAGAGCATCAGCCGATCGCCGCGCTAGTTGCAGGTCTTTGTCGTGTCGGTTCTGAGCTGCGAGATGACTTGTCGAACGCAACATCAATTCCAGCGCGTGGAGCAGCGCCTCCACGGATGAATAGTCGATCCGGGAGACGCTAGCCGGACGATGTGGAGGGCAC
Organism: Ensifer sp. Root31; assembly: GCF_001424825.1. Taxonomy (NCBI): domain Bacteria; kingdom Pseudomonadati; phylum Pseudomonadota; class Alphaproteobacteria; order Hyphomicrobiales; family Rhizobiaceae; genus Ensifer; species Ensifer sp. Root31. The sequence goes on along the minus strand of NZ_LMCO01000022.1, from coordinate 127,518 downwards.
TCAACTAGTCCGTCGAGGGACAGCTTTACGAGTGCTTCGCGTACGGCGGTTCGAGATACGGAGGCACATTGCCCGAGAGCAGCATCATCCAATAAGGTGCCTGGGAGAAGCTCAAGGTTCACGATCCGCTCTCGCAGTTGACCATAGGCCAACTGCGCCGCGGACCCGCGCGTCCATTCGCTTGGAAGGGTCACTTTGTCCTCCTTGTTGCCGGGCCGCTCCACGATTGCCTTCATGCTGGCGCGCGACGTTCCGATCTTCTCCCTTCCATCTCAGGACTTCTCCTCGGTCTATATACCAACCGGGGTATAACGGGGCGCGGGCCAGGAGCGTACGAAGGATGGGACGGATTTAGGCGCATGCGGAACCTCTAGTGCTCGGCCGGCCTGGTTCGCGATCATCGTTCATCAGATAGCAAGGTGAAGTTTCTTATGGCAAGCGAACGAAAATACGGGCTTTGGATCTCGGGAAAGTGGATCGAACCGGCTTCCGGCAAGGTTCTTTCGAGGCGCTCGCCTGCCACCTCTGAACTCGTAGCAACCTTCGCGCTCGCCGGGCCGTCGGAAGTTGAAGACGCTGCGGCCGCCGCTCACTCGACCTTCTTGAAAGGATCATGGCGCGAGACCGCGGGCAGTGCGCGGGCGAAGATCCTCAACCGTTGGGCCGATTTGCTTGAAGCCGACAAGGAGCGACTGGCCCGCATCGAGGCGGACGAAGTGGGGAAAGTAATATCGGCCGCGCGGGGTGAAGTGGAATGGGCGATCGAGCTTGTTCGCTACGCCGCCTCATTGGCATGGAATCTGCCGGGCAGGCTCGTCAATCACGAAGGAAGCGACAAGCTTGGTCTTGTTACACAAGAGCCGTTCGCGGTCGTGGCGATGATCGTGCCTTGGAATTATCCGATTGTCACCCTGTTCCAAAAGTTGCCCTTCGCCCTCGCGGCCGGCTGCTCGGTTGTTGTAAAGCCTTCCGAGTTGACGGCCGGGACGGCCCTCGAATGCGCGCTACTCGCACAGAAGGCGGGCATTCCCGACGGTGTTATCAACGTCGTGCCGGCGGTTGGCGAAGAGGTCGGCAACGTTATCTGTGACAGCCCCTTCATCGATATGATCTCGTTCACGGGCTCCACTCGAGTGGGAAGTCTTCTCGCATCTCGCGCCGGAAAGAAGGTGAAAAAGGTCGCACTTGAGCTCGGCGGCAAGGGTGCGAACGTTGTGTTCGGAGACGCCGATATCGATGCTGCCGTCGATGGTGCGTTGTTTGGATTTACAGCCAATCAGGGGGAAGAATGCTGCGCCGGAGGTCGTCTCTTCGTCCATGAATCCATCTTCGACGAATTCGTTGATCGCCTGAGCACGAAGGCTCGGGAGTTGAAGATCGGAACCGCGGATGACGCTTCCATTGGAGCGCTCATCCACAAAGACCATTTCGATCGCGTCGTGGGCTTCATCGAAAGCGCACAGGACGATGGTGCGACACTCATCTCCGGCGGAAAAAAACCGACGGAGAAGTCTCTGGCAAACGGGTTCTTTATAGAGCCCACGATCCTCACGAACGTGAAGCCCGAAATGGCAATTTTCCGAGAAGAGGTGTTCGGGCCTGTAGTTTGCGCCATCCCTTTCCAAACCGATGATCAGGTCGTCGATCTGGTCAACGACACCAGCTACGGCCTTGCAAACGGCATTTGGACCAATGACCTCTCGCGCGCCCTGTCGGTCTCGCGCCGCATCAAGAGCGGCACTGTCTACGTGAACGCCTACCTCGAGACGGTTCCGCAACTGCCCTTCGGCGGCATGAAGGACAGCGGTATGGGCCGTGAAAACGGACCCGAAGGCGTTCTTGAATTTATGGAGACCAAGTCGATCTACGTCAAACTTAAACAGTAACGCGAAGAAAAAGGGGAACGACATGACAAACATGCATAACAAGATCTTCGCCGAAATATCCCGCCGCAACCTGTTGAAGGGAGCGGCGTGGGCAACGGCCGGGATAGTTTCGGCGCGGTTGTTCTCTACGACCGCTCATGCTGCCGGTGGCGAACTCAACATCATGGCCTGGGAAGGCTATGATCTGAATGTTGAGCTGGCTGATTGGCGAAAGGCCACCGGGGTAACGGTGCAGTCGAGTTCGATGACGTCGCAGGACGACGTTCACACGCCGTTCCTGGCGGGTAACCCGCCGGGTATCGACGTTGCCGAATACAATCATGCCTATGCGGATCTCTATATCCGTGAGCTCCAGATTGTGAAGCCACTCGACCGCAGCAAGCTCCCGAACTATAGCGCCGACAACCTGTTCGACGCGTTCTTTGACAAGCCCACGTGGTTTTCCGACGGTCAACTGTGGGCTGCTCCCTACATCTGGGGGATGAACTCGATCGTCTACAATCCTAAACGATTGCAAGCGCCGACCTCCTACGCCGATCTGCTCAAACCAGAGCTCAAGGGCCGGATCGCGATCTGGGACGAGCCGACGGTTATGTGGCCGATCGCGGCACGCGTGGCGGGTTTGGGCGAGAAGTACCCGCAGCTCACTCGGGACGAAGTCAACGCCGCGTTCACAGAGTTCGGAAAGTGGCGGGATCACGCTCGGCTCATCGCACTCAATATGGGTGAGCTGATCAATTTCATGGTTTCGGGCGAGATCGACGCTGTGGTGTGTGCCGATCCGGCAATCATCGTCCAGGCTCAGCAGCAGAATGTCGAACTGGAGATTGCCTACCCCAAGGAAGGGGCGGTGCTGTGGGTCGACGCATGGTTCATGCCGGTTTCCTGCGACAATGAAGAAACGGCCCAAGCCTTCATCAATGAGGCTTTGAATCCCGAGGTTCAGGCAAAGGTTGCCATGGCTGTCAACCAAGCGCCGGTTTCGAAGAAGGCCGTTGAATTCCTGGATGAAAAATCTCGCAAGCGCTTTGCGTTCGACCAGGTCGACCAAATGCTTAAGGCGGGCCTTCCGGGCATACCTCCCGCAGCCAGCGATTCCGATATCGCCAGCTACGGCGATTGGCTGCAGGCATGGCAGTCTTTCAAGGCTGGTAAGTAGTTTCAATGCCGCCTCTATCGCTGGAAAGCGGTAGAGGCGACCTAGGATACCACAATGAGATATCAACGCTCTCTTGGATGGCTCTTGGCCGCGCCAGCTGGTGCGTCAATGGCGCTTCTGTTTTTCCTGCCGGCAGGATTCCTGCTCGTCTACAGCTTTTGGACGAGTTCGGGTTTTCGCATTGTTCCCGACTTCTCCCTGTCCAACTATATTAAATCACTAACGTCGGCTCTCTTCATTGACGTCACGTTCAATGCTGTCGCGATCGGCCTGGTGACTGCCGCGGCTTCCGTCGCCCTGTCGATCCCGGTCGCGTACTATCTTACCTATGTGACAAAATCGAAAACGGTCTACTATGCCGTGTTGATCACCTGGTTCTCCAGCTATCTCGTTCGCATTTACGCATGGCGAACGATGTTGGGTACGAATGGTTTGCTCAACACTTTGCTAATTCAAATTGGCGCGATCGACGCGCCGATTGAAGCCTTGTTGTTCAGCCGTTTTGCGGTCGCTCTGGCATTGGTGCACATCTACCTGCCGTTTTGCGTGCTGCTTGTTGTTTCGTCGTTCAGCGAAATCAAGAAAGAGCTTTTGGAAGCAGCCCGCGACCTTGGAACGGGCCCTTTTGGCGCATTCTGGAAGGTTGTGGCGCCGAACGCGGCCAACGGTCTGATCGGCGCCTTCACGCTAACGTTTTTGCTTGCCGCTGGTGACTATGTGACCCCTCAGATGCTCGGTGGCACGACCGGACAGACGACGGGGCTCCTGATTGCCGACTACTTCAGGCGGAGCGGCAACTGGCCGCTGGGAGCCGCTCAAGCGTTCATCATGTTCGCCATTTCTGTCGCCGTCTACGGCACCTTGATCTTGATCGGGCGCGTGACCGGCCTCGTTCCCAACACCAAACGCGCCCGTAGTCTGAAGGAGGAATGAGATGCTGTTGCGCGCCGTCGTCTATCTTATCGTGGCATTTCTCCTCGGCCCGCTCGCAGTCATTGTGCTGTTCAGCTTTCACAGCACACCTGCGCTCTCCTTTCCGTTTGAAGGCTTCAGTTTGCGCTGGTACGCCGACTTGATAGGGAATGGGCAGCTTCTCGCGGCGTTGGGAAGAAGCCTTCTCATTGCTAGCGCGACTGCAGTGATCACGCTTGTTCTCGGCGCTTTTGCGTCACTAGCCTGGCTGCGGCTTTCGTCCCGGGGCAAATTGGTGCTCGAGCTCATGTGCATCATTCCGATTGCGATGCCCGCTTTGTTTATCGGCGTTGCACTGCTGGTTGGTTTCGCACAAATCCGACTGTCGCTATCCCTGCTGACTATCATTCTCGGGCATGTCGTTTTGACCCTCCCGATGTTGATGGTGGCAATGCGCGCAAAGCTCGCTCTTTTCGATCCTTCTCTAGAGGATGCCGCCAGGGACCTTGGGGCAGGGACCTTGGAAACGTTCTGGCGGGTTACGCTACCACTCGCAATGCCCACCTTGGTCGCCAGCACGATTCTGAGCTTTGCGGTGTCGTTCGATGAATTCGTCGTAACCTCGTTTGTATCTGGGACCGAGACCACACTTCCCCTGTTCATTTGGTCGATGATGCGTCGAACCGTGACGCCTCTCATCAATGCCGTTTCAACGCTCGCTCTTCTTTTCTCCGTCCTACTGCTCGTGGGGGCGGTGATCATGACGCGAATTCGTCGAGCGACAATGATCGACAATGCTGCCGACGGAGGCAATTGACTATGGCAAATCCAATCATCGAAATTCGCAATGTTCACAAGCGGTTCGGCACCTACGTCGCCCTCCATGACGTCAATCTGACGATCGAAAAGGGTGAGATCGTCACGCTTCTCGGTCCAAGCGGATGCGGCAAGAGCACCCTCATGCGGATGGTGGCGGGGTTTGACGATCCGACGGAAGGCGAGATCAAAATAGGAGGAAAGTCCGTAAACGGCACGCCGCCCGATCGGCGCCCGGTCAACATGGTCTTTCAACGGTATGCCCTCTTTCCCCATTTGGATGTCTTCGACAACATTGCGTTCGGTCTGCGAGTGAAGCGCTTGCCGTCACGCGAGGTCACAGAACGGGTCAAGCACATGATCTCCGTGGTGCAGCTGGACCAGTTCAAACACCGCTACATCCATGAACTGAGTGGCGGGCAATGCCAACGGGTTGCGCTCGCCCGAGCACTCATCAACGAACCAGAGGTTTTGCTTCTCGACGAGCCGTTGGCCGCGCTCGATCTGAAGATTCGTCAACACATGCTTGCCGAGATGAAGCGGATCCATGAGGCGACTGGTGCGGCATTTCTCTACGTTACCCACGACCAGGATGAGGCGCTGTTCCTGTCCGACCGCATTGTTCTTCTGGAGAAGGGTAAAATCCTGCAGGTCGATACGCCACACGACATCTATCGCAAGCCACGATCGCTTTTTGCAGCGAAGTTTCTCGGAGAGACCAATCTGATCCCCGCGACGGTGGTGAGAACAGGACCGACGGGCACCCATCTTCGCGCGAAGGATGGCACGGTCTTTTTTTCCAACCAAGACGTCGTTGCCAAGGACGGGCAGGCGGTCACCGTGTCCCTTCGACCCGAGGCAATCACACTCCAGTCGAACCCTGGCGCGGGAAGCGGCGAGGGCACTTCGGCCACGGCGGTATGCCGGCAGTCGACGTTCCTCGGCAGTCGCACCTTCGTAGATGCGCTCGTGGGCTCGAACACACATATCCGAATCCAACGTACCGGCATCAGCGATATTCCGCCGGTAGGTGGCAACGTTTCCATTTCGTGGCGACCAGAGGACGTCGTGGTCCTTGCCCACTGAGTGGCTGTCGAAAATCCAAGAAGGGAGTTATCATGCGATCGAAGAAAATCATCCACGTCGTCACGTGCCATGCAGAAGGCGAAGTCGGTGACGTCATTGTCGGCGGCGTTGCGCCGCCGCCCGGGGACACCGTTTGGGAACAGGCACGGTGGATTGAGAACGACGGAACACTGCGCAACTTTGTTCTAAATGAACCGCGTGGGGGCGTGTTCCGGCACGTCAATGTGCTGGTACCGCCCAAGAATCCGCAGGCGCAGATGGGCTGGATCATCATGGAGCCGGCCGACGTTCCGCCGATGTCCGGCTCCAATTCGATATGTGTCGCCACGGTCCTGCTCGACACCGGGATCATACCGATGCAAGAGCCCGTCACGCGTCTCGTTCTGGAACCCCCAGGCGGTCTGATCGAAGTGGAGGCCGAGTGCAAGGATGGCAAGGCCGAGCGAATCCACGTTCGTAATGTGGCCTCGTTTGCCGACAAGCTCGACGTTCCGTTGGAGCTGGAAGGGTTCGGGACGGTCCGCGTCGACACCGCCTATGGTGGAGACAGTTTCGTGTTCGTGGATGCGGCGACGCTCGGCTTGTCGCTTGAACCCGAAAATGCCCGTGAGCTCGCGCAACTGGGCATGCGGATCACGAAGGCGGCGAATGAGCAACTGGGCTTCAGGCACCCTGAGAAAGACTGGAACCACATCTCATTCTGCCAATTCACCAATCCCGTTTACATCGAAAACGGCGTGATGAAGGGCAAAAACGCGGTCGCTATTCGGCCGGGTAAGATCGACAGGTCTCCCACAGGTACAGGTTGCTCGGCTCGAATGGCAGTGCTTCATGCGAAGGGGCAGCTGAAGGTCGGCGAGAAGTTTGTTGGCCTTTCGCTGATCGATACTGAATTCCATTGCAGTATCGACAGCGAGGTCAAAGTAGGCGAGCGGAATGGAATCCGGCCGATTATTTCCGGCCGTGCATGGGTGAGCGGTACGTCTCAGCTGATGCTGGATCCGAGCGATCCCTTCCCGACCGGCTACAAGCTGTCCGATACCTGGCCGATGGATCTTTGATGGACAATTCGTTGAGGACTCGGAGATCCCGAGTCCTCAATTAAGCATGGAGGTTGATCAGAGAAATGCCGATTGTCAGAATTTCGCTCTTTCCCGGCCGCGATCAGGAACGGAAGGACGCTGTCGCCTCAGAAATTACAAAGGTTTTCTCGATCGTGATGGGGATCCCTGCAGCTGACACGATCGTTCTTTTCGAAGAGATCGAGAAAGCCGACTGGTACCGTTCCGGCGTGCCCTACACTCAGAACGTTGCTGAACCGCCCGAAAAGACCTGAATGGGTGCCTCGGCGGCGCCCCAGTCACCTTATGTTGATGATATGGGCGCAGAACATGAGAAACATCTCCGCCTGGCTCGTGATCCCCAGTTTGTCGTAGATGTTGCGTCGATGGACCTTCGCGGTTCCTTCGGCAATATCGAGGTTGTGCGCGACGGACAAGGTGGAGTGCCCGCGCAGGAGAAGGCTGACGATCGTCTGCTCACGCGGCGAAAGCTTGTCTTTCGCGAAGGTGGCGACGGCCTTCTCGAGCGTCGATTGCGAGGATGAATCTACAGCCACGGAACTCGAGACGGACTGTTTCCAGTGCCCGACCGAGGTCTCTATCACGACGTCCTGCAAAAGCTTCAGGTTATCGAACTCGGCCTCATCAAAAGGGGTATCTCCCTTTCGCCGCATCAGCGATATCACGAGGTAAAGGTCGTCGCTCGGCGTAGCCATATAGACTATTTCTTCGGCCAACGAACCTGCGTCATCCGATACGCAGGGATGGAAATCCGACGAGTTATAGAAATCGCTCGAGAAATAGTTGTCCGGAGCGAGTTCGGTGAGGCGATACAAACCTGGAGCAACACCTTCGCAGCACGCCGTGTAAACTGCATCGAGCAGATACGTACCGGAAAGAAATTTATCGATCACCTTCGAAGAAACAAACTCCGCAAGGTTCCCGAACAGGAAGAAAGGACGGGCGCTCGCTGAGAATACGGTGACCGTATAGATGTCGAATGGCGCAACTTTCCGAAGCGCAGAAAAAAGAACCGCGGGATACTCATGTCGCCCGGTGGACTGATAAAGTTCGCGTGCAAAGGCGACCGCCGCGCGGGCATCCAGCTTCTCATTCGTCGTGCTCAATTTTATGCTCTCGCCCTTCCAAGTTTTTTTGCACTGGTTAGCTCCTTGCGAGCTGCCCAAACCTCTCCGACGACAGCTAAGCCATCAATATCCCGAATGGGGTATACCCGCACTGATAGCTACTCCGCTAACACGGTCAGAGAATAGCGCAGAACTATCGGTTGTCCTACCGCGTTCGTGAGCACCAGCATCGCTCCTGGGGCTTGGCGTTGGGGCGCGCACCCTGCATTCTGCACCCGACACTGAAGAGCGCCTTTTAACGGGAAGTGTTTGTAATGGCGAAAGAAAGCTACGACTACGTTGTGATTGGCTCGGGTGCCGCCGGCTCGATCGTGGCCAAGCGATTGGGCGAGGATCCCGCTGTCCGCGTCTTGGTTCTCGAAGCAGGCCCTTCGGACAATTCCGTTTTTGTTCGCATGCCGGCGGCGCTTTCCTATCCGCTGACTGACAAGAGGCGCATATGGTCGTTCGACACTGGCCCCGAACCTGAACTGGGTCCGCGTCATGTCACGCATGTTCGCGGTAAGATGTTCGGCGGATCGGGTTCCCTGAACGGCATGGTTTATGTGCGCGGAAACCCTCGCGACTTCGACCGGTGGGCCCGCGACTATGATCTGCCGGAGTGGTCGTATGCGCACTGCCTTCCCTATTTCAAGCGGTTGGAGAGCTTCGACGGCGGCGGGAACGAGTATCGAGGAAGCGACGGGCCAATCTCGATAACGACCATGAAGGCCCAACATGAGTTGTTTCGGGCGTTCTTGGAAGCGGGACAACAGGCCGGCCATCCTCTGAATGCAGACTACAACGCCTTTCGACAGGAGGGCGTGCACGCTTATCAGGCGAACATCGACCACGGGATCCGCGCAAGCTCCGGACGGCAATACCTTCGGCCGGCACTCAGGAAGGGCAACGTACACCTCAAGCTAAATGCACTCGTGCACCGTGTCCTCTTTGACAAGCGGCGTGCGGTAGGTGTGCGCTTCGAACAAAACGGAGCGGTTCACGACGTGTTTGCTGCGCGAGAAGTCATCGTTTGCGGCGGCGCGTTCAATACACCGCATGTCCTTTTGCTTTCCGGGGTAGGGCCGAAGGCTGAATTGGCAGCTTTAGGTATCGAGACGGCAATCGATCTACCGGGGGTCGGAAAGGGGATTCAGGATCACATTGCGGTTTCGGTAAAGTATCGCGCGGCCCGTACAGGTGTCTCCCCAGGCGTCAACATGAACCTGTTCAAGATGGCAGCGGTCGGTGCGCAATGGCTGTTCCTGAGGTCCGGTCTTGGCGCTACCAACTTGTGGGAAACGGGCTCGTTTTTCAAAAGTAGCGAGCGGGCTGAATACGCAAATATCCAGCACGAATTCCTGCCCGTTCTGGGTGAGTTGTCTCACGGAAGTGTAACGGCCGAAGACGGTTTTGTTTATCAGACCTGCCTTGCACTTCCGCGCAGCCGTGGTGCTGTTACACTAACGTCAGCTGACCCTCTTGTGTTGCCAAAAGTCGTGCTGAACTACCTCGCCGAAAGGGAAGACCAGATCGACCTCATGGACGGCATTCGGCACACAGACGAGATCGTTCACCAATCGGCGTGGGACAAGTTGCGCGGGAAACCGGTCGATCCTGGCCTTTATAAAATGAATGACGCCGACCTGCTCTCCTGGCTTCGGACGAACGTCAACACGCAATATCATCCATGTTCTAGCTGCCGAATGGGGTCGGACGACATGGCAGTCGTTGATAGCGATGGCAAAGTACACGGCGCCGAAGCATTGCGCATCGTCGACGCATCCGTGATGCCGCGAATTACCAATGCGAACTTGCACAGCCCCGTGATGATGGTGGCAGAGAAGCTGTCAGATGCGATCAGAGGCAAGGCACCGCTGGCGCCGCAGAATGTGGCCTACGCATAAAAATGGACTGTGAGAGGTGGATTTCCCAGAGGCGCCGCAAGGCGCCTCTTCTCATTAGGCGGCGTAAGGAGGCTTTGCCCATCTTTGGGCATCTCCGCGCCCGGGAACAGCAACAATCCGGACCCTGCGATGTTTCTCAATTGGAGCAGCCGGTTGAACAGATTTCCCAACGTGCCCGCGTCCTGATCGGGCTGCTCCGCTCCAGGGACCAGTTGCCTGGCCGCGGGTTCGAGAGTAGCGGGGTCTTCGTCGGCTTGCTGGCCCGGGGGCGCCTTGTCGCTCTGCGCAACATTGCCGTCAATGATCTCCTCGATGGAAAGTTGGTTTCGCTCGCCTTTGAGGGTCTTGTCGATGGCGCCGCCGACGATGTCGCGCAAGGATCCTCCGGTCGCTTTGTCGGAGAGCAGGTCATCGATCCGCAGCTTGTCGGTCGGCAATCCGAACTTCTTCAGCGTCGCCAAGGCAGCGGTGGGGTTCTTCAAAAGTCCCGACAGATCGGGATATATGCGAGGACGGGCAAAGGGCCCCTCGATCAGGATCGGAACTCCGATTCCCTCAGTTGAGATCTCGGCGCCCTGTCCATCCAGCGATGCGACCACCCGCGGATCGAGCCGAAACTTCAGCTGTCCGTCCGCAAGGTTTGCCTCCCCGGTCCCGTTCATGCGCACGAGCGGGCCGATTAGCTTGATGTCCTCGGTTCGCGCAACGCCGCTATCAACGGCAAACGAGGCACTGAGTTCAGTGAACCCTGTCGCTTGGCTTTCATTCTGCTTGAAGCCCGACGACATCAGGCCAACGAGGTTGTTATAGGCGTCGGCGATATCGATGCCGCGGATGGCGCCATCGGAAAATCGGACATCCGCGCTGCCTTGAAGCGATTGTTTGAGTGTGCCAGTCGTGCTGCCAGCTCCCGTTATGTCGAGCTTGGCCTGCAGCGCGCCTTCAAGATGTCTGAAGCCTGCCATGTCGGTCAGAAGCGGCGCCACCGAAGCGCCCGCGATCGAGGCGTTTAAAGCAATCGACGGTTCTGACCCGGAGCCGTCGGCCCTCAGGCTTGCGGTAATATGGCCGCCATAGAACGGGCTTTCAGGAAGGCTGAGACTTGCGACTCCATCGGCAACGGTAAGAGTGGTTGCCACCGGCCCTGCAAATACGTTGCCGTATCCAAGTTTATCAGCGTTGACACTAATCGATGCGTCGATCAATCGAAGCGAGGAGAAATCCAACGGAGCATCGGGCGCAGGGTCAGCTCCCTGCGCCTTCGATTGAGGTGCACTCGAGCGCGCGCCGGCGAGACGCGCAAAATCTAGCTGTGCGAACTTGAGGGCACTGGATATCTTCAATGGTGTCGTGAATTGGACAGATCCACTCCCGGTCCCCTCGACACCATTGACCGACAAAGTGGCACTTTCGAACTGAACGCTCGCCGGGCTCGCGCTGACATCACCGTTGAACGCAAATAGGTCGATGTTGTCCGGGCCGCTCTGTCCAAGCCAGCCAAGGAACCCGCGAACGTCCGCTGTCGAAAAAATCAGCTTGCCGGCATAGCCGTTCGGAATGGCCGCTTTGCCATCAAGCGAAAGAGCCGCTCCCGGCATACGCATGTCAAGCTTCAGGGGTATTCCCCCCGAGTTGAGGTCCCCGGCCAAGAGACTGCCTAACGGTAGCTGCAAGTCGACTTCGGCAGGTTTCCCGCGCCAGGCCAGGCTGCCCGACAGACGCCCCGGTTTTGCAAAGTCATCGATCCTGAGTGCCAGCTTCTTAATCTTGACTTCGCTCAACGAGGGATCGGCGACGCCCGGCGCGATGAAGGTGGCGCTGTGCAGGCCCAGGCTGCCGGTCATGTTGATTGTTTTTCTCAGGGCATCCCCCGAGAGGCCGCGAAACGCGAACCGGGTATCGATCGTGACAGACCCGGTCAAAGGAACGGATTGCCCGGTCAGATTTGCCACTTTGGCGACATCGAGCCCGCTGCTGGATATGCGGCCCTTGAAGGTCGGCTCAACCTCGCGAATATCGGCAGAGATATTTGCCGCGACGCTGCCGGCATCGATGCCGAGATGTTCTATCCTTGCCGAACCCAGTCCGTCCTTAAGCGTTGCCGCCAAGGCAACGTCTGATGCCGAGATATCACCAAGGACAAGATCCCTGATGTTCACGCCGATATCGGCATCGAACCCGGTCAGAAGCTGCAAACCCGTCGAAGCGCCCGACTTCTCCGATTTCGCGTTGGGTTGCGACGAAGCCGAGGTAGTAGCCTCAAGAAATGAGCTCAGGTCCAACCGCTCGGCGTCGATGTCAGCGAGAAACCGCGGGCGATTGCCGGGTATGAAGAGTGCGTCGAGGCCAAGAGCCTCGTCTCCAACGAGCAATTTGCCGCCGCGGATCTGGTAGCTGCCATTGGTGTTGAGGGCGACTTGTCCGGTGGCCTCGAATGCGGAGAGCCCGGGGGCGGGGGCGGGATCCGCCTCGAAGGAAAGGCTCAGGTCAGCTGGCTGTCGTTCAAGCAACGGGCGCACGGAGGAGATCGCGAGCGTCGTCTGGTAGTGGCGTTCCTCGATACGGGCGCTCGCCGAAAGGGAAAGTTGATCGTCGATGTCGGGTACTGCGAGTGAAAGGTCGATATCGGTTATGACCTGCTTCGCACCGGCAGTGCTTTGCTGTCTCAAAGTGCCACTGACAACCGAGACCGAGTCGATTGCACTTCGCTCCAGGAAACTGACAAGCGCGGCAAGCGGATCGCCTGGCTTGGCTCGGCCCAGATTGCCGCCTTCTGCGGGCGATGCTTTGCCTGTCTTCTCGTGCAATGTGATGACCGGCCGAGCCAGCCTGATCTCCTTGATGTGCAAGCGATCCGACCAGAGGGAGGAGAGTGTTACTGAGCCCGCAACCTCTCCGATTTCGGCTGTGACGCCCGCCTCTTCGCTCGATAGCACGACAGTTTCGGCAACCACCGCCACATGCGGGAATACGGACAGCCTGACGGGGCCTTTCAAGGCAATTGAGCTGCCTGTTGCAGTCGAGAGCTTTCGGCTGAGTTCGGCGCGCATCCAATCGCTCGAAACGAATCTGGGCAAGACGAGGATGGACGCGGCAATAAGAGCACCGAACGCGAGAAGGCCAAGGAAGAATCGCATTATATGTCCCCGTCGCGAATACAACTGATTCGTTATCGTTTTCCGGGGTGGAAAAATTTGCAACTGCCGGTGGACTTGTCCGGTATTATGGAGCAAGTGATCTGAGTTGTAAGCGATATGGCAGGGAAAGTGGCAGCGCGCCGCACCCCTGGGGCCATGGGTGCGCCTATCGCGTACTTACAGCATAGTGGATCGCCCGCACTGCGTTATACCTTTTTGCAGAAAGGGTATAACGGATATGAGGACCATCGACTTCGCGAGAGCTTTACCGGTCTTCGTGGTCTGACCCGCCGGACGTGATTACCGGTATGGCAAAGAAATCTACATTTCTTTCGGACCCGGGGAATGGACAAAGGGTGCTGGAACTACACCGTTCGTCTCTACCTCCCGCGACAAAAGGTGATCACTGCGGCCCCGGATGCTTCGTTTACAAGGCGAGCATGATCTCTTCATGAGAGGCGACATGGAATTCTCCTTTGTCGGTGACCCAGCCGCGGAACATGCCGTCGGTATTGTAAGGAGCGGCGACGGTGCCGTCAGCGCCGACGGCGACCAGTCCTGCGCCGATATTGTGCGGCTTCATGTCCTCCATGATGACCTTGGCCGAGGCCGTCCTGACGTCCTCGCCGAGATAGGCCATACGCGCGGCGACCTCGTGGCCTACGACATGGCGGATAAAGAACTCGCCCTTGCCGGTGCCGGAGACGGCGCAGACGCCGTCACGCGCATAGGTGCCGGCGCCGATGACGGGGCTGTCGCCGATCCGCCCGTCGGGCTTGTTGTTGTAGCCGCCAGTCGAGGTGGCGGCGGCCAGGTGGCCATACTGATCAAGCGCGACCGCGCCCACCGTCCCGTGCTTTTCGGACTCGCTGGCGGCAACCTGCGTGCCGGCGGCGACATGCGCTTTCATCGCGGCCAGCGCCTGCTTGCGCCGTTCGGTGGTGAAATAGGCCTGTTCCTCCACCGTCAGTCCCTTGGCCTCGGCAAAGCGATCCGCGGCGGGGCCGGCGAGCAGGATCGTGTCGCCGTGTTCGAGGACGGCACGCGCAGCAAGCACCGGATTGCGGATATGGCGAGAAGCGCAGACCGCACCGGCGGCGAGCGTCGTTCCGTCCATGATCGAGGCATCCAGTTCATGGATGCCGTTTTCGTTCAGCGCCGCACCATGGCCGGCGTTGAAATGCGGACTGTCCTCCATGACGACGACGGCAGCCTGCACCGCGTCGATGGCGCTCCCGCCGCGTTCCAGGATGGCGTAGCCTGCTTTCAGGGCGCGCCCGAGATCGTGCCGGGCCGCGACCCATTCGGCCTCGCTGAGGTCAAGCTTGGCCATCACGCCGCAGCCGCCATGGATGGCAAGGGCGAATTTCGTCATGGAACTCTCCGATCGATACGAGAAAGGGCACCGGTCTTGACCGGTGCCCTAGGGCAGATTGGCGGATTACTGCTTGGGATGGACATCCATGGCCAGCGTATCCTCGTCCGAGCGCGGGTCGTAGGTCACCGTGTCAGCCTTGGCGCCCCAGGCGGACAGATTGGTGGCCAAAGGCAGGTCGGGCCGGTCGGTCGCCACCAGCAGGTTCGCTTCCTCGAGCAGCGCACGGCGCTTGCCTTCGTCCATCTCGACCGCCGCATCCTCGATCAGCTTGTCCATCTGCGGGTTGGAATAGCCGCGTACGTTGAAGGCGCCGAGCGACTTGGCCGCGTCGTTGGTGTGCATCAGCGACGACAGCATATAGTTGGCTTCGCCCGTTAGCGTGCCCCAGGAGGCCATGTAGAGCGAGTATTCGCCGCGCGTCTTGGCGGGGTTGAACACCGCAGCCGGCACGCCCTGTACCTCGACGGTCACATTGATCGCAGCCAGAATCTGGGCGACGGTCGGGCCGAGTTCCGTCGGCATACGGTCGTTGGCGTAGCTGAGCGCGACCTTGAAGCCGTCGGGGTATCCGGCCTCAGCCATCAACTTGAGCGCCTTCTCGACGTCAAAGGCCGGTGCCGCGATCGTCTTGTTGTAGCCGAAGATGTTGGGGCTGACGAGCTGCGTGGAGACGACGCCCATTCCCTCGAGCGCAAATTCCACGATGGTTTCGCGGTCGAGCGCCAGATCGAAGGCTTCCCGCACCTTCGGATCGAGGAAGGGATTCTTGTCGAGCTTCTTGCCGGCATTGTCCCATACCTGCGGAGCGTCTTTGCGGAAATCGAACTCAAGGTAGGGGATGTAGATCGATTCCGTCTTGATCACCTGCAGTGCGGAATCGGACTCGATGCTGGCGAGATCGGTCGCCGGCACCTTGGAAATGAGATCGACCTGACCGGCCTTCAGCTGGGCGACGCGGGCCGCGTCATTAGGGATTTCCTTGCGCACCACCTTGTCCCAGGGCTGCGGGCCGTCCCAGTAGCCGTCGAATTTCTCCAGCACCAGGTCTTGCGTCGGCGCCCAGCTGACGAACTTGTAGGGCCCAGTGCCGATGGTCGCCTTGCCCGTGTTGAAGCCCTCGGCCGAGCTGTCCTTGGTCGAGTAATCGGCCGCGGCCTTGTGGGATACGACGAACAGGCGAATGAAATCGTTGGGCAGGGTGGGCGCAGGGCCGTTGGTCTTCACGCGCACCGTGTAGTCGTCGACGATCTCGACGCTGGCCACGCGCCGCACGTAGATGGTCGAGGGGTTTGGCCCGGTGACGTTGGGGATGCGTTCGATGGAGAACTTCACGTCCTTGGCAGTGAAGTCGGAGCCGTCGTGGAACTTCACGCCCTGGCGCAGCTTGAACTCCCAGGTCGTGTCGTCCAGCGCCTGCCAGCTGGTGGCCAGCGACGGCAGGATCTCCAGGTTGTTGCCGGAGCGCAGGAGCGTGTCGAAGATATGCTTGGTCGCCTCGGCATTGGCCGACGTCGCGGTGAAGTGCGGGTCCATCGAGGCCGGACCGTTCTTCGTCGCGATCACCAGATCCGCGGCAAGCGCGGCGGCGGGTGAGGACAGGATCGTGGCCACCAGGGCCGCGCGTAGGATGGATTTCATTGGCATTTGGTTCCTCTCTCTTTGTATTGGGTGGCGCATTCGCCACCGTCTGGCATCGTCCGAAACGTCTCGCGGATCACAGGCCTTCGTCCGGTTGGTCGCCATCGATCATCTGCGGCCATTGGCCCGATGCCGTGACCAGCTTGGTCAGAATTTCGGAAAGGTTCAGCCGCTCGGCGGGGCTGAGGCACTCCAGCATGCGCCGCTCGTGCTCGATCATCATGCCCTTGGTGGCGTCCACCGCTTCCCGGCCTTTCCCGGTCAGCTCGAGCGTGATGCGACGCTGATCGTCGGGGTCGGTCTGGCGATCGATCATGCCCAGACGTGTCAACTTGTTTGCCGCGCGGCTCAGCGTGTTCTTCGGAAAGCCGGAGGAGCGCACGACATCGGTCAGCGTCGAGCTTCCGCCCAGATGAAGCGACCACAGCACCACGAATTCGGGGCGCAGCAGGCCAAGCTGCTGCTGAATGTAACCATAGACCGGGTTGTTGAAATGGAGGGCCAGATAGTTCAGCCGGAACGAGAACCAGCAGGGATTGTCCCACAGCTTCGCGTGCATGAGGGCGTCGATTTTGGTGCCGGGCGAGGCCAGGGGTTCCTCCCGGCCGGCCCGCCCCTCAAACAGTGCCTGACGCATCGCCTCGTCCATACCGTTATCTCACACAAAATAGATATTGATCTCAAATGGAACCTTATTTGGCGTAAAACCCTTGCGTCAATCGTAATTTTTGATCCATAAAGAACTAAATTCAAGAAACGGCTCCCCGAGAGATGGTGAGGACGGGCGACGTCCCGGAGGTGTGGCCGAGCAGCGAGAAGGACGGATTATGCGTATTCAGGACATGCATTGGAGCCAGGTCGAGGAGCGGGTGAAGCAGGATGATCGCTGCGTTCTGCCGGTCGGCTCCATCGAGCAGCACGCCTATCTCAGTCTCGCCACCGACATGATCCTGGCCGAGCGCGTTTCCGTGGAGGCGGCCGAGCCACTCGGGGTGCCGGTCTTCCCGTGCCTGCCCTACGGCATGGCCTCGGGTTTTGCCGATTTCCCCGGCACGGTGAGCCTGTCGCTACGCACCTATATCGGCGTGTTCGAGGATATGCTCGACAGCCTCCATCGCTCCGGCTTCCGGCGCATCCTCATCGTGAACGGTCATGGTGGTAACACGCCGATCAACCCGGTGATTAGCGAATGGATGAACCGCAACCGTGACTGCTCGGTCAAGCTGCATGATTGGTGGCGTGCGCCGAAGACCATGGCCAAGGTGTTGGAAATCGATCCCGCCGCTTCGCATGCGAGCTGGATGGAGAATTTCCCCTGGACTCGCCTGGAGGGTGCGCCGATCCCGAACTTCCAGAAGGAGCGGATCGACTTTGCGGCCGCCGCGCGGGTCGATGCCGGCCGCAAGCGCGAGCGTATCGCCGAAGGCAACTATCACGGCGTTTTTCAGCGGTCCGACGCAGACATGCTGGCGATCTGGCAGGTCGGCGTCGAGGAAACTCGTCACGAGATCGAGCGCGGCTGGCACTGAAACCTTGGGGGCGCTTTGCCCCCTTATGCGCATCCACCCAGAGGCAGACATGGCATCCTTCATTTTTCGCAGATTGGGACAGGCGCTCTTCGTACTCCTGGTCATGTCCATGCTTGTCTTCATGGGCGTCTACGTCATCGGCAATCCGGTCGACGTTCTGATCTCGCCCGACGTGACGCAGGAGATGCGCCAGCAGGTCATCGCGCAATACGGGCTCGATCTACCCCTGTGGGAGCAGTATTTCCAATTCCTGCAGCGCTTGTTGACCGGCGATCTGGGGCGATCCTTCGTCTTCAACATGCCGGTCGTCACGCTGATCGCGCAGCGCCTGCCGGCGACGCTGGAGTTGACGCTGATCGCGGTGCTGTTCGCTTCCCTGATAGGCATTCCGCTGGGCGTCTATGCCGGCTACAAGCCCGACAGTCTGCTCGCCAAGGCGATCATGGCGGTGTCGATCCTGGGCTTTTCGGTGCCGACCTTCTGGATCGGACTGATGCTGATCATGGTTTTCGCCGTGCAGTTCGGTATCCTTCCAGCCGGCGGTCGCGGGCAAACGGCGGACCTGTTCGGTATCCCTTTTTCCTTTCTTACCCTGGACGGGTGGTCGCATCTCATCCTGCCGGCCCTCAACCTGTCGCTGTTCAAGCTGTCGATGATGTGCCGGCTGGCTGCCTCCGGCACCCGTGAGGTAATGCTGACCGATACGATCAAATTCGCGCGGGCCGCCGGCATTTCCGAAGGGACTATCCTGCGCCGCCACGTGCTCAAGCTGATCTCGATTCCCCTCGTCACGGTGTTCGGGCTGGAGCTCGGGTCGACGCTTGCCTTCGCGCTCGTCACCGAAACGATCTTCAGCTGGCCCGGCCTTGGCAAGCTGATCGTCGATTCTATCACCTCGCTCGACCGGCCCGTCATGGTCGCGTACCTGATGCTGGTTTCGGCGCTGTTCGTGGTCATCAATCTGTGCGTGGACCTCGCCTATGCGGCGCTCGATCCGCGCCTGCGGCAGGGGAGGCGCTGAGATGTCGATGGAAGCCAGCGCGGTGAGATCCGTCTCGCCGCTCGCCGAGTTCTGGCACATGTTCCGCCGCAACAAGGTCGCGGTCGCCGCTCTTGCGGTGGTTGTCGCCATCATCCTGATGGCGGTCTTCGCGCCGTTCATCGTGCCGCAGGATCCCTATGACCTGAAGGCGCTGGTGCTGCGCGATGCCCGCCGTCCGCCGGGCTATGTGGGGTCGACCGGCATCCTGCATTTGCTGGGCACGGACAGCCAGGGGCGCGACCTGCTTTCGGGCATCGTCTACGGCCTGCGCATTTCCCTGCAGATGGGGCTGGTGGCCGGCGCCATCGCCTTCTCGATCGGTGCCGTGGTGGGGTGCTTTGCCGCCTATGTCGGTGGACGCACGGAATCCGTCATTATGCGCATCGTCGACATCCAGCTTTCCTTCCCGGCGATCCTGCTGGCCTTCGTCGTGGCCGCGATCCTCGGCCAGGGCAAGTCGCAGCTGATCCTCGCCCTAGTCTTCGCCCAGTATGCCTACTTCGTGCGAACCGCCCACGGCGCGGCAGCCGCCGAGCGCCAGAAGGACTATGTCCAGGCGGCCCTTTCCGTGCCGATGAGCGGCTGGTTTGTCATCACCCGCCACATTCTGCCGAACTCTCTGCCGCCGCTCATCGTGGTCGCCACCGTGCAGATCGCCTCCGCCATTTCCTTGGAAGCAACGCTCTCGTTCCTGGGCGTCGGCCTGCCGCCGACGGAACCGTCCCTCGGCATGCTGATCGCCAACGGCTTCCAGTATCTCATGTCGGGACGCTACTGGATCGCGATCTATCCGGGCGTCGCACTGATCGTCCTCATCATGGCGATCAACCTGGTCGGCGATCAGATCCGGGACCAGCTCAATCCGAGGCTGCGCAAATGAGTGATCTTCTGGATGTCCGCAATCTGCGGACCTATTTCGAGACCGACAAGGGCACCGTCAAGTCGGTGGACGACATCTCCTTCACGCTGAAGCGCGGCGAAGTCATGGGGCTGGTCGGCGAAAGCGGCTCGGGCAAGTCCATCACCGGTTTCTCGCTGATCGGCCTTCTGGATGAGACCGGTCGCATCCAGTCGGGCAGTTCCATCCGCTTCAATGGGCGCGAGCTGGTCGGCCTGCGTGAAAGGGAGCTGCGCAAGATAAGGGGCAAGGACATCTCCATGGTGTTCCAGGACCCAATGATGACGCTGAACCCGGTGGTCAGGATCATCGACCAGATAGGCATGGCGCTTCGGGCGCACGAGCAGGTGTCGGAGGCCGAAATACGCCGCCGCGCGGTCGAGGCGCTGGCGAGGGTCAAGATCGTCGATCCGGAAAGCAAGGTGGACCAGTATCCGCACGAGTTCTCCGGTGGCATGCGCCAGCGTGTCGCCATCGCCATCGCTCTTCTCCATCGCCCGCAGCTTGTGATCGCCGACGAGCCGACCACCGCGCTTGATGTCTCGGTGCAGGCCGAGATCTTGCGCATGGTGAAAGCGCTGGTCGCCGAGATCGGAATATCCCTGATCTGGGTGAGCCACGATCTGGCCACCGTCTCCTCTATCGCCGACAGGATAGCGGTCATGCGGCGCGGCAAGATCGTCGAGCAGGGATTTGCGCGGCAGGTCCTGCACAGTCCGCGGCATCCCTATACGCGAGGGTTGCTGGACGCGCTGCCGTCGCGTTCGAAGCGCGGCGAGCCGTTGGCGTCCGCTGCGACCGAAGCAGCCGGTCCGATGGATCTGAGCGGGCTTGGCGGCGCTGCCATCGGCGCCGCAGCCGATACGGCCTTCTTGAAGGCGGAGGCGGTCGGAAAGATCTTCGCCCCGCGCATGGGCTTCCTGCGCGCACTCGCCATGCGCTGGGGGCTGGCGCGGGAGCTCCGTCCGGTCCATGCGGTGATATCCGCCGACCTCACCATCGCCCGCGGCGAGATCCTCGGCCTAGTCGGGGAATCCGGTTCCGGCAAATCGACGCTCGGACGCATATTGTGCGGCATCTATCCGCCGACGTCAGGCACGATCAGCATCGGTGGCAAGCCGGTGCGCTCCGCGACGGGTAAGCTCGGCACCCACGTGCAGATGATCTTCCAGGATCCTTTCGCCTCGCTCGATCCCCGTCGTACGATCTACCAGTCCATGGCCGAAGGGCCGATCGCGCACGGTTTCTGCACGCGCACCAGTGCTCGCGACTACGTCAACCGGTGGCTTCGCGCCGTCGCCTTCGATCCGGCGCTGGCGGATCGCTATCCGCACCAGTTCTCGGGCGGCCAGCGCCAGCGCATCGCAATCGCGCGGGCGCTCGCCATGCAGCCCGAGGTCATTATCTGCGACGAACCTGTCGCCTCCCTCGATGTGTCGATCCAGGCGCAGGTCATCAATCTGTTGATGGAGCTGCGCCGTAAACTCAACATCACACTGCTGTTCATCAGCCACGACCTGTCGGTCGTCCATCACCTGTGCGACCGCGTCGTGGTGATGCGTCACGGCGAGATCGTCGAACATGGGACTGCGACGCAAGTCTTCACGGCGCCCCGACATTCCTACACGCAGATGCTTCTCGACGCCGTCCCGATGCTGGAGGCCCAACCCCAATAGCACTCGCTGGACGGAGCTCGTTGCATTGGCCAATCCGGCTGTGGCGGCCGTGATCGTGATGGGCTAAGCGCGCTGCAAGTTACGCTGACCAAATCCACACCCGCGAATGGCAGGATTTGACGGTTCTATGTCATAGACGCCTTGCACCGCCCGACTGCAAAATCCGGCCACTCCGATCAACTCCCTCAACCATCAAAAAGAGGTCGAACTTGAAAATCCTTGCTCTTGCTTTTCCGGGGCTCACGCTGATTGATCTTGTCGGCCCTCTCCAAGCATTCAGTTTTCTGCCTGGCTTCGAGACGCAGATCGTGTGGCAGAAGAAGGGCCCGATCCGGTCCGACGCGGGAGTTACAATTGAGGCAACACACGACTTCGAGGACTGCTGGGAAAATCCCGATATCTTGTTCGTCCCTGGCAACACCAAGGCTCTCTTTGCGCAGTTGGAAGACAAGAAGACGATTGATTTCATCGCTGATCGCGGCCAGCGGGCGCAATGGGTGACAAGCGTCTGCAACGGCTCGTTGCTTCTCGCAGCCGCCGGCCTTCTTCGCGGCTACAAAGCCGCGTCCTATTGGTTTACGCGCGAGCACCTAGCGCTATTTGGGGCAACACCGACGGACGCCCGCTGGGTGATCGATCGCAACCGCGCCACAGGTGGTGGCATGACTGCGGGCGTCGATTTCGGGCTGGCTATGGTATCCCACATTGTTGGTGTGGAGCACGGTCGGCTTGTCGAGTTAATCTTTGAATACGCCCCACAACCGCCGCACGGCACGGGCCGGCCCGAACTTGCTGATTCGACAACGCTCTCGAAGGCACTCGAAATTCTTCCGGGCCACATGGCAATCGAGCGATTGCCCGAGATTGCCAAAAATATGCCCGGCGTCCCATAATTGTTCGCACGCCAAAAGCAACTATCTTCGATGTCCTGGCGAGCCCAGCGCACTGATGATGGTGCCTTCTCATGGTTCGATTGATGAATGCTCGTCGAAAGATCGTTTTCCTCACTTTTCCGGATGTGGCTTCGCTCGACATCTCGGGGCCCGCGGACGTCTTTCATCTTGCTCGCGACTTTCTCGATGATGATCAGAACGGATATGAGGTCGTCATAGCATCTGTTACGGGGGGCCACATTCAGTGTTCGAACGGTATGACGATCGACACTGTAGATCTGCGCGGCATTGAGGCGAACAGTATTGACACACTGATCGTCCCAGGTGGCGGACCCCCGCAGAGCCCTCCCGTTCCCTTAGACGCCGTCGCCTGGCTCGCGCATCACGGTTCCGACGCCCGCCGGGTGTGCTCGGTATGCACGGGCGCCTTCCTTCTTGCGGAGGCCGGATTAGCGGACGGACGGCGCCTCGCGACCCATTGGCAAGCGGGCGAGGAGCTCGCCGCTCGTTATCCGCGGATAGAAGTCGAACGCGATCTTTTGTTTGTTGCCGACGGCGATATCTGGAGCTCGGCTGGCTTTACGGCGGGCATAGATCTATCCCTTGCCCTGATAGAAGCCGACCACGGATACGCCATAGCGATTGCTCTGGCGCGCATGCTGGTCATGTTTTTGAAGCGCCCCGGTGGCCAGTCCCAGTTCTCCGCGCCGCTGGCGTCCCAAACCGCAAGGGACCCAACATTCGACAAGCTTCATGCTTGGATCGCCAACAGCCTCAATGGCGACCTGCGGGTTGAAACACTCGCCGCGCAGGTCAACATGGCTCCCCGGACATTCGCCCGCCGTTACGCAGCCGTCGTCGGCCGCACCCCGGGAAGGACGATCGAGCTCATCCGGTTAGACGCCGCCTGTTCGGCTTTGCTCGAAAAGGACACTTCGCTGAAGGCGATCGCCGCGAAAACTGGCTTCGGTGACGAGCAGAATTTGCGCCGGACCTTTCTCCGGAATTTTGGGATTCTGCCGGGCGACTACCGGGAACGGTTCGCGAGCACCGAACCGATCTGGCAGAAAATGACGGTTTAATGACGTTGCTGACAACAGCGCATTCGGAAGGAAGCCAACATGCAGCAGATTTTTTGTTGAACTCTACAACTATAGGCCTAGCTGGCTGTCACTGTCGCAGGCCGAACGTGAGACGTTCACGAGCCACGTTGCCGCCGCGGTCGATGCGTCCGTCGCGAAGGGCGTAGAGGTCATCGCATGGGGCTTTAATAGTATAAGCACCGACAAACGCGCCCCATACCATCGCCTGAGTTTCAGCGAACATTCGAGGGCGAAATCAACGCATCTCCATGGCACAGCTATTTAGAGCAAGCCAACGTGAGCGGCAGACTCTCTGATTGCCCAATTTTCCGCCGATCCGGCTCAGCGGATCGGCGGCGCGGCCATGCCGGGACACGGCCGCCGGGGCGGCTATCGGTTGCTGTTGCACTATCCGATAAAGACACAGCCAAAGTGACGCAAAGAGACTTTGTCCTATCTTCCTATGTCCTACGCCCCGGTGTTAATGCTTCGCCATGCAGCGAAATCTCTACCATCATCTTGGCTGGCATCATGGCATCGAACTGTTCGAGGCCGCGTTCAGCAAACAGACTTTCGGCCGCCATGCACATGAAGGCTTCGCCATCGGCGCTATCGCCGAAGGCGCGGGCGGCTACGTCTGCCGGGGTGAGAGCATGGTTTTGCCGGCTGGTTCACTATCGCTCATGAACCCCGAGGAACCGCATACCGGCCACGCCGCCGCCGGCCGCGTTCGCTACAACATGCTCTATGCCTCCGAGAACGCGGTGCGCGCGATTCTGGACTTGCGGCATCTGCGCGGGTTTTCCGCTATCGCACCGCAGGACCAAGGGTTGAAGCTGACCCACTCCCTCGCTGCACTGACCCATCGCCTCAATATCCAAGAGGCGGCGGATTGGCAGATCGCCGTCGAAGAAGCCATCCATGACGTGCTGGTTCAGGCGTTCACGCACTATGGCGGGGCCGAACTGCGCGCGGCGGGCCGGGAGCCGGGCGCCGTCAGGCTGGTCCGCGCGCGGATCGCGGCCGGTGTCGAAGCCGGAGAAACGCTTACGCTCGCCGAACTGGCGGACGATGCCGGATTGAACGCATCCTATCTGATCCGCAGCGTCAAACGCGCTACAGGGCTGACGCCCCACGCCCATATCGTGCAAGCCCGTGTGGATCGAGCGCGCCGGATGCTGCTGGACGGCACTCCGGCGGCCGAGGCGGCCATCGCGGCGGGCTTCTGCGATCAGGCGCATCTCATCCGGCAGTTTCGACGTCATTACGGCGTGACACCGGGCGCGCTGGTCCGGCACTGAAAGGTCAATTTGATCCAATCCTCGCCGGGCTGATCCATGTCAGAGCGTTCCGAAAAAAGGACCGTTCTTCATGTCGTTCAAGCCCGTCGTCATCCTTGCCGAAGATTTGCCCCTCGGCCTCAAGACCAATTTCGCCGCCGTCCTCGGCATGAGCCTCGGCCAGTTGCGTCCCGAGCTGGTGGGGACCGCGACCCCCACGCAGGACGGCGTGACGCTTTCCGGTATCACCAGCGTCGCCCTGCCGATTCTCGGTGCGCCCGCCGCCGACCTGCCCGC
Organism: Ensifer sp. Root31; assembly: GCF_001424825.1. Classification (NCBI taxonomy): domain Bacteria; kingdom Pseudomonadati; phylum Pseudomonadota; class Alphaproteobacteria; order Hyphomicrobiales; family Rhizobiaceae; genus Ensifer; species Ensifer sp. Root31. The sequence continues at coordinate 102,714 of NZ_LMCO01000022.1, read as the reverse complement.
ATTGTTCCTTGCCGCCGGAGATTTACCGATCCGGCTGGCCTATATGCGCTCGGCCTTCGAGGCGAGAGACTATGCGGATTATACCGCCCGCATCGCCGCCGCGCCGCTGGCCGACCACGCGCCGCAGGCGATCCTGCTTGGCGGTCCCCGCAAGGCCGTGGACCGGTTTTGCGGCCGCCTGCCGCTGTTGCGCTGACCATGCCGCCTTTCGAGACGCTTCTTGCCACGTCCGGTTTCGCGTGGCCGCCTCGGCCACGCCGGGGCCAGTCAACATCATCGGTGCGATGACCGGCGCACGCTACGGCGCAACGCGCGCGCTGGCCTTCGTTACCGGGGCGACCGCGAGTTTCCTCGTGCTCCTGCTTGCCTTCGGCACGGGCATGTTGGCGGGAACCGGATGGATATTGGCGCTTGCCCGACCGATGACCCTGATCGGTAGCGCCTATCTGTTGTGGATGGCTTGGGCCTCGCGCGCGATGACGGCAAGGTCGAGCGGCAAGACCTCGACCATGCTCCCGGCTTTTGGTTGGGCGCGCTGGTGCAGGGATTAAACCCGAAGGCATGGCTTGCGGTGTTTTGCTCGCTCTCGGCCTTCGTACTGCCGCTCGCTGATCGCGCGATGGGGCTGGTCGTATTCGCCGCGCTGTTCGGCGCGATCTGCTGGCTGTCGCTCGCGCTATGGGCATGGGGCGGCGCGCGGATCGGTCAGGGCCGGATGCGCCTGTTCAACCGGCTGATGGCGCTGGCGCTCGCGCTTTCGGTCGCGTGGCTGCTCGCCCGGACGTTCATGTGAAAGCCTTCGCACCACGAGCGACAACCGGACCATACATTTGTTCAGACCCGATCAGGTTCGGCAAAACCGCAGGATTTCCTCGCTGACCAGCGCCGAAGCCTCCCGTTGCGGGAAATGGCCGACACCTTCCAGAAGGTGACGCTCATAGCGGCCCTGGAAAAGCTCTAGCGTCGTCTTAACTTGAGTGGGGCCGAGGATGGTCACCCTGTTGCCAGTTATGCAGCGGTCGACAGCGTAATTTCGCGCCACATGTTCATAGCGGCGTTTCGCAGTTTGCGATGTTCAGCAGTGCTGGTCCGTTTGCGGCGAAGATGGAAGAGGTTGGTGATCGGGCCGTGGCTGGATACGAAGCGCTGACATTGTTGTGCCGACTTGAGGCGCATAACCGCCCGAGATCGCAAGCGGACGGCAGCAACCGAACCTTGCTGTTTCGACCCCGCAGAGCTGGAGAGGAGGAAATAATGGCAATCGTAACACCCGGCAAAATGATAGCGGAGGACATCTCTGAAGAAAGCGTGTGCGGGCCGAGCCGGGTTCTCTGGATCAGCGAGGCCGGGGGCCTCACGCAGTTTGGGGCCTTCATCGAGATACTATCTCCGGGGTCGCGTTCTTCCCTCAAGCACTGGCACAAGTCCGAAGACGAGATGGTCTATGTGCTGGAGGGGACCGTTACTGTGATCGAAGGCGACACGGAGACCCTTCTTCATCCCGGTGACGCGGCGACATTTGGTGCAGGGGAACCCACCGGCCACTTCCTTGAAAATAGAAGCGATGCGCCAACCCGTTGCCTCGTCGTCGGCACCCGCGCCCCGGTTGATGTAATCAGCTACCCGGACCATAATCGAGTTTGTCTCAGGTACCGATCCCTTCCCGATGATGTTTGGACCGATGGACGTGGTGATCCAGCTTCCAACCCCTACGGCTAAGGGTAATTGCGCCCAGCGACTTGGCTTCAAAGCTGAGGGGTTGTCGTCGCTGGAAGGCTATCGGCCTATTCCCCGCTGCCGGCCCAACTGACACGACACCGATCCGCTCTGAACGATGCCGCTGACCTCGCGGCCGAGCTGGCGGTCGATGACCGGCCGCCACGGAACAAGCGTGAACTCATGGCTCTGCTCGACCACGGCGAACTTGCCGCTCGATAGTTGGAGGGTCCCGGTGAACTTGCCGGTGACGGTCTCGCCGTCGGCGGCGGCGCGGAACGGCAGGCCCTTGCTCGCGGCCAGCTCTCCACCGACACGGGCAACCTCGCGCTCGCGCAGCGTGGCGAGGAGATTGCGCCGATAGGCGATGCCGCCGTTCGGCTGGCGGGCCGCGTCACCCCGGTCGATATGGTGCCCGCGGCGGCGGTCCATCGCCTCGCGCACCTGCTGGCCGAAGCCGGAGGGCACGAGATCCGATGGCTCGGCTGACACAAGCCGCCGGTCGAGCCAGGTCGCGCCGCCCGCGCCGATCTGCTGTTCCAGCCGGGCGGCGGAGAGGCTGTGGATATTGGCCTGCCGATTGCGGCCGGCGTCATAGGCAGCGGCGCGGCTCTCGAAATTCTCAGCAGTGGGAAGAGCGGCTGGCCGCCTATGTGCGCTCGTCCTTTGCCGCCCAGCAGACGTTCGTTTCCACCTTGTCTCAGCGTGTGTCGATGCGCAGCCGGCTCGTCGATGTCGAGGCCGGCACCAAGGCGGCGATGATCGACGCCCAGGAAACGCTGCAGGAGGCCGAGCGCGACCTCGTCAGCCAAAAGGGCACCAGGAGGCAAGGACCGCACTCGATGTGCTGAAGTCGGAGGCGGACAGCCAGTTCAGCACCCTCCAGTCGGAAAACATGCAGCGCCTCGCCGAAGCCATGCGCGAGGCCGAGCAAGCGGTGCAGGAACTGGCGAAGGCAAGCCGACGGCTATCGGCCATGACCATCCGCAGTCCGGAAACAGGTATCGTCCAGGCATCGGCGATCACCACCGTTGGCCAGGTGCTGACGCCGGGCACCGAACTGATGCGGATCGTGCCAAGCGACCAGAAGCTGGAGATCGAAGCCTATCTGCCCAACCGCGACATCGGCTTTGTCGAGGCGAGCGACGAGGCCGTCATCAAGGTGGAGGCCTTGCCGTTCACCAGATACGGCATTCTGCACGGCACGGTGATCCGTGTCGCCACCGACGCCATCCCCCAACCAGACGCTCGCCAGCTTGAGGAAATGTCCGGCAATCTGCAATCGGCCGTTCCGGTCAGCAATGCGCAGCGTGTGCAGAACCTCGTCTATCCCGTGATCATCGACCCAGTCGAAACCGACATTCTGGTCGATGGCAAAGCCGTTCCGCTGGCGCCGGGCATGACGGTGACCATCGAGATCAAAACCGGACAACGTCGCATCCTGGAGTATTTGTTCTCACCGCTGGCTGAGGTCGCTTCAGGGGCGATGAAGGAAAGGTGAGGCGTACCGCATGGCTCCTGGCGGAGAAAGCTGGATCGCCCGGATCTCTCGATTCAGGGCAGCGGTGAAAGGCGAAATAGAGCGTCTCGAATAGAGGGACGTGCGATCACCAGACCATCAGCGTCTTATAAGGGGTGAGGGAGGGCATGGACAGAGTTCCGTTCAGGCCCCTAGCCGCGCCTCTGCATAAATATCGTTGTGATCGTCGTTTGCGTGGCCGATCTCATGCCTGGCGGCCCGAACCAAGAAGCCCGAGCGGGTCAGCCCTTGCGCTTCGGCGAATGCATCGATCGCCTTTAGGACGTCTTCCGGCAGGGTAATATTCACGCGAACCGCTCTTTTGGCTTCAGCCTTGACGCCAACTAGAATTGCAACACCGTCCTGGTTCTCCGCGTCTGCCATTACCGCTTCCAGTGTGGAAGGTTCGGGAATTGCTTCGCCGTCTTCGGCTAGGCCTTCAATGTGTAGAGACAAGGCTTCTTCGGCCATAGCTCGCGCATCGTCGAGGTCTGTTCCCGCGGTGATCAGGCCAGGAAAATCGGGAAAGGACACGCCGTAATCACTGTCGGCATCCTTATGGATCAATCCGATATAATTGCGCATGTTCGTTACCTCAGCTTGAGTCCGGCTTGTTTCTCGATACTCTTCAACGTTCCGATCGGGATGTCCCTTTTCGGGTGTGGAACAGTAACGCGGCCAAGTTTATCGGGATGCTTAAATTGAACATGGCTGCCCTTGGTGGCAACCTCGTACCAGCCATCCTTTTGCAAGGCCGCAATGATGTCACCGCTCTTCATAGTTCAGACAATACACACGAATGTGTATTGTTGCAAGTCCGCAGCCTCAATGGGCGGTTTCACACTTGATCGACAATGGGCTCGCAGGTTTACGGTTGGCCAGCGATCCGCGACGGATACCTCACGATCGAGCCTGTTCCCATTCGCGACAGTCGCATAATGTATCGCGGGAACCGGCAGCCCGGTAAATGTGCCTGGTCCATTCCCGCGGCCAACTTCGCGACGGCCTTCCGCCGGCAGTTCGGCATCACGCCAGGCCGCGACCTCGATGTTTGCTCAACCAGCCCGCCGTCAACTGCGAATCAGCCTCTCTCTTGCGCCGCGTAGCGCCGGCAGGACAGCTTCAGGATCGAGCGCGTGCATTGCAACGACGCCAACGGCCATGTTGAGTTCGGCGATGGGTACAAAAACTCCGCTCGCGCCTTGTTGAATTGCACCGCACGAATAGGCATAGCCTGTTCTCCGCGCCTCAAGCACGGGCTCTGGGTCGTCGGGGTGCGGGGCGCGGAGCGAGTATAGTGCGATCCCTGATGCTCCCTGTGTGATCGAGTGGCGCCTGCCGAGTCGATAGGAGACCTGGACGGGGCCGTCATTTTGGGCCGCGACCCGCAGTGCCACACAGTCATTTCCATCAGCGAACACGATAGCGGAAGTCGCCAAGGTACGGCTCGACAACTCATCGAGAATGGCTTGGGTGCTAGGGGGCAGCTCGTCGCTTACCGCCCCAAAAAGGGCTGGGATGGCTTTGCCGAGATGAAGCCCCTCGGAGATGTCCGAGTGGATGTATCCGGCTGTCTGCAGCGTGTGGACGATACGGTAGGCGATAGTGCGATGAACGCCGAGTTCTTTTGCTAGCTGTGCGATCGATAGGCGGTGCTGCGACGAGGCAACAATGTCGAGAGCTCTGAGACCACGCTCCAAAGTTTGTAATTGTGCGACCACGATCCTTCTCCGCAATTTCTCATTGGCTTCTAGTCTCTTCTTCACGGTGTTGACAGCACCAATTGACGCGGACTCACATGTATGTATCTAATATCGTACACTATGTGCGATAATAGCACAAAGCCAAGTGAAAAATTTGTGAGTTTCAGGGAGTGAGCATGATTTCCTCATCTAGTGGCACGGAAAGCCACTGCCCGTTTTCGCGGCAGGCCCGCAATTTCGATATGTTCGGTGCCGATTATCAGGCTGACCCCGCACAGGCTCTGCGCTTCTCTCGGGAGGGTGAGCCTGTCTTCTATTCCGAGGCCATGGGACATTGGATCGTCAGCCGGTATCAGGACATCAAAGCCATTTTCAAGGACCCGATCACATTCTCAGCGTACAATGTTCTCGAGAAAATTATCCCTGCGCCCGAAAAAGCTTTGGCCATCCTAAAGTCCTACAATTACGAGATGGACCGGACGCTCGTGAACGAAGTTGAGCCGGTGCATATGGAGCGCCGGAGATTACTTTTGGACGCTTTCACTCCAGCCCAACTGGAGCGCCATCGCACGGCAGTTCAACAGATCGTTCAGGATAGGGTAGACGGCTTTCTCCAGCGAGGACGCGTGGATCTCGTCGACGAACTTCTCTGGGACGTTCCGCTGACGGTTGCACTTCAGTTTTTAGGAGTGCCAGATGAAGACAAAGAAACGTTGCGACGTTTCTCTGCGGCCCACACCGTGAATATTTGGGGTCGGCCAACACCAGATGAGCAACTTGAAGTGGCAAATGCTGTTGGGCAATTCTGGGTGTACTCAGGCAAGGTGCTCAGCAAGATGATCGCCAATCCATCCGGTGAAGGCTGGATGTACGATATGATCGCCAAGAATCGAATTGCGCCGGAGGTTGTGACCGACAACTTCTTGCATTCCATGATCATGGCGATTTTAGTCGCGGCACATGAAACAACATCCTTAGCCTCCGCAAATGCGATAAAACTGCTACTCTCGGATCCCGTTCGCTGGCAGAAGCTGTGCGAAAACCCGGCGCTTGTTCCAGCTGCTGTCGAGGAATGCTTGCGACATTCCGGGTCAATTGTGGCTTGGCGGCGCCAAACGACACAAGAAGTGACGTTGGGCGGTATAAGAATTCCAGAGGGCGCCAAGTTATTCGTTGTCACAGCCTCGGCCAACCACGATCCGGACCATTTCGAAAACCCAGACGAGTGGGATGTCTACCGTGACAACTCATCGGAGCATTTGACGTTTGGTTACGGGGCGCATCAATGCCTAGGTAAGAACCTTGCTCGGATGGAGATGTGCATTTTTATCGAAACCCTGACCAGGCGCATTCCGGGTCTGCGTTTGGCCAGACAACAGTTTTCGTATCTGCCAAACACGTCCTTCCGCGGTCCGCAGGCGCTTTGGGTTGAATGGGATCTCGAAGCGGAGCCGGAAGCGACGGTCCCGACGGTTTTCCGAATCGGTGGACCCGATGTTAAGTCCCTAGTCCGGTCGATGGTAGTTACGCGGCGTGATACAGAAGCGCGCGACATTATCACGGTGTCTCTCGCAGCGGCGAATGGTGACGTGCTTCCACGATGGTCGCCGGGATCGCATGTGGAATTGATGTTGCCGAATGGTGAGGGACGAAAGTATTCGTTGTGCGGACACGCTGAGGCGGAAATTTACACCCTTGCGATTCAGCTTGAGGCAGAGGGGCGGGGTGGATCGAAATGGCTACACGAAAACCTGAGGCCCGGTATGGAGATCGCCATGCGGGGGCCGAAGAACTTCTTTCGGTTTGATCCGGAGGCTTCGACCCATCTATTGATTGCGGGCGGCATCGGAATCACGCCGATCATTGCCATGGCCGATGCACTACGGATTGCTGGAAAGCCGTATCGGCTGGTGTATCTTGTCGGGAAACGCGAGCAAATGGCTCTTACGGAGCAGGTCTCATGCCACGGCGATTGTGCCATCATCCATGTCTCGGGCGAGACAGGGAGGCTCAGCCTGTCATCGCTGATTAATGAGCTGCCCGCCGGTGCGGAAGTATGCGCTTGCGGCCCGAGCAGGCTACTCGACATGCTGGCGCTTCTCGTCCAAGGAAAGGACGAAGTCAGCCTTCGCGTTGAGCATTTTGCACCTTTAAGCGCGATCCGCGAGCCCCACGTGGAGGAAGCCTTCGATGTCGAACTCGTCAACAGCGGAGTCACATTGACTGTTGCGCAAGACAGGACGCTTTTAGAAGTTCTGAACGCGGCTGGATTGGACGTGCCGTATGACTGCGGTGAGGGGTTATGTGGTAGCTGTGAGGTCAGTGTGGCCGGGGGCGAGATTGATCACCGTGATCGGGTTTTGTCTGGGGATGAGCGTCGGCGACAGGATCGCATGATGGCATGTTGTTCTCGTGGCAAAGGAGCGCTCAAACTTAATCTATGATTGAAACGGCGCTGGCTTGCGCCTTGAACTTGCCTCCGGGAGGGGAGGTCGGTGAGTGCCAGCCGCTTTTCAGTTTGCAACATGCGGTGCGATCCAAAAGGGAGGGAAAAATGGAAACGCTGAGCACGCCAGTACACAGGGCTATAGCGGTTGAAACGCTACAAGCCGAAATATACAAAAATTGTGGGATTTTTCATCTGGAGCCTATGTCGCGCACCGGTATGGTAGCAGGCAACTTCTCGAGAATCCGTGTCGGACACTTCGATACAGCTGTCGTATCCCTGGACGCAAAGTACGTCAGAAGAGATGCGAATTCCATTCGCAAGGACCCCGGAGAGCACCTATTCCTGATCATACAGGATCAAGGCAGCTGCCGGATCGACCAAGGCGAGCGATCCGTCCCTCTGGAAGTCGGGGACATGTTTCTGGTCGATTCCGTTCGACCATCTGCCTTCGTCTACAATGGTGTCCGCTCGAATCAGATGACCCTGCATTTGCCTCGCGAAGAGATGTTCCATCGTCTGGGCAAGGCCTGTCTGAACGGCATTGACATCAGGCGCGACGATGCTCTTTGGTCGGCAATAAGGGCGGTCTTGATCAAGTTGGCCAGCGAAAGGTTGCCTGCGCCGCAGCTCAACGAGGCACTGATGAATCTGCTCGGCGCATACTTTCATGGTATTGCGCGTGGTGATGCTGCAAAGCCGAGCGAAACGTTGCTGTCCAGGGCGCTTGCCCTTATCGACCGCTATTACCTGAATCCGGCTTTCCGGCCGAGCGATCTCGCGCGCCAGCTCAACGTGCCCGAACGTATGCTCCAGCGCCATTTCCAACCTCTCGGCGAAACGCCCAGTCGGCGGTTGCTAAACCGAAGGCTTGAGTTTGCGCATGCCCGCCTCAAGGCTCTAGGGGAGAGGAAGGTTCCGGATGGTATCGCTCCGATTGCATATGACGCAGGCTTCAACGATCTTTCCCATTTTTATCGCGAGTTTAGGAAAAAATACGCGGTAACGCCGGGTGACGTTGTGCATAGTTGCTGACGGGTTAGTCCAATTTTGACGACGGCAGTGTCCAAGCCTGATCCACTCTTAAGGCATAACCTACACAGCTGAATGTTCCACACCCTGTGTAGAAAATGTTGGAGGAGACAAAATGACAGTGCACAGTGCCATCATCGACGGGAAGCCAGTAGTCGCCCAAAGTAGCTTTGGAGTAGTGAACCCTGCCAACGGCATCGAGATCGGTCGCGCTCCGGCCATGGGTGAGGAGGATTTGGCTAGGGCCATTGCAGCTGCGAAGGCCGCGTTTCCTGCCTGGTCCGCAAAGAGCGATGACGCCTTGCAAGCTGCGTGCATCGCGGTAACGGAACATATTAAGGCAAGCGCTGAGGAGCTGGCGCGGCTGATTACACTCGAACAGGGCAAGCCGTTGAACGGCATGGGTTCGCGTTGGGAGATGGGCGGAGCACTGGCCTGGGCGGGCCATACCGCAGGGCTTTCATTGCCGGTCAAGGTGCTGCAAGACAATCAGCATGGCCTGGTCGAGCTTCATCGTAAGCCGCTCGGTGTAGTGGGGTCGATTACGCCCTGGAATTTCCCGGTTATGATTGGGATCTGGCATATCATGCCAGCACTGCGCACCGGCAACACAGTTGTCATCAAACCTTCGCCGCTTACGCCCCTTTCGACGATACGCCTGGTCGAAATCATGAATGAGGTGCTTCCTCCTGGCGTAGTCAACGTGGTCACGGGAGATGATAGTGGGCAGTTCAACCTTGGGGCTGCTATGGCCGCCCACCCCGATGTGAAGAAGGTCGTTTTCACTGGATCTTGCGCAACCGGTCAGAAGGTCATGCGTTCCGCCGCCGAGACGATAAAGCACCTAACTCTCGAGCTTGGTGGCAATGATGCCGCAATCGTTCTGCCGGATGCAAATCCTGCCGAGATCGCCGAGGGCTTGTTTTGGGGCGCGTTTATCAACAATGGACAGACCTGCGCTGCGATAAAGCGACTCTATGTGCACGAATCTATCCACGATGCCGTCTGCGACGAACTCGTTGAGTTTGCTAGGGGAATTCCGGTGGGTGACGGCGCATTGGAACCGACCTTGCTGGGCCCTATCCAGAATCCGATGCAGTTCGCGAAGGTTTCACGCTTGGTGGCGGACGCTAAGGCGCGCGGTAAAGTGCTGTTGGGGGGAGAGCCTGCGGAGGGTCTGTTTTTCCCTCCAACGATTATTGCGGGTCTTTCCAATGGCGATCCACTTGTCGACGAGGAGCAGTTTGGCCCGGCCTTGCCGATCATCAAGTACAGCAATGTCGAAGACGCGTTGCGAATGGCCAATGATAGCGAATTTGGTCTTGGCGGCTCGGTCTGGTCCTCGGATATTGCTGCCGCAAGGAAAGTCGCTGCGCGGATGGAATGCGGGTCTGTCTGGATCAACAAACATGCCGCGATTCAACCGAATGCCCCCTTCGGAGGAGTGAAAGGTTCTGGCTTCGGCGTCGAGTTCGCGGATGAAGGCATGAAGGAATACACCGATATCCAGGTCATCTTCAGCTAAGGCTGGGGAGAGTCGTCAAGGAGAGGAGGAACTAAATGATGTTCAATCGCGCGTCATTGGTGACGCTGGTCGTCATGTTGCAGTGCGGAGCGTGTTCTCAGGCCATGGCTGAGGATTTGACACTTGCCACTTACGGGGGAGCATGGGGAGCCGCTCTCTCGAAGGCCGCGGTGCAGCCGATCGCACAAGAGCGCGGGCTAACCATCGCCGAAGTAACGCTGAATGGTTTGAACGAAATCAAGGTACAGGTTGACGCCGGCGCGGTGGCGATCGATCTCATTGATGTTACCGGGCTAGACTGCGCCATGGGCGCAAAACAGTCACTGTTCGAGCAGCTCGACTACGGAAAGATCAATGCCGAGGGCGTGGATCCGGCACTTGTCCGGCCAAACTGGATTGGTGGTCCGGCCTACGCCTCGACCGTTCTGGCCTACAGCACAGAAAAATATAGTAATGGGGGCCCGAAAACATGGGCCGATCTCTGGGACATTGAAAAATTCCCAGGCAATCGTGCAATGTGGAATAACCCCTACCAAATGTTGGAGATTGCCCTACTGGCAGACGGCGTGAAGGGAGAAGATCTCTATCCTTTGGATCTAGAACGCGCGTTTGCAAAGCTGCGTCAGATCAAGCCGTACATCACGGTCTGGTGGTCGAGCGGTGGGCAGGCCGCTCAACTTCTGAACGACGGCGAGGTTGATTTGCTGCCGATCTGGAGCGGAAGGGCATCGACGGTCATCGCTAGTGGCGCTCAGGCCGCGTTTACATATAATCAGGCGTTGCTTGGCATCGATTGTCTTGCCGTTCCGAAGGGGGCGAAGAACCGGGACCTGGCAATGCAAACGATCGGCGATCTGCTGCGACCAGATATCCAAGCTGCAATCCCGAAAGCGATCGATTACGGTCCGATCAACAGCAGGGCCTTCGAGACAGGCAGGATCACGCCTGAGCAGATGAAATCCATCAATTCGTCTGCAGAGAATCTATCTCTTCAATTTAGAACCGATGACGAGTGGTGGGCCGACAATCTGGCGAAGATACAGCCGATGTGGGATGCCTTTATGCAGGAATGAGAAAACTAATGAGCGAACTATACAGACACACAGCTGGGTCTGACCATCTGGCCGTCAAGGGCGAAGGTCTCTGCAAGCGTTATGGTCGCCTTTCCGTTCTTGACGATGTGTCGTTCCAAGTCGAGCAGGGTGAGTTTCTCACCCTGCTCGGACCGTCAGGCTCGGGCAAGACCACACTTCTCATGGTGCTTGCCGGTTTCGTTCAGCCCGACTCCGGATGCCTCTATCTCGGGCGGCGGCAGGTCATTGGAACACCGGCCTACGACCGCAACCTAGGTATGGTATTTCAGAACTACGCACTTTTCCCGCATATGTCGGTCCTGCAAAATGTGATGTTTCCGCTCGGAGTGCGCGGCATTAAGGGGAACGATGCTAAGCGTAAGGCCGAGGGCGCGCTTGATCTTGTGGGACTTGCTTCTTACGGGTCGCGGAAGATTAATGAATTGTCAGGGGGACAACAGCAACGCGTGGCCCTTGCCCGAGCAATTGTTTTTGAGCCGCCGATCCTGTTGATGGATGAGCCTTTGTCAGCGCTCGACAAAAATCTGCGCGAACAAATGCAGCTCGAACTTCGCGGACTGCACACGCGCTTGAAGATGACGATCATTTCGGTGACCCATGATCAGCGCGAGGCGCTGACTATGTCCGATCGGATCGCGGTCATGAGGAGCGGCAAAATAGAACAGATTAGCACTCCCATCGATCTATATCAGAGGCCGAATTCCCCATTTGTCGCAAGCTTCATTGGCGAATCTGCGCTTGTCCCCGCATCCGTTTCGGGAAACAAAGCAAGTATCGATGGTGTGGAACTAAGGCTGGCGGAGGTCGAGCCGAAATTGCGGCGAGGGTTACTTCTTCTGCGCCCGGAAAACCTAACCTTTGGCGGTGAAGACCAGCGGTCACCAGATACCAACGCCATTCCTGCCAAGATTACGGGAAGCGTCTATCAGGGAGACAGTTTCGTTATTTTCGCACGCCTAAGTACGGGCCAGGAGATTCCGGTCCGGCTTCCAGCGACAGCTGAAAACCGCATGCTAATGCCGCTGGTCGGATCTCAGGCGAACTTGCTCTTGCATGTCAATGACACTTTGGTGTTGGAGGCGTGATGACGAGCGTACTTCACTTCGACACGTCGGCGTCCAAGAAATCAATTGCATCGAGCGCTTCGCGGCAGTGGGTTAAGGGCAAGCACCTGCTAATTGCACCGGCTCTGCTGCTCGTACTTCTTTTGCTGGTCGCGCCGTTCTGCTGGCTTGCGTTGCTTTCGTTGTTGGACAACAACGGCAACGTAACGCTGGCAAACTACATTGCAATAGCAAGCGAGCCCAGCATCCTACGTGTCTTCAGTACCACATTGCAGATCAGCCTTGCAGTCACCCTCATCTGCGGAGTACTTGGTTATGTGGTAGCCTTCATGCTGTCGGTCCTGCCTCCGCGCCTGGCAAGCATTGGTCTCTTGATGGTAGTCATTCCGTTTTGGACCTCGATCCTCGTGCGGACATATGCGTGGATGGTTCTTCTGGCGCGTCGCGGCGGGGTCAACGCGATGCTGCAGAACCTGAACATTATCGAACAGCCACTGCCGTTGATGTACAATTGGGCGGGCACCATTATTGGAATGACACATATCATGCTGCCGTTTCTGGTGCTGCCTCTTTATTCCAGCATGCGCACGATTGACCCATCTCTTATCCGAGCAGCTGCGAGCATGGGTGCGAAGCCGGCCGTGGTGTTTCGTCGGATTTTCATGCCTTTGTCGCTGCCGGGATTGCTCTCGGGGGTCTGTTTCATCTTCGTGCTCTGCCTCGGCTTCTTCATCACGCCGGTTCTGCTTGGCGGGGGACGTGTCATGATGGTGGCACAACTTGTAGAGCGGACCGCCGTTATGAACTCCAATTGGGGGCCGGCCAGCGCACTTGGTGTTGCACTTGTTGTCCTGACCCTTGCCGTGTTGAGCCTTGGATGGATCGGCGCTCGCGCATGGAGAAAACACTGATGTTCGAACTTCTTGAACTTCGCCATCGCATTGTGCTGTTCGCCGTTGGTGGAGCGATCATCGCCTTTCTCCTCTTGCCGACACTCATTGTCGTCCAGATGTCGTTCTCCGCCGCCGACTTTCTTGAGTTTCCGCCCAAGGCTTATTCGCTACGCTGGTATGAAGCATACTTGTCTTCGCCAACTTGGCGAAACGCCACTTGGATCTCGTTCGTTACGGCGACTTCGACCGCTGTTGTAGCCACCATTCTTGGAACGGCAGCAGCCTATGGTATCCGCCTCAGCGAGCACAAGGCGCCGGCAGTGTTGCTGCTTATCCTTTCCCTACCACTCTCGGTTCCAGTCATCCTGATCGCGGTGGGTGTATTCTATCTTTACGCGAGGATTGGCATAATCAACTCGGTGCCGGGCTTGATACTTGCCCATGTCATGATGGCAATTCCATTCGTTACTGTTGTGGTGTTCTCAAGGCTGAAAACGTTCGACCTTGCCCAGGTCCATGCGGCGGAAAGCCTTGGTGCGCGGCCGATCAGGGCGTTCTTCATGATTGTTGCACCGCAGGTCCGGTTTGCTGTTGCGAGCGGTACACTACTCGCTTTTCTGACTTCATTCGATGAGGCAGTCATCTCGTTGTTTGTCACAAACGGAAGCAAGTCCACCCTTTCCAAGCTAATGTTTACTAGTTTGAGAGACCAGGTCGATCCAACGATCGCAGCGGTGTCAAGCCTATTCATTGTGCTGTCAATTTCGGTGGCTGTGGTGCTCCAGCTCTTTGGAGCACGCGAGCGCTGAAGGAGTGGAGTGAAGCAAGGGAAGTCTTCTTTCCCTTGACGGGTTCGTCCAATCATACCGACGGTCCGGTCCAAGCCAACAGCGCACAAGTTGGCGCACTTGGATGCGTCAAGCCATTCGGCTGACGCTTTGGTTTCTGTGAGGCTCGAGGCGCCCTGCGAAGGGAGGCCCTTGCTGGATATGCACGCAGTGAGCCTTGGCCAAGGGGGGACGCCATTGGCGTCAAAAAAAGGGAGGACACACATGAATAAAATTGGGATTGTCTTTGCCATGTCCATTGCAATGATGGCGCCAGCACATGCCAAGAAGCAAGTGGCGCCTGCCATGTTTCAACAGATCGTCGAAGAGGTCGTAGCGCAGAATGCCGGCATTCCCGGCGTTGTCATGGCGGTCAGTTCTCCCGCTCTCGGCATAGAATGGTCCGGTGCTGCGGGGTTGTTGAAACACGGTGAACCGACCCCACTTCGCGTGACTGACGCCTTCCGCGTGGCGAGCGTCACTAAAGTGTACACCGCGGCAACCGTTCTGCGTCTCATGGAAGGGGGGCACTTTAGTCTTTTCCAGCCCATTAAGAACCTCGTCCCGCCGAAGATTGGGGCGATCCTAGAGAGTGGCGGATATGATCTGGATGCAATCACAATTCATCAGCTCTTGACCCATACGAGTGGCATCGGCAATTTTGCCGAAACCGACGAGTATTTTGATCAGGTCTTCTCCAACCTCAACCGCGTCTGGACGCCGGAAGAACAGGTACAGTTCGCTGTCACCTTTGCCAAACCCATCGGGAAACCCGGCGAGAAATACGAGTATTCGGATACCGGCTACGTTGTCCTAGGGCAGATCATTGAGCATGTGTCGGGCGAGCCACTCCACAAGGCGGTTGCAGACCAGCTTGCTTTCAAGAAATGGCGACTTAACTCGACCTATTTCGAGAAATTTCAGACGCCACCGACGGATGAAAGACGTGCACATCAGTATCGTGGCGAGATGGATATCACCGATGCAGATCCTTCGATGGATCTTTATGGCGGCGGCGGAATTGTATCGACGGTCGGTGATCTAGTGAAGTTCGTGCGGCCTCTCTTAACCGGCAAAATGTTTGAGAAGGACACGACACTGACCGCAGGCCTGGTCGGCCAGCTGCCGGTTACAGGGGAAGATCCGCCACCGCTGCTGTATCGTGGTAAGTTTGGGAAGAGAACATGTCTGGACCACGGTGGCTTCTGGGGGGTTCAGCTCATCTATTGCCCGGATATCGATTTAGCGTTGGCGTTGAGCATGGGGCAAGTCGATAGCAAGCGAGACCCAATCGTCGCGCGTGTGGCTGAGATCGTGGAAGGTATTGAGGCAGGAACGGTTGGCGTCAAATAGTGACGGGAACCGGAAATGCTAAGTGGCGCCACTAAGCGCCAACTCAGGCACGCCGAGGTAGGCAGATGCGGTAGCGCCGCATCTGCCTACCTCACCAGACAAATAGAAAAAGGAGAGAAAAGATGTCGCAGCAACCTGCAAGCGGAATGAAGCTTCCGCAGGATGGGGTCGCCTGGGAAGAGCTGGCCGCCAAGCTGGATGCGATGAAGACAAATGATGCCGACTGGCGTCGCGGTCGTTTGCCGTCCTACACATACTATGTTGATGACGATCTGTTGGAAAAGCAGACCGAGGCCTACGCCAAATACATTGTCGAGAATGCGCTCGGCGCTGGCCTGGTTTTTCCCAGCATAGACCAGATGCAGGCGGACATCTTCTCCATGGGGTTCGATCTGTTCAACGCTCCGGTTGGGGCGGGTGCATCCTTTACAAGCGGTGGGACGGAGAGTGTCTTCCAGGCGGTAAAGACATGCCGTGATCAAGCGCGAGCTCTTCGTGGAGAACCTCGAGGCAACTTCAATGTTGTCGCGGGGATCAACGCACATCCCGCGCTCGATAAGGCGGCTCAGATCCTCGACCTTGAAGTTCGCCGCACGCCGCTGGACAGTGAGTATCGAGCGACAGCGGCGGCGATGGAAGCGGCGACCGATGAGCGAACAATCATGCTTTACGCGTCCGCCCCGAGTTATCCGTTTGGTCTATTCGACCGATTGGAAGAGATTTCCGATCTCGCCCTTAGAAAAGATCTCTGGCTTCACGTTGATGCTTGCTGGGGTGGATTCATCTCGCCCTTCGCCAAATCACTGGGCTATGCCATCCCTGAATGGGATATGGTTTTGCCCGGCGTGACAAGCCTCTCAGCCGATATTCACAAGTTCGGATACGCCGTGAAAGGTGCCAGTCTCATAATTTACCGAGATGCGGCCGTCCAGAAATACGAGGCATTTGAATTCAGCGACTGGCCGCGCGGTACCTATTGGACGCCAACGTTCGGTGGCTCTAAGCCCGCCGGATCAGTCGCGTCGGCATGGGCGATCATGCAATATCTCGGTCGCAAAGGTTATGAGCGAGCGACCAGCGACACTATGAAGGCAACCATGGATCTGATCAGTGGTGTCAATCAGATCGATGGTCTGAAAGCTCTGGAGCCCTATGGCGAGGGTAATCTGTTCTGCTTCGTCTCGACGGACCCGGCCGTGGATATCATGGCGGTCGCTGACATCTTGGAAGCTCGCGGCTGGATCAGGGGCAGGATGCGCGAGCCATTGGGAATTCATCAAGGTGTGGTGGCATCGCACCTGCCGTTTGTAGACGACTATCTAGGGGAAATTCGCCGGGCGGTGAACGAGGTTAGAACCTCTGGCAAACTGGGTGCATTTAAGGAACGCACCTACTAGGCATAAGTTCGGTTGGCCTGCCAATTGGTGGGCTGGCATGTGAGGTGGTATTAGAAATAAATGCGAGATGATGAAATGAACCCCGCGGACGCACCCATATTGATATCGCCTAATGAAATTATCGCCGCTCATAAGTCTATCGATGAGATATTCTTAAACACGCCGGTCCTTAATCATCCTGACATTGACGCGGCACTCGGCTGCACCGTCACAATGAAGCTGGAGACCTTCAACCCTATTCGTTCCTTCAAGGGGCGTGGAACGGAGGCCGTGATTGCTCGTCTGAACGGCCAGCCCAACGGTGTTACGACTATGTCGACCGGAAATTTCGGACAAGGCATAGCAAGGGCCGCTCGACGCAGGAATATGGATTCTACAATCTTTGTTCCAGAAGATGCAAACCCTCTAAAAGTGGAGGCGATGCGCCGCCTAGGTGCAGACGTGCGCCTCGTTCCTCTCGAGGAAGGAGACGGAATGGATCACGCTCGACGCTTTGCCGTCGAAACCGGTGCCGCATTGATCGAGGATGGTGGCGACCGCAACATCGCTGCTGGCGCAGGGGGTATCGCACTTGAGTTGAGTGAGGCGGGTATCGAACCGGATGTGATTGTCATTCAGGTGGGCGATGGTGCTTTGGCTGCCGGGATCGGATCATGGATCCGCGCCCACCATCCCCGAACCCGTATCGTCGGCGTGGCGCCGGAAGGTGCGCAGGCGATGGCTCAATCCTACGCGAGGGGACATGTTGTGCTTGGGTCGCGGATCGACACGATCGCCGACGGCATGGGTACCCTTAACCCGTTCGAAATTTCCGTCCATCAACTTCGAGCATGCCTTGATGATCTGGTGCTGCTCGACGATCACTCGATGGTAAGGGCGGGCAAGCTCCTCTTCAACGCGACAGGGCTGCTTGCAGAGGCAGCTGGTGCTGCAGGCCTTGCGACTATCGCGGTCCATCCGCACCTTTTCGCCGGGAAGTCCGTTGTGACGATCATAACTGGCAGCAATTTCTCTCCTGAATTCAAGCGCCTCGTTCTGGATGACTAGCGTTTTGGTCGAACAGATGGACATGCGGCCTTGCCGCGTGTCCTTACCAAAGGATCTGAAATGCGACTGCTGCACAAAGAAGAAATCCGATCCCTCTTTGATCTCGATCGCGCAACCAAGCTCATCGAGGAGGGGTTTGTCGCCAGCTCTGCCGGCCGAGTGGCACTGCCACCCGTTCAGTATTTTCGATTTTCAGAGGTGGACGGCGATTGTTGTGTGAAGTCTGCACACATCGACGGCGGTGACCTGATGGTCGTAAAGATTTCGACCGGCTTCTATCGCAATGTCAAGTTTGGCCGGCCGAACAATAATGGCCTCATGGTGTTGATTTCCGCCCGAACCGGGGAGCCGCTCTGCATCTTGGATGATAGAGGCTGGTTAACGTCTATGCGAACCGCGATTGCCGGTCAGATCGCTGCCCGGCTTCTGGCACCCGACCACATTACTGCAATCGGCCTAATCGGGGCAGGTGAACAATCACTCCTGCAGCTTGAACTTCTGCTTCCTTATACCGGGTGCCGGATTGTCTGGGTACTGGCAAGAATAGGCGTCGATCTGCAGCCATTCGTCGCGCGCGTTCAGGCCTTAGGCTGCACATTGAACATCACCTATGAGGCTAGGGCGGTGGCCGAAGCATGCAACATGATTGTAACGGCCACGCCATCGAGGGCACCTCTACTCTTCCGGGACTGGATACAACCCGGAACCCACATTACCGCGATTGGCGCAGACAGCCCAGGCAAGCAGGAGCTGGACCCCGCGATACTATCAGAAGCCGACTATGTCGTTGTTGATTCCATCAAGCAATGCACAGCCTATGGCGAGCTTTCTCATCTGGGGCCACGGCCGACCGGCCCTGCCGTCCTAGAATTAGGTGAGGTTCTGGCTTCTGGCAAACGTCTGCGAAGCCCTACGACCGATATTTCGGTTGCGGATCTTACCGGAATAGCTGCCCAAGATCTTGCTATTGCAAGGAGCATCATGCTCGGGGAATTGCAGGCGGGCTAGGATAAGACCGCCATTTTATATTTGTTCGGTCTGCACGCCAAGCATCTGGGACTTGTCCGTGCGCGCAAGAAGTCTGAGTGACGCTGAGGGTCTCGAAAAATATCCGCCTCGCGTCGAGGACTGGCATTTGGCTGAGGCCGGGCAAGTGGAAGAGGATTTTCAGATCCCGAGGGCGCCTTGGCCGTGCTGGCAACACCGTCGTGTCGTATTGTTCGGCGAAGGCAGCGAAGGTCGCATTCAACGTCGGCTCGAACCAAAGAGCCGTGGCGACCGCGGATTTGAGATTGTCGCAGATCGTCGTCTTCGTCACGCCGCCGAAGTACTGAAGGCTCGTTGGTTCGCTTCGATCCAATCGGACGGCTTCTGACTGAAGCTGGCATAAGAGAACGTCAATTGCGACGCGCTTAGCACCGCAACGTAAATCTGTGCTGCGCGGATCTCGCCGGTCAGCGGATCTTTGATCGGGATCGTGTGGCCGGCATAGTCGCATTCCATCGCGACACCACCAACGTGACGGCTGCGATACGTGGGTTTGACGCGGCTTTCGTATTTGGCAAAGCGGCAGCAGAACCGACTGATATGAACACAAGTGCTCTCAATTGGCAGAAGGGTACGGTGGAAAACACCAACAGACGGGCAAGGAAATGGCTTTCGAGAGAGGTCGATCCATTGTCTCTCAACGGAAGCTTGCCGACGGAGGGCTTAGGCCACAATCGCGTCTAGGACGACCTGTCGGATTTTCCCAGTGTAGTCCGATATCCCGTTTGGGAGGGGCGTCAGCCCGTCGTCGTCCGGGAGGCGAGATATTGGATTGTTGAACCAATGATTACCAATGACTTTTGCGGGGAGGAGGGTGCACAATTCAACTACAGCTTTCCGACGCCCGGGAAGCCCATCAGCAAGACGAACACGCGCATGCGGATTCCGGGAATTAACCGGACGGGATTCCGATCAATATCCGGACAGCGTTCCGATCTGAAGCCGGACAGCATTCCAATCAATTACCGGACGGTTTTTCCGTCGTGACGATGCCCTTGGGTCAGCAACCTTGGCATGAATCTCCTCAGTATCCACGAGGGGAATTTCATGCCGTCAAAGAGAAGGCTGACCATGCGACACATACGACAGATGCTTCGGCTCTCTGCCGGCGGGACAAGCGTACGCGAGATTGCGGTGGCCCTCGGGATCGCCCGAAGCACGGTGCAAGATAACCTGGATCGGGCTAAGGCCGCTGGGTTGAACTGGCCATTGCCAGGAGAACTGACAGACGATGCGCTCGAGCATCGGCTTTTCATCCGCGCCGGCGTCAAACAGGGCCAGCGGCGACGTCACGAGCCTAACTGGGCGGAGCTTTCCATTGAGCTGAAGAAGCCCTGCGTGACACTGCTGATCCTGTGGGAGGAGTATCGCAGCGTCCATCCCGATGGTTATGGTTATAGCCGTTTCTGCGAGCTGTTCCGCGGTTTCGAGCAGCGCCTTTCGCCGACGATGCGCCAGGAGCACGCTGCCGGCGACAAGGTCTTCGTGGACTATTCCGGCAAGAAGGTGCCGATCGTCGATCGCAAGACTGGCGAGATCCGCGAGGCGGAGCTGTTCCTCGGCGTGCTCGGCGCGTCGAGCTACACATTCGCCGAGGCGACCTGGACCCAGACCTTGCCGGACTGGATCGGCTCGCACGTGCGCATGTTCGCCTTCTTCGGCGGCGTGCCCCGCCTGATCGTGCCCGACAATCTGAAGTCCGGCGTCAGCCGCGCAAGCTTCTACGATCCCGAGATCAACCGCAGCTACGGCATGATGGCGTCCCACTATGGTGTTGGCGTTCTGCCGGCGCGACCGCGACGCCCCAAGGACAAGGCCAAGGTCGAGAACGGCATGCGCTTCGCCCAGAGTTGCCTTCTCGGCCGCTTGCGCAAGCAGACTTTCTTCTCGCTCGCCGAGGCCAATACCGCGATCGCCGACGTGCTGGAGCGCATCAACAATCACATCATGCGAAGGCTGGGCGTCAGCCGCCGACATCTCTTCGAGACGGTTGAACACGCGGCGCTCGCAAGCCTGCCCGCCGATAATTACGAGTTCGCCGAATGGCGCTTTGCGCGGGTCTCGACGGATTATCATGTCGAGTTCCAGAGCTTCTTCTATTCCGTTCCGCACGCCCTTATCCGTCAGCAGGTCGATATCCGGGCGACCGCACGGATGATCGAGATCTTCCATCGCGGCAAACGCGTCGCTGTGCATCAGCGCCGCTATGGCGGTCCGCGCTATGGAACAGATCCCGCGCACATGCCCAGCTCCCATCGCCGCTATGCCGAGTGGACACCGGAGCGCTTCCGGCGCTGGGGCGCGTCCATCGGTCCGCAGACCGAAGGGCTGGTCGTCGCCATTCTCGCCAGCCGGCCGCATCCGGAACAAGGCTTCAGAACATGCTTGGGCATCCTGCGCCTTTATCGCGACATCACCCGCGACCGCGCCGAGGCCGTTTCGGCGCGCGCCGTCGAGATCGGCGGATTGACCTGCAAGACCATCACCTCGCTCATCGCCACCCACAAGAGCGCACGGCATTCCACCGAACCCGCCGCCGTCATGGAGCACGTCAATCTGCGCGGTCCCGGCTACTTTCATTGAGGAGACACCCAACGATGCTGATCAACCCAACCATCGACATGCTGCGCGAACTCGGCCTGACAGGCATGGCAAGCGCCTATCAGGAACTCGAGATGCAAACGGAAGCCAGAAGCCTCGAGCATGGCGAATGGCTTGCCCTGCTTCTCGAACGCGAGGCGACCACCCGCCGCCAGAAGCGCTTCGAGGCGAGAGCCCGCGCCGCCAAGCTGCGCCACGACGCCCAGATCGAGAATATCGACTTCCGCGCCGCCCGCGGCCTCGACCGCAATCTCTTCATGAAGCTGGCCGGCTGCGACTGGGTCAGGCAGCGCCACAGCCTGCTGTTGATCGGACCCGCCGGCGTCGGAAAGAGCTGGCTTGCCTGCGCTCTTGGACACAAGGCATGCCGTGAGGACCTCTCCGTTGCCTATCATCGCCTCCCCAGGCTCTTTGCCACACTCGCCCTGGCGCGCGGCGACGGCAGATATCCGAAGGTCCTAAAGGCCCTGGCCAGGACCGACCTGCTCATCCTCGACGACTGGGGTCCGGAGAAGCTCAACGACGAGCAGCGTCGCGATCTCCTGGAAATCATCGAGGACCGCTACGAGAAGCGATCCACCATCGTCACAAGCCAGGTTCCCATCGATCACTGGTACGACATGATCGGCAATCCAACCATTGCCGATGCCATCCTCGACCGCCTCGTACACAATGCCTATCGCATCGAGCTCAGCGGCGAGAGTATGCGAAAACAGAAAGCCGTGACCATCGGTCAAGCAACCCCGGCTTGACCGCGAAACGCGGTTCAGGTCAAAAACACATACGACCCAGGGGCACGCCAACTGTCCGGCTTCAAATCGGAATCGTGTCCGGCATGAGATTGGAATACCTGTCCGGCTTCAGATTGGAATAGCCGTCCGGCATCACCGGAATACGCACTNAGTATGCGAAAACAGAAAGCCGTGACCATCGGTCAAGCAACCCCGGCTTGACCGCGAAACGCGGTTCAGGTCAAAAACACATACGACCCAGGGGCACGCCAACTGTCCGGCTTCAAATCGGAATCGTGTCCGGCATGAGATTGGAATACCTGTCCGGCTTCAGATTGGAATAGCCGTCCGGCATCACCGGAATACGCACATAAATGTACTAGCCTCGTGACGGTTGATCGCGGCAACAATAAGCGATTTCTCGACCGTAACAATGTTCCGCCGTGCCACCATATGTGCTCCAGATACCGTTAAGGGGACCGGGCCAGATCGGGTGGCCGTACCGCTTCGCACTGGTGCGACTCGACGAGCGGATCGAACGCTCGCCGGTCGGGGAAGGGGGGATCGAAAGGATGCATTTCGCCGATGCCTGCGCCTCGTTGTGGACTGAGGGCGAGCTCGTCGCCATCGAGGACCTGGTGCTGCATGAGGTCAGCCATGATGCTCGCACGCCCACCCATGAGCTCACGACTGCCCCCGATATACTGAAAACCCGCAGGCGAAAGAGGTAACTGCAAGATATCTTTGACGCGAACACAAATCCCGGAATAAACCCTTCCGTCTCTTGAAACTCATTGGGTTAGCAAAGGCCGATGGGCGACCGGAGCAGCGGATGTGGAACGCGCGCTGTAGCCGTAACGCTCTCAAAGTCTAGCAATGGTCCGCCGCGAGCGCTGTCGATCAGTTATCTATCCTTCATTCAATGTCGATGGACTTGAACCTCAACGGCGCGCGGCTCGCATCGTTCATAGCGGCTATCGCCTTACGCAGGAGGTTCTCAAACTGGCTGCGTTCTTTGTCGTTGAGACCTGTGAGAAGTTCATCCTGCACCGAGTGAATGATCGGCATCGCACTCGCCAGAATGCGTTCTCCTTCATCTGTAGGTATCAGCACCCGCGCACGACGGTCCTTGCTGCTCACGTCGCGCTGCAAAAGTCCCTTGGCGACCAGACGGTCGACGACTCCCCCAATGGTCGCGCGATCGTAGGCGATCAAACCAGCTAGTGTTGCCTGGTCGATCCCTGGGTTGTCGCGGACCTTTACCAGCGCTGCGAATTGCACGGGGGTCAAGTCAATGCCGGCCTCGGACATGAGGTTTGCGAAAATCGATACGGAAATCTGATGCAACCGACGAATCAGATGGCCGGGCAAATCATAAAGTTCAGTCATAAGCGTCTATGCCCTTGTTTCGTATCAGCTTTACGGATCCCCCCCCGATTTAGCAAGCATGACGCGCTTAATTATAGACAAGAATACATATGATATGTATACATACTAAATGCGATGCGTTGAGGCGGTCAACGAGACTCCAGGGAGGGTTCCCGTGCCCGGACCGCGAACCGTCCGCAGTTTGTTGGCGCGGAATACTGACTCAACTGGCTAGAAAGAGGAGAAACCCATGTCTTCCATGACGACTGAAGTTATTGATCATTCCACACAGCCTGAAGATAGTCCGGCATTGCGCGCGCTCTACAAAAGCTTCGAGGAAGAGCATGTAATGCCGCTGTGGACGCAGATTGGCGATCTGATGCCGCTTCATCCGAAGCCGAAGGCGGTACCGCACGTCTGGAAATGGGCAAAACTATTGCCGCTGGCGGAGGAGTCCGGTCGCCTCGTTCCTGTCGGCCGCGGCGGCGAACGTCGCGCCCTCGGGCTCTCCAATCCGGGGCTTCCAGGCAATGCCTATATTTCTCCAACCCTTTGGGCCGCCATCCAGTATCTTGAACCCCGGGAAACCGCTCCAGAGCACCGGCACTCGCAAAACGCTTTCCGTTTCGTGGTCGAGGGCGAGGGCGTCTGGACTGTCGTGAATGGTGATCCCGTCAGGATGAGCCGCGGCGATTTTCTCCTCACACCCGGCTGGCATTTCCATGGCCATCACAATGACACCGACCAGCCGATGGCCTGGATCGACGGCCTGGACATTCCTTTTTCCTATCAGAACGACGTCGGCTTCTTCGAATTCGGTTCGGAACGCGTCACCGACTACGCAACCCCGAATTTTTCCAGAAGCGAACGTTTGTGGGCTCACCCCGGCTTGCGTCCGTTGTCTGGCCTGCAAGACACGGCAAGCTCCCCCATCGGCGCCTATCGCTGGGAATACACCGACCAGGCGTTGACCGAACAGCTTCTACTGGAGGATGAAGGACAGCCCGCAACAATGGAGCAAGGCCATGCCGCGATCCGCTATGTGAATCCCACGACGGGCGGCGACGTGATGCCGACGATCCGCGCCGAGTTTCATCGCCTGCGCTCCGGCGCGGTGACGCCCTCCCGCCGCGAGGTCGGCTCGACTGTCTTCCAGGTATTCGAGGGCAAGGGCGGCGCCGTCATTGGCGATGTCGAGTACTCGCTCGACAAGGGCGATATCTTCGTCATCCCTTCCTGGGTGTCGTGGTCGCTCTGGGCGGACACTCAATTCGACCTCTTCCGCTTTTCCGACGCGCCGATCATGGAGCGGCTCCATTTCGCGCGTTCGCAAATCGAAGCGGGACGGCGATGAGCATCGACGAGGAGGACAACGCCCGGTCGCAGTTGCGGGCGCGTCAGGGACAGGGGGCCCGCTACGATGCCGCTTCGGCTCCCCACGCCGATCTTGCGCTGGTCCGCCGGGGCACTGCTTACTTCGCCCGCAAACTCAGGGATCTCGCCGATCGCGACTTCCACGGCCCGTCTCTCTTGCCGGGGCGGACCAGGGCTCATGTCGTGGCCGAGGTCG
The DNA here is from genome assembly GCF_001424825.1 of Ensifer sp. Root31. Classification (NCBI taxonomy): domain Bacteria; kingdom Pseudomonadati; phylum Pseudomonadota; class Alphaproteobacteria; order Hyphomicrobiales; family Rhizobiaceae; genus Ensifer; species Ensifer sp. Root31. Next base: position 77,781 of record NZ_LMCO01000022.1, on the reverse strand, counting down.
GTTATCGGGCACGAGCTTTTGCGCGACTGGTGGAATCGACTCGAACCGGCAATGGGACGCCGATTTACGAATCCACGTCCTCTCGGGATGAAGAGATCACGTTCGGGGGCACACTTCCCGCAGGCGCCTTGCGCTATCTGTTCGACCACGCCGAGGTTCACCTCAATGTCGAGTGGCGCGATCTCGGGGATGCGCAATGGGACCAATGGGCTACAGACGACTCGGGGAGACCGCGATGTATCCGGCAGACACCGTGGTTTCGCGCCAGTGAGATCTGGATCAGCGCCGTCGACCTCGACAATGGCGGTTCGTTTCTGGATTTTCCGGCAGACCTCACGGACAGGCTGCTCCTGCAATTTGCCACGAACGCCCCATTCGACGTGACGCTGATGCCAACCGATCGATCGCAGCCGCTGGTCGTTGGGGCCGGCGGTTCCGAGATCCGCGGCGCCGCCGCGGACCTGCTTCGCTGGCTTTCTGGCCGTGGCGCGCGCCGCCTCGACGGTGTCGCAACGGTCAAAGCGACCTTGTGGCGCCACAATTGAACCATTCAACAGGAGATACCCTCGTGAACACGTCAACCGCTCGCCTTTTTCCCTCGCCCGAGTTCCCCACGGTTCCGGTTCGGGGCGAAACGGCTGCCTATCCAGTTCATCGCATCTTCTGCGTCGGCCGAAATTACGCCGAGCACGCCAAGGAAATGGGCGTCGAAGTGGACCGCGAAGCACCCTTCTATTTCACCAAATCGGCACTCGCGACCGTGCAGACCGGTGAGACCGTCGCCTATCCCCCAGGCACCGAGAACTATCACTATGAGATGGAACTGGTGATCGCGATCGGCGCTCCGGCATGGAGGGTCAGCGTGGAGGATGCAGCCAAGGCGATCTACGGCTATTCCAGCGGCCTCGACATGACCCGCCGCGATCTCCAGCTAACCGCCCGCGCCAAGCAGCGCCCGTGGGATCTTGGCAAGGATGTCGAGCGATCCGCCGTCATCGGCCCTATAACCCGCGCGGCCGAATTCACGGTCAGGGATCAGGCGATCAGCCTTTCGGTCAATGGCGAAGTGAAGCAGGACGCGAAGCTTTCCGATCTCGTCTGGAAAGTGGAGGAAATCGTCAGCCATCTATCCCATTTCTATCATCTCGAACCCGGTGACCTGATCTATACGGGAACTCCGGCCGGTGTCGGCGCGGTCGTTCCGGGCGACAGGATTCTAGGCACGATCGACGGGCTGGACCCCGTTGAATTGACGGTGGGGGCTCCCGAATGATCTTCCATGGCTATTTCCGCAGTTCGTCCGCATACCGCTGCCGTATCGCGTTCAACCTGAAAAATATTGGCTACGATTTCGTGTCGGTCCATTTACGCAAAGGCGGCGGCCAGCAGAAGCTGCCCGTCTACACGGCGCTCAATCCGCAGGCTCTGGTTCCGACCTTGGAAGTCGACGAGGAAGTCATGACGCAATCGCTGGCCATTATAGAGTGGCTGGACGAAACCTACCCCGAGCCGCCGCTGCTTCCGACGGAACCGTTCGTCCGCGCAAAGGCGCGGGCCTTCGCGCAGGTCATCGCGTGCGACATCCATCCACTGCAGAACCTGAGGGTGCTGGCCTATCTGCGCGAGACGTTCGCAGCGGATCAGGCGGCGCTCGATATCTGGTGTCAGCGATGGATCGGCGATGGGCTTGCGGCCTGCGAGGCGCTTCTGGCAGGGGAACCGAAACAGGCATTCGCTTTCGGCGACCGGCCGGGCCTCGCTGAAATCTGCCTAATACCTCAGATGTTCTCCGCAGACCGGTTCGGTCTTAGCCTCGAAGCTTATCCGCGACTCCGGCGGTTACGGGAGACCTGCGAGGCCCTACCCGCCTTCGCCGAGGCGCATCCGATGAAGCAGCCGGACGCCGAGGCTGCCTAAGGCCCTGGGTATTCATTTGCGCGGCGGCGAGCACGTTCGCGCCTTCGAGCGCGCCGTACGCACATGATTTTCGATATTGATGGAGGAAACCATGACACAGACTTTACCCATTATCGTCGCCGGCGGCGGTATCGGCGGCATTTCGACAGCGCTTGGCCTTGCCAGGCAGGGCTTTAAGGTCCTCGTTCTCGAAAAGGCGCCGGTGCTCGGTGAAATCGGCGCCGGCATCCAGCTCGGCCCAAACGCCTTTCATTGCTTCGACTGGCTCGGCGTCGGCGACACGGCCCGGGCCATGGCCGTCTACATCGATAGCCTCAGGCTTATGGATGCGCTAAGCGCCGAGGAAATTATGCGTATTCCCCTGGATGACGCGTTCCGCCAGCGTTTCCGCAACCCGTATGCGGTGATCCATCGCGGTGATCTGCATGGCGTCCTGCTCAAGGCGGCCCGGGAGAACCCGCTGATTGAACTTCGGACGGGCTTGGAAGTGATCGACTACGAGCAGGATGGCAAGTCCGTCACCGCCGCCCTGGCCGATGGTTCAAAGGTCGTCGGTAGTGCCCTGATCGGCGCGGATGGTCTATGGTCCAACATCCGAATGAAAGTTGTCGGTGACGGCCAACCTCGTGTTTCCGGCCACACAACCTACCGTTCAGTCATACCCACCGAACTTATGCCTGAAGACCTTCGCTGGAATGCCGCCACACTCTGGGCGGGTCCCAAATGTCATATCGTTCACTATCCGCTGTCCGGCTGGAAAGCGTTCAATCTGGTCGTCACCTATCACAACAATGCGTCAGAACCGGTGGCGGGCAAATCCGTCACCGCGGAAGAGGTAAAGCGCGGATTCGAACATGTTCATCCCATGGCGAGGAAGATCATCGACAACGGACGCGACTGGAAGCTCTGGGTGCTGTGCGACCGCGAACCGATTTCGAATTGGCAGGACGGACGTGTCGTGCTCTTGGGCGACGCCGCGCATCCGATGCTGCAGTATTTCGCACAGGGTGCGTGCATGGCGATGGAGGATGCAGTCTGCATATCGAATGAGCTCGCAACGACGACCGATATCGAAAAAGCGCTTGCAATCTATCAGAGCAAACGTGTGCTGCGTACCGCCCGTGTCCAATTGCAATCGCGCTGGATCGGCGAAAACATTTATCATCCGGCCGATGGTCATGCGGCATTGCGCAATTCCATCATGCGGTCGCGGACTCCTGAAGGTTGGTATGATAGCGTTGACTGGCTCTACGGCGGTTCCGGTATCGATGGAGCGTTCGGCGCCAGCACGGCAAGTCATGGCACGTGGCAGACGGACTTGGAGTTTGCCTGAAATCCGAAATTCTCCGGCATTGGCACGTCGACTGTCTTTCTGTCTTTCATCTGGTGAACGCCGAGGGAAACCCTTCGAAGCCGACGCTTCTCGCGATACTGGCGGATCACTTGGCTGATCCGTCCGCCGCAGGTCAAGAGAGGAGGCCTAAACGACCTGTTGTGGGAAATGGCGGCCCTTAGAAGGGAAGTTTGACGCACACGATTGCATCACCGGATACTGCGCCTTGTAAGCTGGGCCGACAAGACGGACATGAGCCGCGATGCGGTAATCGATCGCGGCTTTGCCCTATTGCTGGCGGGTTCCGTCATCCAGCAAATAGTTGCGGCACTCCAGCATCCGCCAGCCCCGCAACCCGATGCCGCTCGACGGGTCAGCCTTGCGCTTGCCCGGTTCCGCGGGCTGAGACGTGATCCGCATTGCGTGGCACGAGCGCTAGCCGCCGTCCACAACGCGCCGGCTCACGTCATTGATGCGTTGATGCTGCACGATACGGCCGCAGAGCTACGGGCGTGATGACCTACCGTCACTTCGCCTGCCAAACGTAAGCATCCGCCGGAATTCTCGTTCGTACAGCTTCTCGAATAAAATTTCGTGCGATTATTCTAATTGACAGTAAGCTGATGGTAAGTGTACATACTATATCAGGAACGCGGGAGAAATCGCGTAAACGCATGCCGCACAAGTCGTATCTATGGAGACGGCGAAATGCCGGGTCTTCTTTAAAAAACTGGACGCCAGAAACTGAAGTCACTCTGGACGTCTTTGGGCAATCTGGTGGCTTCCACCCGGCATCCTGGCGCTTCGCCAGGCTTTAGTGACAGACAGACAACCCAACAACTTTGGGTCAATATGGAGGTCTAATATGAGTGTTCGTATTGATTACAATAACGTCGCGCCGTCCGGCGCGAAGGCGCTAGGCGGCGTCTATGGCTACATTTCGCAGGCGGACCTTCCTTCAGTGTTGGTCGAGCTGGTTTACCTTCGCGTTTCTCAGATTAACAGTTGTGCATATTGCATCGATATGCACACACGCGATCTGCTCAAGAAGGGCGTGAAAATCGAGAAAATTGCTCTTGTACAGGTATGGCGTGAAGCGCGAAGCCTGTTTGATGAGCGCGAGCAAGCAGCGCTTGCGTGGGCTGAGTGCGTAACCCGGGTGGCTGAAACGGCCGTTCCGGACGAATACTATCAAGCAGCGCGCGCGGTGTTCAATGACAAGGAACTCGTCGATCTGACGATCGCAATCTCGCTCATGAATGCCTACAACAGAATGGCTATTAGCTTCCGGGCCGAGCCCAAGGCTGTGTTGGATCATGCGGCCGCCACTTGTTCACCTGCTCCCGGCAAGTTTGATTAAGAAGGTGGACTGCCTAGCCCTGTCAGTACTGGACGACTTGCTGTTCTGCAAATGGACAGCGACATTCACATCCTTTGCCGCACGAGAAAACAAGGGTTTCGGGCAATCCGCCAAAGGCAGCAAGAGCCATCGAGGATATTGACAGTATACTGATGATGAGTATACTGCTTAAGTAAGGATTGCTTGCCGCGCAGCGTTCATAACGGAAGTGAGCATCGCGGGTTTAGCAGGCCAAATAGGGAGGAAACGAGAATGGATGTGCGCAGCAACAAGCTGATTCAGGAAACGGTTTGGCGAGGTGCTTTCTTTTCGGGCGGCTGGAAGAGCTCGGAGGAAGTCGCACCAGTGAAGGAGCCCGCGACCGGAAATGCACTTACCGAGGTTGGCATCGCCAGCGGTCGCGATGTAGCCAAGGCGGCATTGTCGGCGAAGCAGGCACAAAGGGAGTGGGAGCGGACAGACTATGGTGTCCGTTCGTCCATACTGGTCAGGGCCGCAGATCTGGCGGAGGCAAACAGCGAAGAGCTGATAGAATGGCTTGTTCGAGAGGCAGGCTCCATTCGAGCCAAGGCGGAGTTTGAGCTTTCAATCACCGTGAAAGCGCTGCGCCTGGCCGCGAGCATGACGTCCCAGCCACAGGGCCATGTACTGCCAAGCGAATTTGGGAGGATCAGTTACTGCAAACGGGTCCCGGTCGGGGTCGTCGGCGTCATTTCACCGTTTAACTTTCCGCTCTATTTGTCGACGCGGGCCGTTGCGCCGGCATTGGCCGTCGGTAACGCTGTGGTGTTGAAGCCGGACCACAGAACGCCCGTCTCCGGTGGCTTCTTGCTTGCTAGCTTGTTGATAGAAGCGGGGCTGCCCGCCGACCTGTTGCATGTGCTGCCTGGCCACGTCGAAACGGGGACGGCGCTCTGCGTCGATCCGAACATCTCGATGATCCAATTCACCGGTTCGACCAAGACCGGCAGGCTGGTCGGCGAATTGGCTGGGCGTCATCTGAAAAAGCTGTCGCTCGAGCTTGGGGGCAAGAATACCTTGATTATTTTGGACGATGCCGATCTCGAAGTGGCAGCGTCTAATGCTTCTTGGGGAGCCTATCTTCATCAGGGTCAAATCTGCATGGCGACTGGACGTATCCTCGTCCATCAGCGGATCGCCGACGAGTTCATAAATGCTCTGAAGAAAAGGGCTGAACAACTTCCCTACGGCGATCCCATGAGTGGTGCGGTCGCTCTAGGTCCAATCATCGACGCGAACCAGTTGTCTAGGGCTCAGGCGATCATCGATGACGCTGTGTCAAAGGGTGCGAAAATCGTCGCCGGCGGCACCACAGACGGACCGTACATGCGGCCCACCGTGCTTGTGGGCGTTACACCAGAAATGCGTGCGTTCAATGAAGAAGTCTTCGCGCCGATCGCAATTGTTACCACATTCAAATCGGACGACGAGGCTGCTGAGCTGGCAAACAGCGGTGACTATGGCTTGTCCGCGGCTGTTATCTCCCAGTCAATTCAAAGGGCACTGCGCCTCGGCAACGAGATCAATGTTGGAATGCTCCATATCAACGATCAAACGATTGCAGACGATGTCGTGAATCCGATCGGCGGGCGTGGAGCATCCGGTAACGGCAGCCGCATTGGCGGGCCGGCGAATTGGGAGGAATTTTGCGAATGGCTCTGGGTCACCATCCGAGATGAAGCGCCACGCTATCCGATGTGACGTTTTGGCTTCGTTAGATTATCAAAATAGAAGGGAGGCAATTATGCTCGCTGGAAAGAAAATCGTAGTTACGGGAGTGGCGTCTGGTATTGGCGCTGAGACGGCCCGCGTCATCAAGGAGCAAGGTGGTACAGTTATCGGCGTTGATCTGAACAAGCCGGCGACCAACGTCGACAGTTTCTACACTGCAGATCTCTCACGCCGGGATTCGATCGATGAACTCGTGTCCGCCCTTCCGTCCGGTTTGGACGGATTGGCAAACATCGCCGGTGTTCCGCCAACGCGCCCGCCTGAACAGGTTGTTGCAGTCAACGTTGTCGGGCTTAGGTATCTGACCGAAAAGCTCGTGCCGAAGCTTGCAGACAACGCGTCAATCGTAAGCATCGCGTCACTGGCCGGCATCGGTTGGCCAAACGGCCTGGAAGCAATCAAGGCTTCCGAAAGCCTTGATTTCGATGATGTACCGGAGTTCTGCAAGAAATTTGGCATCGATGCCAATCGAAGCTATTTCTTCTCGAAGGAAGCGGTCATCGTTTGGACGATTAAAAACCGTTGGACATGGCGTGATCGTGGCATTCGGGTCAATGCCGTCAGCCCCGGCCCAGTCGAAACGCCGATATTGGCCGACTTCGTCAAAACGCTTGGAGAGCGCGTTGAAGAGGATATGAAGGTAATGGACCGCCCTGGGCGCACAAGTGACATCGCCCCGGTTGTCGCCTTTCTGCTCAGCGACGGTTCCGGATGGATCAAGGGCGCAAACATTCCGACCGACGGCGGTATGAGCGCTCACATTCTTTCCGAGATCCACGCCCTTTGAGAATAGGGAGGCCGCGGTGCTCCCCTTGCAACTGAGCGATCGCGGCCATTTCTAATTGAGCCTGAAGTTTGGGAGGATCTGATGAGTTCTACAACGATAGGAGGGAGGCATGTTCGCCCCCTATTGCCAATACTCGGCGGAGTGGTGCTTGCCGCGATGGTTGCGGCGGGGGCCATTGTGAGCCTGGGCCAGAAAGAATCTGTTGACAGTATCGACGAAACCGCGAGCAACTTATGCGATCCGAGCCGGCCGAGGGAGTTGCCCGAGGTTGTTCGAATTGACCCGCTTGGTCAGCTGCCGGGAAACAGAGCCATTATCGCCCGTGTTCATTTCCCGCCGAACGCTTGCGCCGGCGCTCACACCCATGGCGGCACCGTCTCCGTCTACGTCGTTTCCGGAATGATCCGCTCTCAGCTCCAGGGCGAACCGGCACATGTCTACGGCCCGGGTCAAACGTTTTTCGAACATCCTGGCGCTGTTCACCTGATCGCCGAGAACGTCAGCGATACCTTGCCTGCTGAAATCGTGGCATTCCACGTACTTGGAGAACAGGAAGAGGTTACTGTTTTCGCCAAGTGAGCAAAACGACGGGGGCTCGTGTTTGATTTCGTGCAGGCGGTGAAGTGTCATGGGTTCGAAAAAACGAACTTGCAATATGCCGCACACTTTGCACCACATAGCCATGAGCATGTACCCGCCAAGACAATCAGAATGGTGGTGGACTTTGGCAAATTCTGACGACCTGGAACTCTACAATATGCCAGGACACCTAGTGCGCCGCATGGCGCAGGTTGGAGCGTCGGTGTTCGTAGAAGCAGCTGCTCGAGCGGGATATGATCTGACCTCGGTTCAGTATGCTGCGTTAAAGGCGATTGAGCGGTATTCAGGTATCGATCAAACCACGCTGGCTGGCGCGATTGCCTACGATCGCACTACAATCGGTGGCGTGATCGATCGTCTTGAGCAAAAGAAGTTCGTCATTCGCAAGGTGAGTCCCAACGACCGGCGAGTCCGGCAGTTGTTTCTTCAACCCTCGGGCGTCGAAGCCATTCGGTGCATAGACTCCATGGTCGAGGAAGTCCAGAGCGCGATTCTTTCAGGTTTGGACACAAAGGAAAAGGCGACCTTTCTCAAGCTCTTGAGAAAGGCGGCCGACGGGGCGAACGAACTTTCTCGCGCGCCTTTGCGCTTGGTCAAGGAACCCTGACGATATGAACAATGCCAGGAACTTCCTGGCATTTCATTGTGAAGTGGGCGGTGCTGTGCCCGGACCAATATGCGCCTCCACGTGGCGATATATCGTATTACCAATCGTTCCGAATTCGTGTGGAGGCATAGAATGCGGCAAGCGATAAAGGAGATGGTAAGTATACTGATTATTTGGTGACCCTTCTATGGGTCGCCTCAACAAAGGGAGCGTCGCTCAGTGATGCGACACGGCTAAAAAGCTGGGAGGAGGAATAATGCACAAGCGTTTTTCGCGGGTGACAGGATTTGGGTTGTTGGCGGCGGTCGCGACCGTCACGGCGGCTGCTGCGGATGACTACAAATGGTGGCCGTGGACCGTCGAGGACTGGTCCACGGGGTCGAAACGGATGGTCGACTTTGTTCCGCCCGAAAAGGCGGTCAAACGCTGGCACATTTGCGCAATACTGCCTCATATGAAGGATAGCTGGTGGGTCGCTATCGACTATGGGCTGGTAGCGGAAGCTGAGCGCCTGGGCGTGAAGTTGACCGTGTTCGAGGCGGGCGGCTACGGAAACCTTGTGCGTCAGGTCGCCCAATATGACGACTGCCTGGCGATCGGCGCTGACGCCATTATTGTTTCTGCCATTTCTCAGGCTGGCGTCACAAAGAAGGTTCAGGAAGGGAAGAGCAAGGGTGTCGTCCAGATTGCACTCGCCAATCCAATTCCCGACGCCCCAGTTGATGCCCACGTTTTGAACGATCCCGAGATGGGCGGGTACATCGGCGGCACTCAGGCCCTTAAATATCTGAAGACGATCAAGGAGCCGAAGGTCGTGGTAATGCCTGGCCCTGCCGGTGCTGGATTTGCCGAAGCGGCTGCTGCCGGTTTTGCGAAGGCGGTACAGTCGAGCAACGTGAAGATTCTCGACGTCAAATACGGAGATCTGGGCAAGAGCGAACAGCTCCGGCTCGTTGAAGATGCACTTCAAACGTATGATCACATCGACATGATCTTTGGCGCGGCGGTAACTGCTGAAGTGGCGGGTGGTGCGATTGAAGATGCTGGAAGAGGCGGCGAGGTCAAGGTGGCTACCTGGTATAGCAGTGCCGCTATTCTGGACGGCATCAAGAATGGCGATGTCTACGCCGCGACCGTGGAATGGCCGGTCGCCATGGCTCAAGTAGCCGTGGATCTGGCGGTCCAGAAGCTCGAAAAGAGCGGTGGTCAATATGGCGAAGTTCGACCCGTGCTGGAAGCCTTGACTGTCGAAAACATTGGCAGCGTCGATCTCAGGCGCGCCTTCGCGCCGGAAGGGTTTCAGCCAATCTTTTCAGTCGAATAGCGGTGGCACAAGAGGCGTGCCCAGCGCGCCTCTTGCACCGATTAGGGAGGCCATTATGCAGCCAATAGCAGAGCTCCGAAACATCAGTAAGCGCTATCCTGGTGTTCAAGCCTTGGACAACGTTACGGTCGGCTTTTTCCCGGGCGAGGTCCATGCACTTCTGGGTGAGAACGGGGCCGGCAAGTCCACACTGATCAACATCATTGCCGGACTTCAGAAGCCAACTTCGGGCGAATATGTACTGAACGGTCAGGACGGCTCCAATCTTTCGCCCGCCGATCTCAGAATGTTCGGTGTGTCTTCCGTATTCCAAGAGTTTTCACTCGCTCCGGACCTGTCGGTGACAGAGAATCTGTTCTTGGGGCGGGAGACAAAGAGGTTCGGGATTCTTCAACATCGACTGATGCGTCAGGCAGCGAAAGACATCCTATCGAGCCTGTCATTTGTCGTGGATCCATCAACCGTTGTTGGGGATTTGCCGCGCTCGGCCAGACAGATGGTGGAGATCGCCAAAGCGTTGCTCATCTTACCCAAAGTTTTGATACTGGATGAGCCAACAGCCTCATTGACGGACTATGAAGCGGCCAAGCTGTTTGAAACAGTCGAGCGCCTGAGAGTGCGGGGCGTTGCGATAATCTACGTGTCGCACCGGATGGACGAATTGCGACGTCTGGCCGATCGTATAACAGTTCTTCGCGATGGCCGACATGTCTTTACTCGGTCGATGGCCGGCATTTCGGATTCGGAATTGGTGCAGGGGATGACGGGCCGGGAGGTGGGGACCCTATTTCCCGACAAGCCGGAGCCCGCACGAGAGATCTTGTTGCGGGCATCCGGCATACAAACCGCATGTGGGGCTGTTGTCGCCACGGACTTGAAAGTGAGAGCCGGCGAAATTGTCGGAATAGCTGGGCTCGTCGGTTGCGGGAAGAGCGAACTAGGGCGAGCGCTGTTCGGCCTGGAGCCGCTCGCTGCTGGCCAAATCGAATTCCGCGGCAGGTCTCACGAGAAGCCGACTCCCCGCAACATGATCCGTTCGGGACTTTGCTATTTTCCTGCCGACCGCGGCCGGGATGGATTGGCTGCAACGCGGTCCGTTCGCGACAACATGACGATGGCCGCGCTCCGCCATCGTTCGGTATCGCGTTCTGCTGTTCTGAGGCTGAAGTCGGAACGAACGCTGGCCGGCAAGATCGCCGATACTCTACGGCTTCGGCCACGCAATATCGAAGCTATCGCCGGAGCTTTGTCGGGCGGAAACAAGCAAAAAGTGGTCATCGGTCGTGCGTTGACCCGTGATTTCAATGTGCTGATATTTGACGAGCCGACCGTCGGTGTCGATGTCGGGGCCCGCTTTGAAATCTACCGCGTCATCGTCGACTTTGCGGCAAGAGGCGCTGGCGTCATCCTGATTTCTTCGGACAACAATGAGATCGTCCATCTTTCGAATAGGGTTTACGTCATGCACGCTGGACGTCCCGTCCGCGAGTTGCGCGGCGACAGTATAAGCGATGCGAATATTCTGGGATCAATATTCCAGATTTCGAGCCAAGTGGGAGCACAGATATGAGCCAGGTCATCGCAACCGCTCGGCCCGCAGCACCGGCATTGTGGCGACCGGGGCGCGGCTTGACGACCGTGCTTTTGCTCGCCGCACTGAGCTGTTCGTACGCACTTTTAGCCCCGCGCTTTCTGGGAATGGGCAATGTTTCCAACATTCTCAGAAACGCCTCTTTGATCGCGATTGTGGCGACTGGCCAGATGTTCGTCATCGCTGTTGGTGGGTTGGATTTATCGATCGCAGCTGTCATTGCCCTCTCCAGCGTGGTTGCCGCAATGGCAATGGTTGAGCTGATGCCTATCTTCGTTGGACACGAAGCCGTTGTGGTTCTGGTCGGGGGCGCGGTCAGCCTGGGGGTAGGCGCGTTGGTCGGCCTCTTCAATGCGTTGCTGATAACACGCTTGAAGCTGGTTCCTCTGGTGGCAACGCTTGCCACTTGGACCTTGCTGGCGGCTTTCGCGTCCTGGCTCACTCAAGGCACGCCGATCTACGGCCTGCCGACGCTGCTCACGCATGATATAGCTCGGAGCCGCCCACTGGGGTTGCCGCTGCAGGTTCACATCTATGCCGCGTGTTTGGTCGTGACCATTTTTTTCTGGTACTTGACGCCCTTCGGACGGCATCTGCGATCTATAGGCAGCTCGCCACTCTCAGCTAAAGCTGCGGGAGTGCGCACTGATCTCACCGAGTTGAGTGCCTACACGATTTGTTCGATGTTGGCGGGTCTATGCGGCTTCCTTTTGACCGCCCAGGTAGGTTCGGGTGATCCGAGCCTGGGGCAGTCTTTCCTGATGGATAGCATCGCCGGCGCGATCCTTGGCGGAACTGTCCTCAAGGGTGGCCGGGCGCGGCCTGAGCTTATTTTCCTTGGCGCCCTGCTGCTCGTCATCGTCACGAATGGGTTGAACCTTGTCGGGATGGATAGTCGGTTGCTGACCGTCGCGGTCGGCTTCATCCTCTTCGGCGCAGCTTATCTTTCTGGGAGAACTGATCGTGATCTTGCCTAGCTCAGAAACTGAAATGGCAGCGAATACTGGCAAAGCAGCGGTCCTGAAGGATGTGTTGCGCGATCATCTGAACGAGATGGCGCCGTTGGCCGCGTTGATTGCGCTCGCGCTCTGTTTTGCATTTTTCGAGCCACGCATGTTTTCGCTCGAGAACCTTGCCAACATTGGATTGCAAACGAGCCTCCTGTTTGTTGTGGCAGTTGCTCAGATGCTTCCCATCATCGTCAGAGGATTTGACCTGTCGATTGGAACCGTCGTCTCCTTGGCGAGCGTTCTGAGCTCGATGGCCGTTGTGGCTGTCGCATCGGGATATTCCGGACTGGTTGTCGTTGCGGTGGCGACTGCTGTGGCGCTTGGGACGGGCGTGGTAGTTGGCCTGATTAACGGCATCGCGATTTCGCGTCTGCGCATCGATCCTTTCATTACCACTCTGGCCAGTTTCAATATCTGCCTTGGCCTGGCGCTTACAGTCTCCCAAGGCATCCCCATCGCGGGGTTGCCCGCGTCGCTGACGACCATCTTTGCTGGGGCGCCGCTTTTTGGAGTTCCAAGCGCGATTCTGGTGGCTGTCGTTGTTGTCGTAGGCGGGCATTTCCTTTTGAAACACACGGTACTTGGCCGCGCACTTTACCTCGTCGGGTCCAATCCAAGCGCCGCGCGTGTAGCCGGCATTCGAGTATCAAACGTCGTGATATCGGCCCATGTGGGCGGGGGGCTGCTCACGGGCCTCGCGGCCTTACTTTTGACGGCGAGGGTCGGATCAGGTGAGCCGACGCTTGGGGGCGCGATGCTTACAGTACAATCAATCGTCGCGGTCGTCGTTGGTGGCGTCTCCCTCGCTGGCGGAAGTGGCACAATTTGGAACTGCCTTGTCGGGGCACTCTTCGTGACGATCCTATCAAACGGCATGAACATCGTACGCGCAAACGGCTACGCCCAACCGATGACGCTGGGCATCCTGATCATCGTCGCGGGTGTTCTCGCAGTTCGGCGAGCGGGTAGGTCTTAACCCTGGGGTGATGGATATGAACTCGATCGTAATCAGAAACATTGCAGTTGCTGCCTGTGCTGGCGGATTTGTCTTCCTATTCTCGGCGATTTTCTGGTGGTGGGCGGTGTACGGTCCCATTTGGCAAACGTCCGCCGGCGTGCGGACTGAGATCCTGGGCTGCGCTCTTTCAGTTGACAGCGTCTGCGTGTTCTTGGCCGACTATTGCAGCGCTCAGCATCTATTCGGAATCGATACCTACAATAGCAGTCTGGCGTGGTTCGGCGTCTCGCTGATTGTAAGTTCGGTGATCATCGACATTTGGAAGCAAATCGCGCGCCCGGCTTAGTTGCGTGCCAAGTACTGGATGCCATCAACCTAGTGCAATTCCAGCAAAAATGCTGAGCGGTTTTGCGTAAAATCAAAGAGATAGAGCGTTACCTCGATCCGGTGTTTATGGGAAACGCTCTATCTCGGTGTGGGCGATCGGCGTGTTTGGGCAGTGTGACGAGAACGGTCCCGGCATATTGGCGCCTGCGTCACGAACCTGACGGAAAACGCGGCACGCCCGGGCTGTCGGGACAAGGGTCGACACTGTAGGTGTCGTCCTGGGGAGATTGACCTGCCGGGAGGTGCACGCGTTCACAATTTTCTGAACCTGGAGCAACCAGGTTTTCATGGTGCCCATAGGCTTGGACGATCTTTTCGCGCGGAACATCGCGGCCGACACGACATCTTGCGAGGGAGTATCGCTCATGTATGCCAGACACTGCTGGGCTGCGCCGCCGACGGCGGCCGAATTCGATCCGGCGAAATCAAGCTTGACATGCTTCCGGCGTCTGTCGTTGCCCAGCTTGGCATTTCCTGGTTGAGGAGGAAATCATGGGATGTGAGGGCACCGCCTTTGACAGGGCCGAACGTCATTCGATCTATCTGCCGGCCACGATGGAAGTAGGAAGCTCGTCGATAGAAGTGGAAAAGCTCGTCGAACATCGGACGGCGCACTATACGGCCCATTCCGAAGCTGCGCGATATTATACCAATACGCCGGCGATAGTCCTGCTTCGCTTTTCGAATCCGACCATCTGCAGATTGACGGATGGCTTCAAGGTCATGAGTGTTGGAAACAGCACCGCGTTCGGCTTCCGGACGGGCGATGCGTTATACGTCCCGCCGGATACGGAAATCCACATAGATCTCGGAGCCGCCCGAGCAGACGCGCCGATCACATGCGACTGCATCGAGATTGAGACGGGACGGATGGACAATATAGTTTCGCGTCTGAACCATCAGCTTTCATCGGCGGGCTCCAGCTTGAGCGCACGAATTGACTGGCGCAAGTTTTCGATCTTGCGCGGCAGCGATGCAGATGTTCTGGGGCTCGAGATGATGATGGATTTGTTCCGCCAGGATGATCCGATGTTTCGTGACATGCGTATCGACGCTCGGATCGACGAGATGTTGATGTCGCTCCTGCAATCGCGCAGCCGCGACCTCCTGGAAATGAAGGAGGCCGACGGGATGGACAACGGCATTACGGCAGCGGTCAGAATGATCCGCAAGGATCTTTCGAACACTATTCTGAACGAAGAGCTGGCCCGCATTGCATGCATGAGCGAATCCTCGCTCCTGAGGAATTTCAAGCGGCAGTTCGGCATGACGCCGGCGCGCTTTGCGAACCAGTTGCGGATTAAAGAGTCCCGCCGCCTGTTATGCGAGCGTCATCAATCGATAGAAACCATCGCTTTTGATCTCGGCTTCTCCAGTGCAAGCCATTTCGCTCGCGTCTTCCGTCAGGTCACCGGCGAGACTCCGACCGAATACCGCAATCGGCGTGTCATCGACGTTCAGGCCGTGGCGCAATTCCAGCAAAATTTATTAGGAGTTTTGCGTCCGGAGGCGGAGCGTTTTCGCGAGCCGAAGAAGAGCCCGAAATACCTTGGCTTGCAGGTCTGATATCGGAAATTGACGGTTCTGTTGCTGGCCTAACGCCCCTGTTCTCTCTAATCGGAAAGCTGATACGGAGGATCAGATATGCTGGACGATAGGACGCCTTCTCGCCGCGCCGGTGACATTGCGATGTTATCCTGGGCAGGCCGGCTCCGGCTACTTCACGGTCCCGCGCGTTAGCGACGATTGTTCGCGACCCACTTTTCTATCCTTCTCAGAAGAAGCAAACGCCCCTGCGCCACGCCAAGGCACAGGGACAAGCGTGCATTCGGGCAGGGCAGTCGGTCCAGGCCGGCGACGAACGATCCTGGGAAAATCACTTCGAATGACATTTCGCATGGGAGGCGAATATGGAGATGGCAGTAAACCGACGTAGTGTCTTAAAGGCTGGGGTCGCGCTTCTGGCGACGGTATCCCTGTCCCGCCCAGCCCTAGCTGGCGAGCGTGCCGTCAAGATCGGCATCGTTTCCCCCGAGACCGGCCCGATGGCTGCTTTCGCTGAGCCGACCGGATTTGTCGTCGAGCAAATTCTGAAAGCGATGGGCAACAAGATTACAATCGCCGGCCGCGAGTATCCCTTCGAAATTATCGTCAAGGACACCCAGTCCAACCCAAACCGGGCATCCGAGGTCGCGCTGGAGCTCATCCAGCGCGACGGCGTGGACATGATTTTGAGCTACGGTGGCCCTGAGACAGCAAACCCGGCATCGGACCAGTGCGAACTGAACGGCGTACCCAGTCTTTCGACAGCATTACCGGTGGAGCCTTGGTTCTTCGGTCGCGGTGGCGATCCCAAGGTCGGCTTCGAATGGACCTTCATCCATTTTTTCGATGGCCCGACGTATGCCAAGTCGATACTCTCCTTCATCGACAAGATCCAGACCAACAAGGTAATGGGCGGCCTTTGGCCGAACGACGCGGACGGCATCGCGCTGTCGGATGCCTTCTCAGGCACCTTTGGCGCCGCCGGATATAAAATAGTAGATCCTGGCCGGTTTGATCTGCCGGCATCTAGCTATTCCACGCAAATCTCTGCCTTCAAGGCCGCAAATGCGGAACTGGCGCAATGTGTCGTGCCGCCGCCGGCCTTCACGCTGTTCTGGGATCAGTGCGCCCAGCAGGGCTTCCAGCCCAAGGTCATGATAGCATCCAAGTCGAGCGAATATCCGCCGTCCATCAAGCCATTGGGCGAACGCGCCCGGGGCGTCAGCGTGCCGATCTGGTTTTCCAGGGCTTATCCGTTCCGCTCCACGATCACGGGGCAGAATGCGGTCGAAATCATCGACGCCTACGAAGCCGCTGCCGGGCGGCAATGGGCCGCCACGCTAGGCTCCACCCATGCGATGCTGGAGGTCATGATCGACGCACTTCGCCGCTGCGAAAACGTGGACGACAGAGCCTCGATACGGAACTCTCTTAAGGCCACGAGCCTTCAGACCCTGATCGGCAACGTGGACTTCTCGACCGGCAGTTTGCCCAATTCGTCGCACATGGGTGTCGTGATGGTGCAATGGGACGATGCAGCCAACGGCTCGCCCTACCTTCTCGACATGTATGTGGTCGACAACTCCCAGGCGCCGGGAATTCCCGTGGACCGTGCGCCGTTCCCCATCCCCTATGCCTGATCGAACGGCGCCGGCGGCGTCCGCGCTGCCGGCGCTGCAGAACCGGTTTCAACGGAAAATTTGCGATGCTGGAACTCTCTTCCATTTCAAGGAATTTCGGGGCTCTGAAGATTCTCACGGATGTCTCCCTGTCGGTCGAACGCGGGGAAATCGTGGGAGTACTCGGCCCGAACGGAGCGGGAAAAAGTACACTTTTCAACCTTATCAACGGCAACCTTCGCGTTTCGTCAGGCAGGATCGCCTATGAGGGAAACGACATAACCCGCACACCGCCTTGGACGCGCTGCCACATTGGGATCGGTCGAACATTCCAGATTCCGCGGCCCTTTCGCGGTATGTCCGTTTACGAGAACGCCCTGGTCTGCGCGGTTCATGGCGCAGGATGCTCCATCTCCGCGGCGCGGCCCCTGGCCGCCTCGGCGCTCGAAATGACTGGTCTGATGCATCGCGCTGAACTTCCGGCGGGTTCGCTTGGGCTTCTCGATCTCAAGCGGCTCGAACTGGCTAAGGCACTTGCGGTGCAACCGAAGCTTCTGCTTCTCGATGAAATCGCCGGCGGGCTGACCGATGCGGAATGCAATGCGCTCCTCGATATCATCCGCAAAGTCCATGCCCATGGTGTCACGGTGATCTGGATCGAGCACGTCATTCATGCGCTTACCTGCGTCGCGACGCGGCTCGTAGTGCTGGGCGAAGGGCGGATCATCGCCAGCGGCGACGCGCAAGCCGTTTTGGGGGACGGCAAGGTCCGGGAAATATACATGGGCGAAATCAGCCAGGGGGTCAGCGCATGACAATGTCGGCGGGCAATGCGCTGCACCTGAGTGACGTTCATGTGCACTACGGCAACTTCCATGCTGTGCATGGCGTGTCGCTCCAGGCGCGACGGGGGCAGATCACATCCCTTATCGGCGCAAACGGGGCGGGAAAGTCGTCGACACTCAAGGCGGTAATCGGTCAGGCGGGCACGGTATCGGGAAGCATCCGCCTGGACGGAGAAGAGCTGGTCGGGTTGACGACCGCCGAGATCATCAGGAAGGGCGTCGCATTGGTGCCGGAGGGCCGCTGGCTGTTTCCATCGCTTTCCGTCGAGGAAAACCTCGACATTGGGCTGCAGGTCGGGCGTGGCGGCGGGTTGGGCTTTGCGGATATCTACGACTGGTTCCCCATCCTGAAGGAGCGACGGCGGCAAAAGGCGCGCGAGCTTTCGGGTGGCCAGCAACAAATGGTCGCCATTGGCCGGGCGCTCCTGGCAAATCCGAAATACCTGCTGTGCGACGAAATCAGCCTGGGTCTGGCGCCCATCGTGGTGAACAATCTGTACGCAATCCTGCCACGCATCTGCGAGCGAGGTATCGGCATCGTTGTCGTCGAGCAGGATATCAGCCGGTCCCTCGCTTTCGGCAGCCACTTCTACTGTTTCCTGGAAGGCCGGATCGCTCTTTCAGGGGATACGAAAAAAGTCAACCTCGACACCGTCGCAAAACACTATTTCGGGAGCTGACACCATGTCCGACATTCTCAATCAGGCACTTCAGGCAGTGATGCTAGGCGGGCTCTATGCGATGTATGCGCTCGGCCTTGCGGTCTCGGTCGGGGTGCTTCGTTTCGTCAACATCGCTCACGGCGACATGATCGTGCTGATTTCGTTCCTGTTTCTGACCTTCTCCCACGCGCTCGGCCTTCCGATACTGATTGCTGCAATTCTCATGATCCCGGTAGGCATGGGCCTCGGCTGGCTCCTGCAGCTGGGGGTATTCCAGAGAGCGGCCAGCCTGGGGGAGTTGCAGGTCATCCTCGTGTCCTTCGGACTGTCGATCGTCATCCAGAATTCCCTGCTT
The DNA here is from genome assembly GCF_001424825.1 of Ensifer sp. Root31. NCBI lineage: Bacteria > Pseudomonadati > Pseudomonadota > Alphaproteobacteria > Hyphomicrobiales > Rhizobiaceae > Ensifer > Ensifer sp. Root31. The sequence continues at coordinate 59,129 of NZ_LMCO01000022.1, read as the reverse complement.
GCCGGCTTCGGCGCCGATCCGCAGCGTGTCTTGGCAGGTGGCCTCGAAGCGGCATCGATTCCGCTCCTACCGGGCGTCTATCTGGGCGTCGTGCCTCTCATGATCTTTGTCGCCGCAATCCTGTCGATCTTCCTGCTCGACCGCCTGCTGCACCACACGCGGCTGGGGATTGCGATCCGGGCGATTGCAGACAATCTTCCCGCCGGGCGGCTCAACGGTCTTCCTGTCAAGCGGCTTCAGGCCGCGGTCATGGCGATCGTCGGCGTGACCATCGCAGTCGCGGGCACGTTCATGGCGATCTGGACAAATTTCGATCCGTCGATCGGGCCGAGCCGTCTGCTTGTCGCCTTCGAGGTAGTCGTGCTGGCGGGGCTGGGCAGTTACTGGGGTGTCCTCTTCGCCGGAATCCTTATCGCCGTTGCGCAAACGGTGGGGGCATCAATCGACTCGGCGTTCCAGATTCTTGGAGGGCATCTCGCCTTCCTCGCCCTGTTCGTGCTTCGCCCGAACGGACTTTTTCCAAGAACCTGAGAGGTAAGCCATGACGACGACTTTTGCCGGTTTTTTGACCTGGGCTTTGCGTCTCGCGCTGGTGCTTGTGCTTGCGGGATTGACGGTGGTGCCCTTTGCGTTGGGACCAGCCGATATCCAGTTGATGATGCAGGCGCTGACGATACTCTCGCTGGCCATGCTGTGGAACCTGCTTGCCGGCTATTCCAACCTTGTCGTCATCGGGCAGCATGCTCTCGTCGGTGTGGGCGCCTATGCCTTCTTCGGGCTCGTCATCCTGGCCAAGCTCCCCATCCCGGTGGCGATTGTCGGGGCAATGCTGTTCAGCCTTCTCGCCGGGGGTATCATTCTGGCCATCATATTCCGCCTGCGCGCAGCCTATCTTGCGGTCGGCAGTTGGGTCGTGGCTGAAGTCTTCCTGCTAGTCGCGAGCCGCCTGAACAGTTTCGGCGGCGGATCGGGCATGGCCTTGCCCGTGTCATTCGTGAAACGCTTCGGCGCCAGCAACGACATTCGCCAGATGACTATCTACTTCATGGTTCTGGCCACGGCAGTCACTATTCTTTTCGGCATCTGGCTCATCATGCGCTCGCGTGTCGGGCTTGCTCTCCTGGCGATGCGCGACGATGAGGAGGGCGCCGTCACGGCAGGCGTGAACTTGCCAGCCGCGCGTATCCTGAGCTATCTGGTCGTGGCGCCGTTCACGGGCCTCGTGGGCGTCCTGGTCACATTGCAGACGTTGCGCATATCGCATTTGTCGTCGTTTTCGATGCTGGACTGGACGATATTCGTTCTCTTCATCGTGGTGATCGGCGGCATTAAGAGTCTCGAAGGCCCAATCATCGGAACCATCGTCTTCGTCGTCCTGCGGCAATACCTCCAAGGGCTCGGGGTTTGGTATCTCATATCGCTTGGCATGCTTGCCGTTGTCGTGGTTCTCGTCGAGCCGAAAGGGCTCTGGGGCCTCATGCGCCGCTACCTGTCCGACGAACTGTTGCCGCTCAGGCAACGGCCGCCACGATCAACCTCTCAATGAGCAATGAAACAAGAATTGCTAAGATCTTGAAAGTCCACCATTTAAGCCGTCCTCTGGAACCGACATCAGCTTCCGCTATCGGGCTGGAAAATCAGGAAATAGGCGACGATAGGAGAACAGGAGCCACGGTGCGAGGATGGTGGCAACCGCCTTCCCGATGTGCATTCATCCTCCTGAGCCTCGAACTCGGCCAATGAACAGCGGATATGTGCGATCCCTGAATGAGCTGGTGCGGGTCAATTTTGAAGATTACCGGTTGGTGTTGCACGTAAACGCGGCATCGGGGCATCAGTGAATTGGGTCTAGAGACGGTGGATGAAGACAGCCGTCAGCTACAAGCGCCACCGTTTCCCGCAACAGATCATCTCGAATGCGGTCTGGCTGTATTTCAGGTTTCCGCTGAGCTTACGCCTTGTCGAGGAAATGCTGCTGGAGCGCGGAATTGTCGTCTCTTATGAAACGATCTCAATGGGATCCTGAACGACTGCGACGATGGCCTGCATTCTCGAAGGGCAGGTCACATCAATTCCGCCGGCGGATATCTGCGTGACCTGAGGCGAAAGGCGGAACGTGGGGAGTTTTCGCTTGTGCCGGCGCTGCAAGGCGGGGTGGTGGATCAGGCGTGGCCCGCTCGGTTTACTTTTTTGCTGAGATTGCGCCCTCGCCCAAATGAGGCTATTTTTAAACTCAACTGAGATTGAGGATATGATCATGCTGGCATTTGAGAGAGTTGCGGACGTGCTCGGTCTTCCGGCAAGAGAAACGGCGGCGCGGTCACCACTCGGACTGATTTCGCGAATCGAGGGTGGGCTGCCGATCGCCGTACTTGAGCGTGTTTCTCATTTACTGGCCCCCAATGACGGACATTTCAAGTATCGATTCGTGCCTAAGGCCACTTTGGAGCGACGTAAGATAAGCCAGCGTCTGTCACCGGACGAGGGAATGAGGGTCGCGCGTGTTGCGCGGATATGGAATCTCGCTGTGGATGTCTGGCAGAGCCCGGAGGCCGCGCGAGATTTTCTGTTCAGGAGCCATCCCATGCTCGATGATAGAGCGCCGATCGACGTGGTCATTCAAAATGAGATAGGGGCCGAACTGGTTTTGGAGATCCTCGCCAGCTTGAAGTACGGAAGCGCTGCGTGACGGCTCAGGTTCTTGATCGAACGCTGTCATCCTTCCGAATAGGCGATCCGAATGGGGCTTATCCTATCTTTGATGCGACAGGTTCCACAATAGCGCCGGGACGGTGGAACACGCCGGCGAGCCCGGTTATTTACACCAGTGAACATTATTCCACGGCTGTCCTGGAAAAACTTGTTCACGGCAGTGGACGGCTACCACCAAACCAGCATTATGTCCGGGTGACAATTCCCAGGGGGCTGACCTACGAGATATTTTCTGCGGCGGCCCTACCTGGCTGGGATACCATGCCGGCGGCCGCCAGCAAGCAGTTCGGGGAGGATTGGTGTTTGCGAAAGCGCAGTGTCATCCTGATAGTGCCAAGCGTTGTCGCCAGACTCGACAATAACATCCTCATCAACCCCACTCATCCTGAGTTCTCGAACATCACTATGAGCCTTCATCAACCCGTCTATTGGGATAGACGGTTGTTCGGAGCGTGATAGCGGTCGTCCCTGTTAAGGACGTAGTTTCTTGGTGGGGAGGGGCCTAGGCAGCGCAACACCCACTGTTGCCACTCCGTCGTCCGGGCGAGGGCCTCAAGGCCGTAGCGTTCGACAGCGCGGTCGGAGGCAAGGACGAGCGCGGGCCGCCCCGTCGTTGACGCTGGGCGTATTGCCGGCGGTCACTGTGCCATTGACGCGGAATGGCGTCGGCAATTTTCACGGATTGATCCAGCGAGAGGTCACGAGTTCGCCCGCATCATTGTAGATGAACTCGGCTCTCCGGTTGTTCTCCCGTCCTAATCGAAACCAATCCAAGGCTTCGGCGCGGAACGTTATCACGCCAAATACCGACTTCCCGCCAGACTCGACTGTGGCATTGGGGGGGGAGGGTGTTTCGTCGCTCAATACGTCCCCTGGAGGCCCGCCGGCATAGGTGCTTCGGGTCCATCTTGAGAGTTGGTCCCAGGCTCGGTCTGCCTGTTCACTGCCGGGTCCATGAAGCTCCGCCATTCCCTGGAGACGAAGCTGCAGGCGGGACTTACCGCAGAATCCAAGGATGGTGGTGAAAGGATTGAATCTTATCTCCCGCCACTTGCGGCTTCGAACATCGGTATGAAACTCAAGGAGACGGCTCCGCTCGTCTGCACGACGCAGCACGACCATGCGCGCCTGGGGTCGCATGGACGTATTGACGGAGCACAGATTAACTTGCCTGAAGCCTGAATCCGGATTGACGGCTGCGTTCTCAAGTTCGCTCCAGGCGGACGCGTCGAGTTGGAGAAGATTCACCGAGCCGCCTCCTGTCCCGAAATGGCGATAGGAACACTGTCAGCCCCCTTAAGAATTGATAGCTCACGAGAGTATGCCCGCTTCGCGAGTTCGAGCGATGCCTGATACCCGGGATCGACGTAACAGGCTTTGGCGGTCTCGAAACTGTCGAAACGCAGGATGAACTGGCGGGGATAGTGGGTCCCTTCAACGGTTTCCACCCGGTCCCTACCCGCAATGATCTCGACGCGATAACGCTTGGCGATGACGGCGAAGATATCGTTATAAGCTTTCAAGGCTTCGTCGTCTTTGACGTTCTCACCTCGCACAATCCAGTATCCAGACAATTGCTGCCCTCCCGGTGTTCGGAGAGGTTCCGGCCCGCCTGCCAGAACCCGTTATTCACATTCCGGGTCAGACTGCGCGGGTGATCCCCCCATCGACCCTGAGGTTCTGGCCGGTGATGTAGCCGGCTCCCTCGGATACCAGGAAGGAAATTGTCGCGGCCACTTCGGCACTGGTGCCGTAGCGCTTCATCGGAACGCTGTCGCGCCGTTCGTCGCTGGAAGGCAGGCTATCGATCCAGCCAGGCAACACATTGTTGATGCGGATGCCGTCGGCTGCGTAGGTGTCGGCGTAAATTTTGGAGTAGGACGCAAGGCCGGCACGGAAGACAGCCGAGGTCGGGAACATCGACGAGGGTTCGAAGGCCCACGCGGTCGAGATGTTTACGATAGCGCCCGATTTCTGGGCCTGCATGATCGGTGTTACGAGGCGAACCGGCCGGATGACGTTCATCAAATAGATATCGAGGCCCGTGTGCCATTGCTCGTCGGTGATCTCCACGATTGGCGCACGAGGACCATGTCCTGCGCTGTTAACTAGGGCATCGATGCGGCCCCACTTGTCCATCGTGGTCTCGACGAGTCGCTTCAGGTCGTCGTTGTTTTGGTTCGAACCGGTGATGCCGATGCCGCCGAGGTCCGCGGCGAGCGCTTCCCCCTTTCCGGACGACGAAAGGATCGCGACCTTGAAACCGTCGGCGGCGAGGCGTTTGGCAGCCTCGGCCCCCATGCCACTGCCACCCGCTGTAATGATCGCTACTTTTTCTACAGACATGTCATCGTTCTTTCCAAAAGCTCTAGTCTGATTGCTCACGTTTCGAGATGGAATAGCATGCCTTACGAGCCAGATCGAAAGAGTTATCGTCTCATTTGCCAGGAGAAAAACTATCGGATGACAAGTGCGGTCGGAAATCTGCCAACACTGAATGGCCTCAAGGCTTTTGGGTCGCCGCGAGGCATCCCAATTTCCGCTGGCCGCGGAAGAACTGGGGTAACACAAGGAACCGTCGCGCAGCAGGTCCGCGGACTGGAGGCGGATCTTGGGGTTAGCCTGGTTCGAACGCCTGCCTAGAACATTGGCGCTGACTGGCGAGGGGCGGAAGTACACTGCCGACATTCGGCATGCCTTCGAGATCATCTCCCAAGCGACCATCGAACTGAAGCAGTGAAGCTGCAGGCGTACGTTTTGCAGGAACGCGGCGCGTGCATAGCTGCATTGCACAATAAATGTTTTCCATCTGGTCGGAAATTGAGCATACTGCTCGCAGCTGATGCACATGGCGGCTTTCTCCTCCCAGTGCCGCCGCATCAGCTGTTCCCCTCTGGAGGTTTTATGACCTTCACACTTCATGGGCCGCGGTTTTCCGCAGGCCCATTTTTTTGTCCTTAAGCAAAAAAGTCGAGTGTGGTGCGTCTTCCAGGGAGACCGACATGAATGCCACGCTCGGACTAGCGGACGCACAGGTGTCCTCTCGCGCTCTCGCGCACGCACGGCGCTAAACAGGTTCGCATCACCGCGCGGATGGTTAGGCCTTAAGGCCTTCCATCACTTTCAGCAGGGTATCGTGAATATAGGTCATCTCTTCGCTCGGCTCCCAAGACTGTTCATCGCCGCCTGGTGAAGTGTAAGCGCCTGCGTCGTCGCCGGACCCGACTTGGTCCCAGCTCGTTTCGGCCGCAGGATTGTGCTGGTAGACCCACCAAAGGTTTCCGAAGGGATCCTTCATGCGGGACAGGACGGCGCCGTAAAAATCCGTCGGCTTGGTGACAATCTCACCACCCAGCTTCACTGCCTGCGCCAAGGTCACTTCGACGTCTTCGACGTAGATTTGCAGCAGGCCCGGCGTATAGGGCCAGCCCGGCTTGGTGTCCGCGACCATGACGCGCGAGTTGCCGATCGTCAGCTCGGAGTGAAGCAGCAAGCCGTCGGAGTCGACGGTGTGGCTGTTCATATCTTCTTCAGCGCCGAACACCTCGGTGAGAAACGCGATGAGCTTGAGAGCGTCCTTGGCGATGATGAAGGAATTAATAGTATTGTAGCCCTCTGGCACTGATGACTGTGTCATGATTACTCCTCTTGTAAGCGGTGTGTTCGTTATCTTGAGCAAGGGGCATGAAGCGGACAGGCGTTGCGGCCCCGGTGACCTGCGTCAAGCCACCGTTGCCTTTCCTTGATCTGAGATTCCTCATTAGAGGCGGCGTTCGAATATCAAATGACTGCTGACATGACCCTGTCAGCAGTCTTGTGCGATAAACGCCCAGGAGGCACCATGAGAAGAACGAGTCGACTTTTCGAACTCATCCAAATGTTGAGGGGCGCGCGGCGCCCACAGACGGCTGCGGATCTCGCCGAGAAGCTCGAGGTCTGCAAACGGACGATCTATCGCGACGTCGCATCGCTACAGGCGATGGGCATCCCTATTCAGGGAGAGGCAGGGATAGGCTACGTCATGCAGCCGGGCTTCGAGCTGCCGCCGCTCATGCTTTCCATCGACGAGGTCGAAGCCGTTGTCGTCGCCTTGTGCCTCCTGCAACGGACAGGCGACGCAGGCCTGAAGGCCGCGGCCGAAACGGTGCGAGCAAAAATCCAGGACGTGCTTCCAAGGTCCGTTAGCGCGCCGCTTTATGCCGACAGCCTCTACGCCACTCCCGATGGTCTAGGTACGACCAGCAATGTCGACGTGACCATCGTTCGACGAGCCGTCCGCGAGGAGCAGAAGCTTCGTCTCGACTACAGGGATCGGGACGGTGCGATGACACGCAGGATCGTTCGGCCTATCGCGCTCATCTATGATGTCGAGGCGCATGTGATTGTCGCTTGGTGCGAGTTGCGCGGCGCGTTCCGGCGCTTCCGCGGAGATCGAATTCGATCATGCTCGTCCCTCCCGGCATGGTTCCAAGGCGAAGGCGATACGTTGCGGCTTCTCTGGCAGGCGGAACTCGGCGTGCGGGCAGGTGACTGGTCAAGCCTGGGCGACAGGGAACTTCCGGTGGGCTCTTTGTCGTAACGCGCTGTCCGGACCGCTTCATCCGTTATGCGGCTGATCTTGCCGTGTCGAAAATGTTGGTGCAGAGGCCAAGGAATTGGAGCGATTGTGGGTACGAGCGGCGAAAGCGAGCCGACGATTTGCAGGCCATTCGTGCGGCGGCATAACCGCCGTCGCCCGCGGCACGCCCGGGACACGCGGCTCGTACTGAAGGGCAAGCCAAGAAGTTACTCGACCATGCCGCTCTGATCCCCGTAAAGCCGGAAGCGCGGCGTACGCGTCTCCGGCTTTAGGTTTTCGTGCCCTTCCTGCCCTCCAAGAGTGAGAGGGCGGAGCTTCGCTTCGTGACGGGTTTGGGTTCGAGATAGAGTCGCCGTATCCGTTATCGAAGCCTTCCGACATGGCGCAGCGCCACGGCCGCGAGGACCGCAAGGACCGCGACGCTGATCGCGCTGACAGCAGACGCGCTGTTAAAGCCCGTCGTGAAGGCAGCCTGTGCGTCCGCGATCAAGCCGAGTGGCAATTCTGGCTCCACGGCCAATGCCGCCCACAGGCTGTCGCTGACTGCCTCGCGGGCCTCGTCGCTGAGGCTTTCAGGCGTGTGGATTACCATCATGTGGCGATAGACGGCCGTCGAGACGCTGCCGAGCACGGCAATGCCGATAGAGATGCCGAGGTCTTGCACGGTCTCGGTCATGGCCGCGGCCGAGCCCGCCTTTTCGGGTGGCGCCGAACCCACCACAAGGTCCGTTCCGAGAGCAGCGATAGTGCCATTGCCAAGATAGGCGAGAGCGAGCCCCGATACGGCCAACGTCACCCCGATAGAGGCATCGTCGCTTACTATCGTCAGTAAAAGATAGCCCACCGCAGACAGAATGAGCGAGGCAGCGACGACATAGCCTGGCCGGATGTACCGGGCAATAATCGGCGCGATGACGCCACCCGCAATCATTGCCAACGCAGCCATCCCCATCGAGAGACCCGCTGCAGCGGGAGAGTATCCGACCACGAGTTGGAGATACTGGGCAACGAGCAACATCGCGCCACCAACGGGGACAAGCCCAACCAGCAGCACAATCAACGCCACGGAAAAGGCGCTGTTGGAAAAAAGCGTCATGTCGAGCAGAGGATCGGACGACCGCCGCTGCCGCTTGACGAAGACAACGGCGAATGCCAGCCCCACCACGATTGCGCCGATCGCATCAGTGACCAAACCATGTTTGGCGATTTGCTTGATGCCGTAGATCACAGGCAGCATGGCAGCGAGCGACAGCGCGACACTCGTGAGGTCCAGTCTCTCGCTGTTCGGTGGGCGGTATTCCGGCAGCAGGAAGGGCGCGAGGATGAGCAGAAGCCCGACGACCGGGACCGCGATCAGGAACGCCGCACCCCACCAGAACTGCTCCAGCAGTAAGCCACCAACGACCGGCCCCAACGCATAGCCCACGCCGAAAATGGTCGCCCATATACCGAACCCGAGCGCACGCTGACGGGCGTCTTTGAACAGGTTGCTGATAAGCGCGAGCGTCGAGGGCATCAGTGTCGCCGCCGAGACTCCAAGCGCTGCGCGCGCCGTGATCAACATCGTCGCGGTGGTCGAGAAGGCCGCAAACATAGAAGCTATGGCAAAGGCAGTTGCGCCTATCATCAGCAGCTTGCGACGACCGATGCGGTCGCCGAGCGTGCCCATGGTGATGAGGAAGCCGGCGATCATGAAACCATAGGCATCCATGATCCACAGCGCCTGCGTGCTGTTAAGCTGCAAGTCCGCCGCCAGCGCCGGAAGGGCGAGGTGAAGGAGCGTGAGGTCTAGCCCCAGCAGCGCTGTCGGCAGCGCGAGCAGGGTCAGACCGAGCCATTCACGCATACCGGCTTTTGCTGGCTGCTTCGTCGTTGTCTGGCCGACGGGGCCGGGACGAGCAAAGTCCACTTCAGGATGGGAAGTCATATCTCCTCCTTGTCAGAGGCAGATATTCGACGCAGTATATGCCTGTTACAATATTAGAAATTATCCTATTACTACGAGCAACTCTTTGTCCGATAGAACCCTCACGCGCACTCGAAGCGACCTCTCCGATTTCCTGAAACACCACAGGGCGATGCTTACGCCCGCCGATATTGGCCTGCCGACTACCGGCGGCCGCCGAACGCCGGGGCTAAGGCGCGAGGAGGTAGCCCAGCTCGCAGGAGTCGGGCTCACTTGGTATACGTGGTTCGAACAGGGCCGCGACATTCAGGTCTCCGAAAGCTTTTTGCTCAAGATCGCCAAAGCTCTGAGACTGGACGACGCGAAGTGCAGCCTTCTGTTTCTCCTTGCGCATCGCCGCCCGCCGCCCCGGGAAGCGTATCAATGGCCGTCCGTCACCCCGCTGATCCAGGCATTGCTGGATGACCTCGTGACGCGCCCAGCCTATGTGCTCAACTTGCGCTGGGATGTGATCGCGTGGAACGAAGTGGCGGACAGCCTTTTCGATTTCTCTGGCCGGGAGCAAGTCGACCGAAACGTCATGCGGATGGTTTTCGCCGATCCCGACATGCGCCGCCGCTTGCCGGCGTGGCGAGAGGACGCGCCCCGATTGCTTGCGCAGTTTCGCGCCGACATGGCGACCGCGCCTGACGATCCCGCCATGCTCGCGCTGATCGATGACTTGAAAAGACTGTCGCCAGACTTTCGTCGCTGGATCGAGCAGCCGGAGATGGGAAGCTACAGCAGAGGCATCGCAACTGTCTTCAACACCGACGGCACTCGCATAGACTTTGCCCATGAGATGCTGATCGTGGACGAACACCGGCATCTGAAGATGATCGTCTACTTCACCAGTGAAGACCCCGGTCGAAGCGACAACCCACCGAACGCCGATCATGGGTCCGATCGTCCATCCAACACTGACGCGGTGTAACACCAAGAGAAATACTTGAGGCGAGGGGAGCAAAAACTCGCTCTCCTCGGCGATCATGAGCAGCGGCAGCGCAGAGCGGACTTGGTTCGGGATTATCGGTCCGACAACGGGGCTCGCCCGTCCGGTTTGCAGATCGCACTGGCGCATCGGCGTGTTGATGTTAGGGCGTTCAACGCCGACATCCGCTCTGGTCTTCAGGAGCGCGATAAGCTTGCAAAGGGTGATGAAGAAAGATGGCATGCTTGGGCGCGAGGTCGTCTACCGCACCAACGACGGCGAGCGATCTATCTCCCGAACTACATCGATTGGGGTTTGCAGGGTTGCGGCCGGGGCCGGATCCCAACGCCTTGCCAATATGTTGAGGATCACCTACGCCGAGCAGACGTCTTGATCGAGCGCCTCCTGGCAGGCAGCCTCAACGGCGGCCAGATCGTCGGCTGGAACACAGCCGAGGATGGTCACCAATTGCCGATCACCGTCATGGACGCTCTTCAGCAGTCAGCCATGTAAGTGACCGAGAAGCGCTTGCAGGCGCGAGGTTGGTATTCGAAGAAGAATTCGATCAGCGCACTCGGTTTGTTTTCAACCACTCACCGGCCAAGGCCCGGAATGATGTAAAGTCGGCACATTTGTCCGGAAAGCGCTGTTGGGGAATGGTTCTGAATTCCGTGAACCACCTGATGTCGTCTCTGATTATCTCGTGCGAGCACCCTGCCGCCGCATGAAACTTCTTGAGTCCCTTTTCGAGCTGCCGATCCATGGATTGCGCCTTCTCAACCAGCTGGTCACGGGTCGCATTCGGGTGCGCTTCCATGAAAACGCGCGCCGCATACACCTTCGCAAGACGATAGTTACTCATGAATGCTTCGGATTCTGCATCATCTGAAAATGCAAATTTGCCACATAATCTGGCTGATATGACTGCGACTGAGTAGCGGTTCGTAACGTCGACAATTTCCAGGACCAGTTGATCCTCAGTTTGGGCATTGACCGTCAACGGGTCTGTTGACACCCCACCAGAACAAGAATGATCCTGAAGGCAAACAGAAGAGAATTCCTGCTTGAGACGTCCATATGCATTTTCCCTGCGTACGAATGGGCCATGACTTGAGTTAAACCTTCTTCATCGTCAGTTGCACGCTGTGGGCGGGCACGCCGGCGCCGGAATCGCCTGGGTCCTCAATTTCTCAAATGGTCGTGATCTTCTTCGTGAACGCTCCTTTTATCGCCTTGAGTGATCAGCCCCGAGCATACGACCGGCTGACGGCTCCCTGTGTCTTCGATGGACCGGCAGTGTTTCCGCGCCTATGGGGCGGTAACGGGTTTCGCGCGTGCTCAGCTCACCCGGCCGTGCTCCCCAAGATAGTCGAGCATAACACGGATCCGCGCAGGCAGATTGCGAGGCGGTCCAAGAAAGACTGCATGAAAGGGCTCGCGCTCTTCGGCAGTATCTTCCGGACAGAGTAGTCTCAGTCGCCCAGACTGAAGATCGTCCCGCACGGTAAAATACGCCAGACGCGCAGGCCCGACACTCGCAAGTGCCAATTGGCGCATACCTTCGCCGTCACTCACGCGGATCCTTTCGCGCTCGCTCTCCGTACTGGAGAACCACAATTCAGCAACTCGCCGATAGGTGAAGCCGATTTGCCCAGTCGCAGAGCCGGCGTCGACTTGTCGTTCGATCCAGGCGGGTGTCGCAACGGTAACGATGGTGGTTTCGCCAAGCGACCTTGCGATCAGTTCCGAGTCTGGCATTGGTCCGGCGCGTACTGCAATATCGTTTGCGTCGGAGATCAGGTCCGTCACACTGTCGGTCTGTATAATATCGAGAGCAATGCCAGGGTATATGTCGAGGAAAGCTGGGACGATATGTCGAAGAACATGTGTGACGTAACTGGCCGAACTGTTGATCCGCACACGCCCCATCGGTGAAGATGCGCCGCCGGCCTCCCGTTCTGCCGTTGCCACTTCGGCCTGTATGGCGACTGCGCGACGATAAAAACGTTCGCCCTCGTCGGTCAGGGCGAGACGGCGCGTTGACCGACGTAACAGCCTTGTTCCCAAACGAGTTTCGAGGCGGCCAATTGTTCGGCTGACTGCAGACGGCACAAAACCGAGAGCCCGTGCAGCTGGGGCTAAACCGTCCAACTCCACGACTTTCACAAAGACTTCCATTTCCTTCAGGCGATCAGAGCCGCGCGTCACTCGTTACCTCGAATCATCAATCCTGTTCCGGAGATGATACTACCGCACGCGTCAGTTGCGATCTATTTCTCGGCGATCCAAGAAAATGACTGGAGCTAGATATGTCAGCAACAAAGGGAACCAGACGCCATATTGTCGTATTCGGGGGATATGGGGTGATAGGCACCGGTGTCGTGGCGCACCTTCTCGGTCGGCCGCATTGGAATGTAACGACGGTTGGCCGCTCCTCCGCTCCGGGGATGCTCTTCGACGGAAAACCTGCTCCCGCCCATGTACAGGTCGATCTTCTCGACGCGACAACGACGGTTTCAGCTTTGGTTTCGATGTCGGATGTTACGGATGTGGTATTCTGTGCCTATATCGAGCGGGAGACCATGGCCGCGGCGGTAGCACCGAATGTCACCATTCTGGGCAATGCGCTCGAAGGGCTACGGGCTGCCGGTGCCCGTCCCGGTCATGTTGTCTTGATCGGTGGCGGCAAGTCCTATGGAGAACATCTCGGGGCGTACAAAACACCTGCCAAGGAACGTGACGCCCGCTTCATGGGGCCGATATTCTATAACGATCAGGAAGACCTTTTGTGGGAAAGGGCCGGCAACGACGGCTTCAACTGGACGGTGCTCAGACCGGACGCAATGCTGGGGCCGAGCATCGGGTCTCCCATGAACATGCTAATGGGCATTGCGGCGTATGCTTCTGTCTCCAAGGAACTGGGTATCCCATTGCGGTTTCCCGGCAGCCTGGGCGCATGGTCGGCGCTGCATCAAGCCACCGATGCCGGCGTTCTCGCCGAAGCGGTGGAATGGGCGCTGACCAGCCAAGCTGCGCGTGGTGAAATCTTCAACGTGACCAACGGGGACAATTTCCGCTGGCAGCATGTCTGGCCTGAAATAGCCTCTGTCTTTGATATGGATGTTGCATCGCCCCAACCGATGCAACTGGCCGAGCAAATGGCGGACAAGGGGGACCTGTGGCAGGAAATGATTTTGCGCCATGGGCTGCGCTCGATTTCCTGGGAGCGTCTTGCCGCGTGGGCGTTCGTCGATGGCTGGTTCAACATGGACGCGGATATGGTCCAGAGCACGATCAAGATTCGTCAGGCCGGGTTCAATGGCTGCGCTGACACGCATAACGCGCTTATCGCGGCGTTGAAGCGGCTGAGGCAGCAGAAAATAGTGCCTTGACGAATAGCGGTCGGGTTGTTCTGGCAAGCAACGGCAAATATTCAACTTTGATCAACGCGTAACGGTTGAGGTGGCGTTGCGGTGCTTGAATAAAACAGGCATAGAACGAACGGCATTGTGGCCGACACGCGGCAGTCGATCTAGCGGGCTGTAGCGATGCTTGAGATTATCGCCCGGGACAGGCCACCCTTGAAAAGACGACTGCGCACAACATCCTTAAGACACTGGACACTCTCGGTGACGTCCAGCATCGCGTGGGGGACACCCGCTACCATCTCGGCGCGCGCATTTGCGGGAGATGATGGCGTCTTGCGAGGCCGGTTGCGGTCCGATCTGGAGGTAATAGCCGAAAGGACGGGAGAAACAGTCTACCTCGCGGTGCCAAGCGGCGACGAGACATACTATCTCGATGCCTTTGTGTCCGCCCAATCACCCAAGACCACATGCCCAATCGGTATTCGCGAACACCTGGGAGGCTCGGCTATCGGACTTGTTTCCTTGCGTTCATGCCAGGGCTAGGCAAACGCGTGTTGTCCACGCACACTGATGCTTTCGGTCCCGAGCTATTGGCCTAGACCGGTGCCTTCACAATTCGACGATAGCGGCAGAACGAGCCTAATCGAGGCGTCTACGTATCATTGTCGTCGCGGCATGAGCCGAGGCGACACATTGAATGGCTAGGGCGCCCAAGATAGCTGTCGCTTGCCAGTAAAAGTGAAAATGCGGCTGTTTCGGCTTGGTTTAGCATTTAAAGCTGAGGATCTAAGCGGCCGGATTCTCAAATTAACGGCAACCGCGAAGGCGCCATTGATCGGCACGTATGGGTCCTGATCTCGTCGATAGCGCCGCTGAATCGCGCTTTGTTCCCGAGCATCTCCGCCCGGCTCGCTCGACGATGGCTACTCCGGCTAGCAGAGCTGGCCGCAGATGTAGGGCTGGAACAGGGCTAGTTCGCGGCGCGGCCCAACGCGGCCTTTAGCCGCGGGTGCGCGCAGCATCCAGCGTGGCGCCTTATCGGCCGTCCGTCACCAAGAAGGTTTTCCGATGAGAATGTGATCGAGTGCGGTCTTGTTTCTGGCCTCAGTGTGCGGCACTTCCATGAGCCGCGTGAGCTCATTCGGGTCGTCGACTTCTCACAACTCCTCATCGGCCTTAGCTATTCAAAGTCAGCATCATCTTAGAGCCTGACTCGAAAAGGTTTCAACAATATCCGTACCTTGCCAAGCGTCGTGTCAGGACCCGGATGTGGGCGATAGTGATCCAGGCCTCGGCTGATGCGACGGACTTTTCCCAATCCTTCGCCAATCGTCGGCATCTGCCAAGCCACGCGAAGGTGCGCTCCACGACCCAGCGACGCGGCAGAACCTCGAAGCCCTTGGCCTTGTCGGTCCGCTTGACGATCTGGAGAGTGAACGCAGCGATCTTTTGCAGTGCGCCCTTCAGCTTCGGTCCGGCATAACCACCGTCGGCGAAGATATGTCTCAACCACGGCCAGCGCTTGAGAATGGTTTTGAGGACGGCAGGCGCGCCGTCGCGATCCTGAATATCGGCGCTGTGAACCATGAGGCCGACCATCAGTCCGAGCGTGTCGACGACGATATGACGCTTGCGTCCCTTGATCTTCTTGCCCGCGTCATAGCCCGAAATTCCGCCGCTTTCCGTGGTTTTCACGCTTTGACTGTCGATCACGCCCGCAGACGGCGAGGCTTCCCGGCCTTCCAATTCACGCGCCTCCATCACAAGATGATGGTTGATCCGACCCCATAACCCTGTCGCTCGCCATTCGTAGAAATAGGACTGCACAGTTGTAAAAGGCGGAAAATCCCTGGGCCTCATCCGCCACTGGCACCCCGTCGTGGCGATGTAAAGCAACGCATTCACGACCTCGCGAAGATCGGTGCTGCGCGGCCTGCCCAGCCGCCTCGGTTCAGGCAGGCAAGGCGAGATCAATCCCCATTCCCCGTCCGTCAGATCGCTTGCATACCGCATTGCGCGTCGGGCATATTGCCGACGGGTGAAATCAGTCCAGCCCATTGTGGTCTCCGTTCGTCCTAAGCAAACAAACAGAATCACAACTGGCTGATTTCACTCAACTCTTTTTCGGTCAGGCTCTTAGGCTGCCTCAATCATGGAGGGGTCTCGATAAGCTTTTGAAGACGGCTTTTTCAGTCTCACGATTCCAAAGCGATGGCGGCTAGCCACGCACACAGAGCTACCAGCAGCCACACTCTCGCGTGTCGGAAACGCCGCCTGCGGGCACCTTCCCAGTCGTAGCTCATCATGGCCTCCTCTCGGCGACGGACAATGCACTATTTACAGGGAGTGGAAAAGCGACGTTGCAATCTAAGGTGTGGATTGTGGTGAGCTTGCTGAACTGGTCTCTGCCGGTCCTGGCATCGGTTTTGAGCGGGAATGGACAGCCGCCATTACGCTGGCTGGCATCGAGCTGGTTCACATGATGCGCAAGCAGCAAGGCCTGTTTGCTTCAACGAAGGCGCGCTCCCTTAAAGAGCAATTCAAGGTCCTTGCAGCGTAATTGCGTCTTCGAATAAGGCTAACTTTAAGCAGCTCCAAACTTAGCAACGGAACCGATAGCCGTACATCAAGCCCGAATGTTTCCAATTTCTCGGTCTCGAACGGATCGCTGGGCGACGTAAGCAAGGCGGTGAGAAACTCTAACTGGAGTGGAAGCGAACCGCACAGCGAGGTTTCGGACTGTTCCGGCAAATGAGGAACGGTAAAAAGGGCGGTCACTCCCCCAACCGCCACGTTATCCGCGATTAACCGAAATAGGGCGATGTCCGCCAACACCTGTCCCGCCCATTGGTAGATGAGTTCTTCACCTGGCTGGCAGCTCTGGCCGCACGCGTCTCGCGCAAGTCCGATCTCGGTGAGGCCATGGCCTATATGCTGAAACGTCAGGAGGGATTCCGGCTCTTCCTCGACGACGGCTGCGTCGACATCGATTCAAATTTGGTCGAAAACGCCATACGCAGCCCGGCCATGAACCGTCGCAACGCGCTGTTTGCCGGGCATGACGAGGGCGGCCGTAATTGGGCCCGCTTTGCCAGCCTGATCGGAAGCTGCAAAATGAATGGTGTCGAGCCCTACGCCTACCTGCGAGATCTCTTCATCAGCCTGGCAAATGGCCATCTCGCCAAAGATATCGACGCCCTCATGCCATGGGCCTATGCGCAACGGACCAGCGCCTCATAATGAGCACGTCCGGGAGTCCCCAGCAAGCCCACGATCTGACCGGCGCAACTGCATAATCAATGGGACGGAGACGCCGCATACGATGTAGCAGAGCCGATAGGCGTCTTTATACTGGCGACGTCGCGGCGTAATTGCTGAAAGGTCCAGTGAACCTGACGTTTGGATGGAGTTCGCCCCGAGACGCCGACAAAGAAGGGAGCATCGAGGATCAATAAGATTTTCCAGAAGCTTCGTACCAAACTCGGTTGGGCCCCGCGGGGCGGCCATCGTGAAGTGCGCATCCATGACCTGCGCCACACCTTTATTTGCCGCCGCGTTCAGCTTTGGCACGAACATGGCGCCGATATCGACAATAGGATGGCAGCGCTCTCGACCTACGTCGGCCACGCCAAAATCTCCGATACCTATTGGTATCTGACCGCCGTCCCAGAACTCATGGCGGTCTCTGGCAGGCGTTTCGAGCTTTTCGCAGCGAATGTCGGAGGAGATCATCGTGTCTGATCCCAACCCGACACCGTCCTTCCCCATCCTGCTTCAACGCTTCTTCGTCGAACATCTGGGCAACCAGCGAGCTGTCAGCCCTCGCACCATCGCAGCCTACCGGGACACTTTTCGATTGTTGCTTGGCTTCGCCGAAGCGAAGATTGGCAAGGCGCCCACCCGGCTGATCTTGGCCGATCTTGATGCGCAATTGATCCTGGACTTCCTCGACCATCTGGAGAAGGAACGGAGCAACGGTGTGCGCACGCGCAATGCCCGCTTGGCGGCACTTCGCTCCTTCCTGAAGTATGCCGCCCATTACGACCTGACTGCGCTCATCGTCATCCAACAGGCACTGGCCATTCCGATGAAACGGTTCGACCGGCCGGTCCTGGGATTTCTCTCGCGCGAGGAGATGCAGGCGATTCTTGAGGCGCCGGATGCGCGGACCTGGGCAGGTGAACGGGACCGCACGCTGTTCAGCCTGATGTACAACACTGGCGCCCGTGTGTCCGAAGCCATCGGCCTGCGCGTCGGCGAGGTTATCGTCGATGGCGCGGCGGTTGCACACTTGCATGGTAAGGGACGTAAAGACCGTAGCGTGCCGCTCTGGCGTACGACAGTCGGCTTGATCCGTAACTGGAAACGTCGGCTGGCTTTCGCAAGCGAGGATGACTTCCTGTTTCCGAACCGAAGCGGAGGGCGCATGGCGCGTTCAAACGTCACCCAGCGCTTTGAACTTGCGGTATCGGCTGCGGCGGAACGTTACCCGCAACTCGCGAGCCGCTCGATTTCGCCTCACACCATCCGCCACACCACGGCGATGCATCTCCTGCAGTCCGGCGTCGATATCAGCGTCATCGCTCTGTGGCTCGGTCATGAGAGTTCCGCGACGACGCATATGTACCTTCAAGCAGATCTCGCGATGAAGGAACGTACACTCAACCGACTGCAGCCCATGACGTCCAGTCAAGGTCGATATCGTCCGCCGGACCAGCTCATGCAGTTCCTGATGAGTCTCTGAAATTATGCGCAGTTCGCCAGCCGGAAGTCGTCCGAGAATCCGACGGTTAAAGCCTCCTGCCTCAGCAATCTGCGCATAATCACGAGGTGCACATAATCACGTTTATGTAGAGATCTACATAAACGTGATGATCGGCCGTTCGGGGGATCAGGGCCACCAATGGTCGCCTATAGATTTGAAGACAGCAGAGGTGGGCGCTGTGTGGCCCGTCACCTGAGCGGCTTCAACGGCATTCTCCAGGTTGATGGGCACGGCGCCTATACGAGCATGGTCAAAGAGCAGGTCAAGGCCGGCAGCAACGAGACCATCGCGTTGGCAGGGTGCTGGGCGCATGTCAGGCGCAAATTCTACGAACTGCATATCGGTGGTATCAATCACGCCGCGACAGCCTCGGTGAAGGCGATGAGCGAGTTGTGGAAGATCGAGGACGAGATCCGGGGAAAGGATGCCAACATCCGTGCTGTCGCACGACAAGAGCGGTCTGCGGCCATTGTCGCCAACCTCTTTGACATCTGGGAAAAGGAGCTGGCGAAGGTCTCTGGCAAGTCCAAGACCGCGGAAGCGATCCGCTATGCAATGACCCGCCGACAATCTCTGGAACGCTTTCTCGGTGACGGCCGCATCGAGATTGACTCCAATATCGTCGAGCGCGCAATCCGTCCCCAAACGATCACACGGAAGAATAGTCTATTTGCCGGAAGCGAAGGCGGTGGCAACACATGGGCCACGATCGCCACGCTTTTGCAGACAGCTAAAATGAACAACGTCGATCCGCTCGCCTGGCTGACACAGACCTTAGTTCGCATGGCCAACGGATGGCCCGCGCAGGATATCGACGCTCTGATGCCGTGGAACTTCGAGTCGAGCGTGGTCGGCTAACCGCTTACGCTTGATCGCCGACCACCGTTACCGGCACGAACATCGCCTGCTGCACACAGACCTTGGCCGAGGGACGAGTGGTCAGCCCGGCATCCCGACGCCAAACATTCAGTAAACCGCGATTGACGCCCCAGTGCCGGGCAACGGCCGAGATGTTCACTCCGGGTTCCGCGCTTTCCGCAAGGATCCGCGCCTTCTCCTGGTCAGTCCAATTCCGCCGCTGGCGACGACCGGTAATCACCTCGATCCGACGATATTTTCCCTCATGCTTGGCTTCATGCATGCCTTCATCCATGACTTCAAGCATGGCATCAGCGCGATATCCAACCATCCCGTTCCGCTCCTATCGGTGAAGGAGCTTATCTCGCGGCCTCGATCGCAAAAGGAAAGGTGGGCTGTTCGTAGCGCTCACGGTTATTACGCCGCCCGCAAATCCGGGGCCGATCTGGCGATCATGCCCTTGACCAACCAGACGGGCGGTCAACGCATGATCTATCGGATCACGATGGATATCTACTGCGCGTTCGGGTTTGTGCAGTCACTGCTTTGAAGTGCCGTCGTGCACGGCCCGCTCGCTGAAGCCTCCACTTTTCTCACGACAGAGGGCCGGGCGGGCGCTGCCCCCTTGGCCCCTCCCAAGCGCCAGCCGCCCAGCTTCCTCCGCTCCACTAACGTTGCGCTTCGTGCAGCCAGCTCCCCGCGCGGATCGAGTGACGGCCTGAAATTATCATTTTCGCAGAGAATTTCTTCGCCGCCCAATGCATCACCACAACTGTCAACCGTTGGATGTGCGCTCCGACCTAAAGAAGCCAGTTTCGGCCAGGAAGAGCTTGAAGAAGGTTGCGGGTATAAGCGTGCTGCGGATTGGCAAATAGTTCGGTCGTTGAAGCGTACTCGACAATTTGGCCCTTTTTCATCACAGCGATTTCGTCACATATACGCGCTGCAACACGAAGATCATGCGTGATGAAAAGCATGCTGAGATTGAGACGATCGCGGATATCTTCTAGCAGAGTTAGCACTTGGGCTTGAACCGATACGTCCAACGCCGAAACCGCCTCATCCGCAACGAGGACGTCCGGGTCCATTGCAAGGGCTCGAGCGATTGCAATGCGTTGACGTTGCCCGCCAGAAAACTGGTGGGGGAAACGACTAAGCGCTGTCCGGTCTATTTCCACAAGTTCAAGCAGTTCAGCTGCGCGCTTATAAGCAGTCTTTGCATCTGTTCCAAAATTCAGCGGCCCCTCGACGATCGATTGGCCCACTGTCCGCCTCGGGTTCAGGGCTCTGTATGGGTCCTGAGAAATGAGCTGAATAGCCGCGCGGTACGGCCTTAAGGCTGTTGAGTTTATACGCGCGAGATTCTTGTCGCGAAATTGGATCTTTCCTGAGCTCGGCATGATAAGTCGCGCTATACAACGTGCCGCGGTAGACTTGCCGGAGCCTGACTCCCCGACAATCCCCAAGGTTTGTCCCTTCTTCAGTGCAAGATCGACGCCAGCAACAGCAGTGAAGCTCTTAGCGGCTGCAAACAGCTTTCGATCTTGGTAAGTCTTTGTCAAAGCTTTGACGCTCAGAACAATCGGTGCCTGTTCCACCGAGGCAAGTCTAGGTGTGAGACGCGGCACGGAATTGATCAAAAACTGGGTGTACTCATTTTGCGGGTGGTTCAGAATCTCGTTTCTCGTACCCTGCTCAACAATCACCCCGTTGCGCATGACGGCAATACGGTCGGCTATGTCGGCGACAACTCCAAAATCGTGAGTGATAAACAGAATCCCTGATCCCTGGCGTCGCTGGAGGTCCTTCAAGAGATCAAGGATTTGCGCTTGTGTCGTAACGTCAAGAGCGGTGGTGGGCTCGTCGGCTATGATAAGCACTGGTTGCAAGGCTAACGCCATCGCAATCATGACGCGTTGTCTCTGGCCGCCTGAGAGGCGATGCGGATACTGTCTCATGAGTTGCGCCGGATCCGGCAAACTTACCTGCCGAAACAGCTCTTCGACCCTTTGGTATTCGCTTCCCTTCGGCGCGCCGGCCTCACCACGATGAACACCTATTGCTTCTGCAATCTGGCGACCTACTCGCTGAGATGGATTGAGGGCTGTCATCGGCTCCTGAAAAATCATCGACATTCTGCGTCCCCTCAGTGATCGCAGCCGACGCTCACTAGCAGCGAGCACGTCTTCCCCTTCGAGAAAGATCTGGCCCGTAGTTGCTGGCAATGCGTTGAGGCGCATTATGGCCGATGCGGTCATCGATTTGCCCGAGCCGGATTCTCCAACCAGGCATACGGTTTCACCCGGGAAAACGTCCAACCTCACATTGTTGACCGCGAAATCCCTGTCTCCGCCCTTTGGCAACCCGATGGACAGGTTCTGGATGCTTAATACTGGAGCTTGGCTGGCCATTACATCACCGTTCGATCTTGAGTTTCGGGTCGAGGGCATCACGCAGGCCATCGCCGAGAAGATTTACCGACAAAACCGTCGAGGCGAGAAGGATACCGGGAAAGAAGACGATCCAAGGGGCACGCTGGAAAACTTCACGGCCGGAGGCCATTACGTTTCCCCAGGTCGGCGTGTCTGCGGAGAAGCCGGCACCGAGAAAACTCAGCGTTGCTTCGGTCAGGATCGCGGAAGCGAATATGTAGGTTCCCTGAACAATGAGCAGCGGTACGACATTGGGCAGCACATGATGCCATAAAATTCGCGGCGTTCGCGTTCCCAGTCCAATCGCGGCCTCCACGAAAGGTTCCTCTCTGAGGCCGAGTACGCTCGCTCTGACAAGTCTTGCGACCTTAGGCACCTCCGTGATCACAAGAGCAACTGTGACCGTCAGCAACGACGGCCCAGCAAGGGATACGAATGCTATCGCTAGCAGGATTCCCGGGATTGCCATCAACCCGTCCATAATGCGCATGAGAACAATATCCAGCAGCTTGAAGTATCCGGCCAGAGAACCGAACGCTGTGCCAAGAACTATAGCCACGAATGCCACCGCAGTTCCGACCAGCAAGGATACCCGTGCGCCGTACGCGATCCTGCTCCAGATATCGCGCCCAAGCGCGTCCGTCCCCATGAAGAAATCCGGAGAAGGCGGTCGTAGACGTAACCTCGGTGCGATTTGCACAGGATCAACGGTCAAGGCGAGCGGCGCAAGTAACGCAAGCGAAATGAGAAGTATCAAAATCGCCACACCAAATATAACGGAAACGCTCTGCCCTCGAAATGTTAGAATTAGCGATCTCATGGGCCACCTCAGTAGTTAATTTTTGGATTTAGAAAAATATAAATGACGTCGACCGCGAGATTGATAACGATATATACTGAGGCGATTATGAGGATGACCCCCTGTATCACTGGATAATCGCGCGCCAAAACCGCTTCCACGACCAGTCGGCCAATTCCCGGTATATTAAAAACAGTTTCGGTGACAACGACTCCACCGATCATCATCGCGAAACCGATCCCGAACACCGAAACGATCGGAACAGCAGCGTTGCGCAACGCGTGTTTCGTCAAGATGGCAATCTCGCCAAGTCCCTTCGCTCTCGCTGTGCGAATATAGTCTTCAGACAGAACCTCAAGAATTGCTGCTCGCGTCGTTCGGGCGAAAAGTGCAATGTAGACCAAACTGAGAGTGAACGTCGGCAGCGCGATATGCGACAGGAAGCGAGAAATACTTTCTCCGATCGGCGTAAAACCCTGCACCGGAAGTATCCGCAGCTGGATCGCAAAGATGTAAACTAACAAATAGCCCACAACGAAAGTTGGAATTGAGAAGCCGGCAACAGTCCCCGCCATAATGAATCGGTCAAATGCGCTCCCCTGACGAGATGCAGCCAAAATGCCAACCGGAACGGATACGGTCATGGCCAGGACCATAGTGACAAGCGCCAAAGATAGCGTGGCCTCCACACGTTGACCGACCATTGTCAGAACTGGTTGCTGCGATAAAATGGAGATCCCGAAATCTCCTCGCGCAAGTTGTGCTATCCACGAACCAAACTGGACAGAAAGGGGCTCATCGAGCCCCAGTTTCTGTCGCATCGACGCGATCATTTCCGGGGTCGCTGAGTCACCCGCCAACGTAGCAGCGGGATCTCCGGGACTGAGCCGCAACAGAAGGAAGACCGCAAGCGTGACAACCGCCAGAACTGGCAGCGTTTCGAGCAATCTGCTCAGAACCACTCTTAACATAGGTGTTACCTCGCCGATCCATTAATTTTTTTGAAGGTTCCACCCCATTAGCCCGACCGAAGGCAGGGCCCCGGAGATGTTGTTGCGAAATGCCGTGGGCAAATTGTAAGTGCCCAGGGGAATGAGCATCGCGGTTTCGAGTGCGCGACTCTGAATTGCATCAGCCAGTTCCTTTTGGCGATCTATGTCGGTTTCGCGGGCATATTCATCGCGCATCTGTTCGATCTGGGGATCTTCTGGCCACCCAACGGAGCCGCCTTGCTTTCCAAGTCCGACAAGCCAGGTGTTGACGATCGGGTTCATAAGATCGGTCGTTACGCTTCCCGAATGGAAGATGTGCCACCCACCTTGTGTTATCGGCCCGCTATTGCCACGGCGACTTACCAGCGTCTGCCAGTCCATCGACTGCAGATCGACATTGAAGCCGATACGCGTCAGCAAATCTGCCGTAACAAAGGGAAGCTGCGCTACCGAGGCGACGTCAGTAGGGGCAAGAATGACTATCTTCTCACCATTGTAGCCGCTTTCCGCCAGCATCTGCTTCAATTTGTCGATTGAAACATCCTCGCCGCCTACAGCGGCGATCTCGGTGCTGAGTGGTACATTGCAACCATAGACCGAACGGCAAATCTTACCATACTCATCAATGCCAATCTGGGCGTCCAGATAGTCCTGTTGTTTGACGGCATGACGCAATACCTGCCGCACTTTCACATTGTCGAACGGCGGCTGCAGCCAATTCATACGCAGATAGAGATTGGCGCCGGGTGGGTTGAGATCTTTAATGGCAATATCCGGATTGTCTTTGAGCGAGGGCAGAAGATCAAAAGTCGGCCATTCCCAAATATCGACTTCACCGGCCGTCAGGGCATTCATCGCAGTTTGGGGATCTGGGATATTGATCCATTCGACCCGGTCTGCCATTGCAATCTTGCCGCCCGCCAGGCCGCTCGCCGGCTCGGCGCGCGGCCGGTAGTCCGGATTCCTTTCGTAAACGACCTTCAGACCTGGCTGAAATTCATTACTGACGAAGCGGAAAGGTCCGGACCCGATGACTTCTTTGATGCTCTCATTGGAAGGAGCCTTGGCAATGCGTTCCGGCATGATGAAAGGAACGGGACCGCCGGGCTTACCGAGCGTTTCCAGAACCAGCGCGTAGGGCTGCGTTAACGTCATTGTAAACGTGAGACTATCAACGGATTCCAGTTCGGACACGAAGGAGAAAAGCTTCATGCCCATGGAATCAACTGAGCTCCAACGGCGCAATGAGGCGATCACATCCTCCGCTGCAACGTCTGATCCGTCATGGAATTTCAGACCGTCCCGCAGCTTGAAACGATACGTCAGCTTGTCGTCCGAGACTTCGTAGGCATCCACCATTTGTGGCTGCACATTGAAGTTCGCGTCTACTGCAAACAGCGTATCATAGACCATATATCCGTGATTGCGCGTGACGGTTGCGGTCGTGATGACTGGATCGATGATCCGGAGTCCTGATTGCGGCACTATACGCAGGACATTGTCCTGGGCCTGTGCCCTTGCTCCGTCCACCCCTCGAGCATGGTCAAGGCCAACAACTGCCAGGATCGTGCCACCCGCGACAAGTAGTTTACGTCTGCTGATCATTTTTTCTCCGATCGCGGAAATCCGCTTGATGTTGAATTACGCGGCGTCTGCCTCCTCGCCGCCAACCAGATGTTGTGCCAGGAAGCCCATTGCCCTGCGCAAGAAGTAGTCCTTGCGCCAGAGACTGCCGTGGTCTTCGTTGGGCATGACGAGGAGTTCAAAGTCCTTGCCTGCGCTGACGAGCGCTGAAACGACCTGCATCGTCAGGCACGGATGTACATTGTCGTCCATATCGCCGGTCGCGAGGAACAGCTTGCCTCGCAGTTTTGTTGCTAAGCGCGAATTGGCGGTGCGGTCATAGTTCGTGGTCCCATCGGGGTATGTCTCGACACAGCCGTTGTATTTTTCGGTCCAGTTGAATGCATAACCACGCTGATCATGGTTTCCAGCCGTGGAAATGCCGACATGATAGACGTCTGGGTGGAGGAACATGGCTCTCGCTGTAGCGTTGCCGCCGCTTGAATGCCCCATGATGCCGCTGCGCGATAGATCAATGAACGAAAACTCTCGCGCCATTTGCCTCAGCCCATAAACCTGATCATCAAGATTGGTTGGGTCTCCCAGGCGTTTATAACAGTGATCATGGAACGGCTTGGACCTTCCCGGTGTGCCTCTAGCCTCGATGCAGTAGACAATGATGCCGAGCTCTGCGAAGGCCTGGCCCAGCATTGCGTAGAAGAATTCATTCGGGTCGTCTGGATATAGTGTACGTGGTGACTGACCGCGCTGTGGGCCTGGATAAATGAAATTGAGCGTCGGATATTTTTTCCCCGGATCAAAATCCGATGGTAGCCACATTGTGCCAAACAGGTCAGTCAGATCGTCTGTCGCCTTGACGCGAATATGCCTTGGCGCGGGAGCCGCCCCATCCGGTGAAATATAAGACGCTGTCTCGACGACCCACCGCTTGCTGGTTTGCAAATCGCGTACGATCGTCACAGGGAGCCTGTCGATCGCAGCGTTGCTGTAAACGATATGCCGATTATCACGTGACATCGCTGAGCCACCGGGTGTAATGGCTTTGGTATTTCTCGGTAGACGCAGCCTCAAGAATGGAGCGCTGTTGTCGCCATCCTCAGCGGAAATAATGCGTAGGTCCGTGCCGTCGAGCGACTCCGAGCATATCCGCCGATAGTACGGGTGCTCATTGTCCATCCCGCCAGCTTGGAAATACACCCGTCGCTCACGCTCATCGATAGCGATGATGTCGGTCACCAGCCATTCACCGGAAGTGATTTGGCGCTTGAGGCGAGATGTTTGCAAATCGAACAGGTAAAGGTGCCCCCAACCATCCCGCGGGGAAAACCAGACGACCTCATCGCTACGACTAAGGATGCGGACGCACGGTATACCAGCGAAATTGACGTTGGTTTCGACAAAGCTTTCGCCGGTTTCTGATAATACGATCCGCACAATGCCTGTCGCAGCGTCAACTTCGCACAACTCAATCTGAGATGTGTCCCTGTTTTTGTTGAGGAAGTAGACGCGCTCGCTATTGTGGCTCCACCATGCCTCAGAAGCTTCTATGGCTGACATCATGCCGACAATGGACGCTTGGGACAGACATTTTGTGATTTTGTTCGATTGGACATCGATGATCGCAAAGTGAGCGAGTGGAAGCCCTTCCTCCCCGCTAAATGCGAAGCGAAGTTCGTGCAGAATCGGACGAGCTGAACCATCGTCAGGCACGTGCTGGACAAGCGGCAGCTTGGCGACCGCTCGCTCGTCCAAGTGGTAAGTGAAAAGCTGGGAAGAATCGGGAGCCCAAGTAACGGCGGCTGGCAGGATAATGCCATGGCGTCGGTTCGTTATGGTGGACAGATTGATGTCTGGGGACTTGCCCCAGGCGAAACCTTCAACACCGTCAGTCGTGAGCGGCCAACTAATACCACTGCTGGTGTCGCGAAGCCAGATGTTGTGATCGCGGCAGAAAGCAGCGAGTTTTCCATCAGGAGACAGTGTTTCTCCATCACATATGCTCGATACACGGGGCTGGTCTTGATCGATTGCCGCTCGGAAATTGCCGGTTGCGGCATTGAAAATCCTGAATTCGGGTGCGTCTTGCCCTTGCCGTCGATACAAGAACTCGGCCGAATCGCCGAGCCAACGCGGTTCGATGACGTGGTTGCATAAACCGGAAAGTACCGTATCCGGTAAATATCGGGCAGCGCGAAGCCACCTCTCTTCAGAACAAAGGACCACTTTAACTCACTCCCGTGGAGCGTATTTAGAATTATTTCCCCGATCGGCGCTTCCTGCGCAAATCATGACAAGTATTTATGCTTATCGTGCACTACTCAATTCAATGCACAGTGCTTGACGATCCTGCCCTGCTGCATGATCAGTGGCATATGCTGTCCCTGTCCGCTCAGCAATCTGAGGTCGTCGAGTGGATTGCCATCAACCAGGATGAGATCTGCCTCAAAGCCTGGTGAAACAGACCCGATGCGCGACTCCGCGCCTAACAAGCGGGCACCGACACTCGTTGCTGAAGCGATCACATCTTGAGCGGGCAGCACCTGCCCCCTGATCACGAATTCGTCGGATTGATGCTTGTGCATGTCACCCAGCAGATCGCTCCCGTATGCCATAGGAAGGCCAACGCGACGCATGATCTCGAGCGATTCCATTCCAGCAATGCGCACATTCTCGACCTTGGCGACGGAATCCGCAGGGAAGCCTAGTTGCAGTCCTTCAGACGACAGCTTGTCATACGTCACCAATGTGGGAACCGCGATGCATCCGGCCTCGACCGCCCGCAGGGCAGTTTCTTCACCAATAAGATTGCAATGTTCGAGCGACCTGATTCCGCAATCCACGGCTCGTCTGATAGCAGCGTCCGTATAGACATGCGCGGCAACATAGGTACCGGCATTGGCGGCCTCCTCTACAATTGCCATGAGCTCAGACTTGGAGAATCCGAGGAAATGTATAGGGTCCGTCGGCGACGCGCAGCCACCGTTAGCCATTACTTTAATGAAGTCTGCTCCAGCCTTGATCTCTTCGCGGACCGCGCGCCGGACTTCTGCATCGCCATCACATAGCCTGCCTAGAGAACCTAGACGGTGTCCGTTGGATCTAGCCGGACTGTCATCGAAACGGCCGCGAAAATCGCAATGCCCCCCCGTCTGGCTAAGTGCCTTTCCAGAGATGACGAGCCTGGGCCCCTCGATGAGCCCCTCATCCATCGCAATCTTGAGGCCAAAATCAGCCCCACCGACATCTCTTACGGTCGTGAAACCGCGCATCAGCATGCCTCTCATGATCCTGCTGGCGCGTGCTGTAACGAGACTGTCGGGCAACATGGCGTTACGGCCAAGATCGGCCAGACATGCGATCACGTGGACATGACAATCAATGAGGCCGGGCATGAGCGTGCGACCGCCGGCGTCGATCACCTCTGCCTTTGAGCTGGAGATGGATTTGTCGACGTCTATGATTATGCCATTTTCAACGAGAACCTGCATGGGAGCGCTGCGCTCTGAGTGAGCTCCATCAACAATAGGCGCATTGATTATGAGGTGAGATGTCATCTGAATTTCCAATGGCACGAGAGGGGGCATGCCTGCACTCGCGCAGGCGGTATGCCACATAATGTTCGTTGTCATTCGACGTCTTGGGAATGCCCTCGGCGGCTCTCCATAGAGCGGCCTTTGTCCGTGCCCTTCGTGGGCATTGCGTCGCGAGAATTGTGAAAATCTGCAGCAACTTGCCGCTTCCATAAGTCCAACACAGAAGCGAAATAGGGAGGATCTTCGCGAAGGATGGATTGGGCAACAAGCCCACGGATGACGCACATCGTAGCATTCAGCCATGTCTGAGCCATCGCGCGCTCAACCCCCATATGATCGGCGAAGTGCCCCCATATCGTGTCGAGGCTGTTGTGGAATTTCTGCACAACAGGAACAAGCTTCTGCTTGAATTCGGGATTATGGCGGGACTCTGGCAGGTATTCGAGTGTCACGTAGTATAGCCGATCAGACATGAGCTGCCAGACATGGTCGATCAATTCGTCTGTGGTTCCTTGATGTTTCCGGAACTCATGCCCAAACCGGTCAAGATCTTCGCAGGCTAGCTCAAGCTGGTAGGCGACAGACTCAACAATAATTGCCTCGCGGCTGGAAAAATGGTGCGTGAGCGCACCCCTCGAAAGGCCAGCACGCCTCGCAATGTCCGCTGTGGAGGTGCGGCTGAGACCCTGCTCGAAGAGCAGGTCGATCGTTGCACTCTTCAGCAAGCGGGATGCCTCTGCAGTTCGCTCTTGTTGCGTTGCCATCGTCATTCTCGTCCAAGCAGCTCTACTTTGTGGGAGAATGGCTGCGAACATACAAACAGTCAAGTCTGTTTTTTAATGGCGCGGATTGCCAGAAAATCCGGACAGCGTGAGGACCTCGACCGCAAGCCGGTCGGAACCGGACCGTTCCGCCTTGTCGACTACCAGCAAGACGCGGCAGTTCGCTTTGCGGCCAATGCGGACTACTGGGCTGATGTACCGAAGATCGACAACCTCATCTTTGCCATCACCACCGATCCGACGACGCGAATGCAGAAGCTCCAGGCGGGCGAATGCCATGTCGCACCCTATCCGCGCCGGCCGACGTGTCCGGGCTGAAGGCAAATTCTGATCTGATCGTACTGGAACAACCGGGGCTTAATGTCGCCTATCTCGCGATGAACACCTTGATCGCGCCGTTCGACAAGCTGGAAGTACGCCGCGCCATCAACATGGCGATCGACCGCAAGGCGATAGTCGGTTCCGTTTATCAGGGGATGGGTCAGGTTGCTATGAGTGTCCTGCCGCCGACGATGTGAGGCTATAACGGCACGGTGGAGGGCTACAGCTCCGATCCGGAAATGGCAAAGAAGCTGCTGGACGGCGCCGGCGTCAAAGATCTGAAGATGAAGATCTGGGCTATGCCTGTCTGCCGTCCCTATATGCCGAATGCGCGGCGCGCGGCCGAACTGATGCAAGCGGACCTTGCCAAAGTTGGCATCGAGGCCGAGATCGTTTCCTACGAATGGGGAGAGTATCTGAAGAAGGCGCGCGATCGCGCCGTCATGATGGGCGGCACGAGCGACAACGGCGATCCGGATAACCTGCTAAGCTACTTCTTCAGCTGCTCCGGCGTCGGCGGCAGCAACAATGCCAATTGGTGCTACAAGCCGCTCGACGAGATTCTCCAAAAGGCACGGATCAGTCCAGACCAGAACGAGCGGACGAAGTTGTACGAAGAGGCCCAGGTCATGATCAGCGACCAGGCGCCCTGGGTTCCGCTTGCCCATTCGACCGGTGTGCTGCCGATGTCGAAAAAGGTGAAAAACTACGTGATGGAACCTCTCGGCTCGCACCGCTTCGACAAGGTCGACATCGAAGAGTAGCCCGACCGAGTCGGATTGTGGCGGCCGGCCTGCAGGAATGCAGGCCGGCCGATACGGATGTGGAATCTCGTATGGTCAATTTGTATCGGCCATATTTGACGTGACCTCCGGTCTGAGCGAGGTTAACCCTTGCAAGTAACAGGCAACGCAGTACTCGGGATCACGGCGCGTAGGCACGCGGGCTTCAACCGCCGCGTCGACGAACCTGTTGGCATCGGTCTCGCCAGGTCCAACGGTGCTTTTACCCTGTTCGACAAGCGCAAGTACACTTGCCGAAAGAATCTGCCGCTGTGCTGGCATTTCCGCAGCCTCCGCGTCCAGCGAGGTCAGGTTCAATCGACTGACCGGACCGAGACCATTCGATGTTAGAAGGCACTGACAAACGCAAACGGGCCACTATCAATCGGAAGAGTTTGCCGGTATGCGAACCATAGCAATGATCTGACGGTGCTCCCGCCATCAATCAACGACGCTGAGCACGGCTAAAGGCAGAGCCCCTACCAGCTCAAGCCGTCAGCCGATAGAACGTATTGCAGACGTCTGTGATTGCGGTCCGATGCAACCTGCTAGAATTCTGGTATGGTCGGAGCTACTGCATAGACGCGCCATGCAATCGCTACATGTCTTGGGTTGCCATCCAGGAACACTTGAGCGTCGGCCATACGGGCCTTGAGATCGGAAGGGTCCCACAAGACTTCACTCCGCTATAAGCGCGGTCTGTAAAGTGGTAATCGCGTCGGTGCTCGAGATCTGCCCGCATTGTAGAAAACGGGGACGCTAAGGACCGCGTCCTTAGGTCTGATCGCGTCTGTCCGACTCAACTGTGGATCGCACGTTGAGCAGATCTGAAAAACACATAGGCTCCAGTCATCGCTCGATGACCTTAGGAGCAGACTTGCGGCCACTTCGCGGCTTGCCGCAATGCCGATGACATTTTTCTAACATTTCGTGTTGACGAAATATTTGTGTCATCTTATGGTCACACACAAATCGCAAGCTTAAACTTGGAGATATATTCCGCTCGCTCAACAAATTAACACTATACAAATATGACGGTTAATAACAAACGTATTAACGCGTTGATGGAGTTACTGATATGTGGATAATGAACGAATCTGCGACGAATGATACTCTACAACAAGATGGTTACCGCAGATTATAGTTAGTGTTTGAGCGGTGATGTAGGCAATATCCCATTGAGATGGCTGAGGAGTTGCTCCTCCACTGGCGCTGGCCAGCGCTACACGGGCGATGGTCGGGCAGGCCGGCGAGTTGATCCGGTCGCTAGAAGATTCCGCCACCATTGAGAGACATGCGTTGGGATATCCGAACGATCGTGGTCGGTTTTTTCAATGCGAAAATACAACTTCCCTGCAACTCAGCCACTGTTGGATGCGCCGCGTTTGGATCGAACAGCAAGCTTGGTTAGACGAAAAAGACAGAACGAATGGTCATCCCATTCAATTGCGGTTCGCACCGGCGACAGCTGGCGCGCTAGCCGTACGAGTCCATAAACTTAGGGGTGCAATCCAAAGGCACGAGCCCAACGAGGAATGCAACCGCAAGTCTTAGATGATGAGCAGCAATTGCGGATGATCAGGGATGTTTTTTCGACACGCGCAGGCGACCGTGGCTCGGCGCTAACGGGTCGGCCTCCACCAGTTACACGCCGTCGAACAAGGCAAATAGGGATGTGCGGCACGGTCATCGGTCCGCACTGGCGCGTCATGTCCCTGATTCAGTCAAGGAAGACGGCGGCTTGGGTTGCCCCGGGCGGGCATGGGGCGGCGAGTGCGCGCCCGCCGCGCTATGTATAAAACACGTTATTGTTCCAATATCTAGGTATTATCCGATGCTTCATCAAGAACAATAATCATATTTACTGCGAAAGTAGAGTGATGATCTAAAGGGGAATCAGAATTGTGTTTGGGAGGGCACAATGCCGATGATAAAAAACATCACAGTATTTGTTCTGATTGGTATGGCCGGTGGCGGCGCCAGGGTGTCCATGGCTGCCGATACTACCTTGATAGAAGGGTTTGGTCCGTGTGCGCCATCGGAAGCCGGCGTGTTCAATGTGGAAGACGCTTCTTGGTGCATGGTCATAGAGGGGAGTGTCGATTCCGAGATTACCATCGGCGATGACATCTATGACGGGGAAGAGATAGAGAATTGGGAGAGCGAGCAAGGCTTTACAATTGCGTTGGATCTGAAATCTCAATCGGAGTATGGCGAAGTTAGATCGTATGCCGCGGCGAACTTCTACTTGACCGATGGCACTGATCATAATGCGGAATTGACTGATGCATTCATTGAGCTTGCGGGCCTGAGAGTTGGAGTGGCGACCTCCCAGTTTGACGAGTGGTTCGGCGTTGAAGTTGGAGTCCTCAATAGTGACGTGATCTCGTATGCGGGAGCGATGACGAGCCAAATCGGATATGTTGGAGACCTCGGTGGCGATCTTTCGTTTGTGGTTTCGCTGGAACAGGGCGCAGAATCCGATGAAACGTATGTTGAAGAGACCGATGGCGATGTCTTGGAACTCGTAACGGAGACGTACGACTATCGCGTAAGCGGGCTTTTGCCACACCTCATGGTCGGAGCGAAATTACAAAAAGATTGGGGCGCAGTCTCTGCTGCTGTCGGCTACGATGCAGAGGCTGGCGAAGTTGCTACAAAGATACGCCTGGACCTTGAAATCAACGATCTGATTTCCGCATTCGCGATGTTTGGCTACCAGGCCGACGGGCGAAAGCCAAATTACTTCGGAGCGTGGAACGGTGACTACGCGGCCTGGGGCGGGTTCTCCGCAGAGTTGACCCCGACCAAGGTCGTTAACTTTCAGGCTGCGTATGAACAGGCCGGAACCTGGGCCCTTGCGCTTAACATGGACTGCTCCTTGACGGAGCAACTCATCTTGACGCCTGAGCTGACGTTCACCTCATTCGGACCTGACCGTTCAATCCATCGTAATGCGGTCGGTATGACCGTCGCGCTGGTGACGTCCTTCTAGGGGTATCGGTTTCTTTAACATCGCCAGCGCCTCTTACCCCGCAACCGATGCATAGGCTCGCAAGCTTCCCGATTTGGCGCCAGCTTTCATTGAGCAAGCGGGATACGAACTCGACGCCGGCTCGCGTCGAGGCCGTCCACGCGTCAAGCGCGTCAGCGCGTAGAGCATATCGAGATGAACAGCAGCAAAGAACAGGAGCGCGAGACAGCACAGGACTATCTATTAGGCTGGACCGACAGCCCAACCAAAACAAGGCTTGACATGTTGTCACTCCTTCATTCAATTGAGCAATTGAATGAAGGAGTGACAACATGAACATCATACTTGGAGTCAGTGCTAGTAAACCAATTGGCATTGATGAGGTTTTGGAGCTCGTTTTACCCCTACGGGGAAACGCCCTGACGAGCTCGGCAACATGGGGGCTTGTTGCCCATGAAGGACGCGCTGCGCGCGTCTTTAAAGACGGAGTGTCGACCGGTAAACCAACCTTTTTCACTGTAGCCATGGACCGCGAGCTGCGCAGTCATAGTTATGTGGTCCAGCGGTCGTTTAGAGGGCATCAAAGCACACCCAGTCATGGCGATATCACGCCATTCGAGCGCGAATTGAGAGGGCGTTCCTGGGTCTTCGCGAATGATGGTGATTTGCAGAAGGTGCCGCAGCTCGAGTTGTGCGGATTTTACCCACTGGGAGACAGCAAGGCGGAACGTGCATTTTGTCTGTTGTTGAACGCAATTCGGGAATATGTGTCCGAAGATGGAGAAGTTCGCTATCCCGACCAAATGATTGACCGGATCGCGCGAATAACGACTTCAATAAACGCATACGGTGGCTTCAACTATATCCTCAGCAACGGTAGCTATGTCGTCGCCCATAGTCATACCCAACTACATCTCTTGAGCTTGCGGGATGCCTCGGACGCGAAACTTCGGAACGCCTGCCTCGTGGCCTCTCAAGAACTTACCGACGATGATCACTGGTCGTGCCTTCCCCCAAACTCCCTCACCTTGATCCGAGATGGTTCCATCATCGATCAAAAGCGCACCGGCAACCCAGCGTCCCCGGCCGCCTGGCAGGAGCACGAGCGTGGTGCACAGCACGTGGCAGAAAACCGCCGCGCATTCGCGACCGAGCGCGCGCGCTTTCAGGCCCAAACACGCGGTGTCGAATTCGAAAGCGGCTGAGCGCCTTTACTCCGCACGGAAGTCCAAAAAAACGGGTGATGATGGGCGCGAAGCCCTGTCGCTTTTGATGTTATCGGAGAAGAAAAAATGACCGTTACCGCACTTACAAGAGAAACATTTACATCGGACGTGTTGCAAGCCACTGGTCTCTATGCGGTCCGTTTCTGGGCAGAATGGTGCGGGCCATGCCGCATGATGAAGCCCGTCTACGAGACGCTCGCCGTTAAGCTTTCGGATAAGGCTTCATTTGGAGAGCTCGATATTGACGCTTGGCCAGAAGTCGCCACTGCGTGCCACATCACCAGTATTCCGACAGTGATATTCTTCCATAACGGCGCTGCAGTCGAGAAGCTCGCCGGCATAGCCCCTCAAAGCACATACGAACGTATTCTGGCGAAACATCTGTCTGCTTAGCCCCGGTGGAATAAAGCGCCAAAGAGGCGATCTCTCGCATGAAAAACACATGGACCGGCAGATCCAACTCCTACAGTTGCTTGTGTTTTAAGACGAGGCTGGGCGGTTATTGCCGCCCAGTTCCGGCTTTATCGACATGAGCAGGATTACACTGCCCAGGCTGCCAGGACTGCAGCGATGTAAAGGCCGACACCAAAGACTGCATGGTTCATGATGCTTCGCATGCGAGCCGTGTTGGGGGCAGGTGTTTTTGAAGCTGCGATGCCAAAACCGAACGCGGGCTGCATGATGAAGAATGGCGCAGCCAGGCTAACGACACCCGTGATCAACGCCGGCCAGAATGTTGGTTCCGTTGCCCATCCAGGCCGCATCGCTCCCAACATTAGAGCAGCAAACAACACGCCAATTGCATAGTGGGCCGTCCATCCGAGGAATACCTCCCCGGGAGCAGGCGCAGTCTTGATAATGTTAGTATGCATGAACTTGCCCTTGGGCATGTTGGCAAGCCATCTGCCGACAAGTCGATAATCGAGGGAAGGGATCGAAAAGGCTCTTTTCAAAATTATGGCCCACAAATCCAACACAACTGTCGCCCCAACGCCAATAGCCACGGCGCGGACCACAAATTCAGCTACTTCGTTCACGCTCTACCTCTTGAAATCTAATGTCGGTGATTTTGAATATCGGCGATCACCAGGAAACCTCCTTGCTCATAGATTCAATAAATTGATTGATCAATACGAATGTGCTAAGGAGTTCGCATGAAAACATCAGATATAGAAAATCAGTTCTTTATCGAACTCGCTGAATTGGCTCGCACACTTGGAAGTGCTCAACGTCTCGTGTTGCTGCAGCACGTGGCGCAAGGCGAACGGCCCGTCGATCGGCTCGCGGAGCTATCGCAATTGACCATCGCCAACGCCTCACAACATTTGCAGCAGCTCAAGCGCGCCGGCTACGTCCAGGCCCGACGGGATGGTAAGAACGTCCTGTATCGTCTTGGGAACGGCCCCATCATCGAGCTGCTGGCGGCTCTGTCACGGCTGGCTGAATTCAATCAAGCAGAAATTCGTTCTTTGGTATCCGACAGCGTTTATCAACGTGAAAACCTCGAAGGCATAACCGGGCTAGAGCTTCTGGAGCGAATACGAGAGGGCGGCGTTACCATTCTCGACGTTCGACCAGAAGACGAGTTCACCTCGGGGCATCTGCCCGGTGCAATCAATATTCCATTCGATGACTTGGAGCGGCGCTTGTCCGAACTTCCACGCAATCAGGAGGTTGTTGCCTACTGTCGCGGGTCGCGGTGCGTCCTGTCCCATAGGGCCGTCGCATCCTTGAAGTCAGATGGTATTCGCGCACGCTACCTGCAGGACGGCTTTCCGGCTTGGAAAGCCGCAGGCCTCGCGGTTGAGGCCAGGCGTTGATGGTTGCGCTATTAAACGTCGGATATCTGCGGCGGAGAAGTTAAAGCTCAGAAGAGCTGAATCGAGATATGAGCAATTGTCGGGGGATGAGCTTGGTCTCCCGGCTCCGTCCGCAGTTTTCGTGTCGGTACCCGCACGCCTTTCCTAGAAAACAATACCAAAACCTCTCCCTGGGTTTATGTCTAACCGCGAAAACCGAGCGATATGGTTGAATTGGTCGAACGGCTGCTGGTGAGGACTGAGCCGCTGCGTGAGGTTGCGGAATTCATTACGTGACGGGTCATCAACGCTCGTTTTGCCTGTCGGTCCGCACGGCTTGGAGAGGCAATGTCAATGATGTGAAGCCCGAGGTGGATCTAAGTTCCACATGCTGCACTTCTACTTCCACATCGAGATGTTTGGGAGTGTGATAATCGATGAGAGCCGGGCTAGCGGTGCCTGCCTCTACCTTCCATCAGCCGCAGATACCGGAGATGACAGTGGCCCTGGATGACCCGCTCTACACTGATCCTTCACTCGCTGAATTCTATGATGCAGAAAATGGATGGGGCCACGATCTTACCTATTGCGGGAGACTGGCGCAGGATTGCGTAGCAGTGCTCGACCTTGGGTGTGGGACAGGGCTCTTTTTGACGAACCTCGATTGCAAGGAACGAGTAGGTGTCGACCGAGCGCGTGCAATGCTCGACATTGCACGATCACGACCAAATGGTGGCGGCGTGAATTGGGTCGAAGGCGATGCTCGCGATGTCCGGCTAGGCCGTCAATTCGACTTGATCGTCCTGACAGGGCACGCGTTTCAGGTCTTTCTTGACACAGACGACCAACGTGCTGTCCTAGAAACGATTTCTTTACACCTTGCTCCCGACGGAAGGTTCATATTCGACAGTCGTAATCCTGACCGCAGAGAATGGGAGGAGTGGCAGCCGGAACATTCAAAGCGGGAACTGGACCATCAACAGCATGGGTCCGTGATGGCATGGAATGCTGCGCGACTTGAAGACGACAAGAGCACCGTCACGTACGATACGTTTTATCGTTTTCCAGATGGCCGCGAACTAAGCGGGTCCAGCCAAATTCGATTCACCCCAAAGGAGTGCATAGCCGACCTTTTAACGGACGCGCGGCTAAAGGCGGATGTTTGGCTCGGTGACTGGGACGGCAGACCGTTCAGCCGCGAAGATCCGGAGATTATCGTCATTGGTTCGCATGCAAGCGCGGGGCGGCCCCTCAGTTAGGGACAACGATAGCCGAACGCGTCGGAATTGATCCGTTTGCGCTTCACGATGGGAGTGGCAGTTGGCGTGCCGTCTTCCTGGCCACACGTTGGGTGACGACCGCGGCAGTCCTCGTAAATTTCGTATTGGAGCAAGTCTGGCGGGACTAATGTGCGGGCCTTCGGACCGGGGTTTAGATCGGGTTGGAGGGCAAGCCTCCTCAGATTAAGGCGCAAGGTATCTTGTATGATGCTTCACGCGATCACAAATCCTCATCGGTTATTATGAGGGACACTAGATCGAGGTTTCAGTTTGGCTCGTTTTACGAATATTTTCGATCAGCCCGGAAATAGTCTGTAGCGCAGGAGCAACCTCCTCGGCTCTCGGAGCACCAATACAAAGGCGGATTCCTGTTGCGTTGACTAGCGGTGAAAGGTTTGTCGAGCCTGGCCGGGTTACCAGGATACCCATGCTTCGTGCCGCTCCGTCCAGCTGTTCAGCTGCGTTCATTTCCATGGGCAACCATATATGATAGCCGATGCCTCCAGGAGTGCGCATGAGCGGACCCAAAATCGATTGTGCAAGCTGCTGCCGGCGCGCACCTTCTTCTTGGATGATCTTTTCGACGGTTTCTGCCGTGCCGTCGATGACCCACTGTTGCATGACGGCACAGCTTAGCGCGGAGACTGTCAGCGATGTGGCGTGTAGCACGTCGACTGCTCTTGGCATCAAGTGTTTGGGCACAATGAGGCCGCCTATGCGAAGGGAGGGGTTGAGCGTCTTCGAAAGACTGTTCGCGTAAAGTGTCCGTTCAGGCGCCAAGTTGGCAATTTGGGGGTGTTCCGGCAAAGGACGCAATGAATAGACGTCGTCCTCGACGATGAGCGTATTGTGTCGCCTACAGATGGCCACGATCGCGTCGCGTCGAGACCGTCCCATTGTGCTGGTGGTCGGGCTCTGCATCGTAGGTGTAACGTAGACGGCCGCCGGCGTACCGTCATGAGCATGAAGCGCTCGGTCGAGTGCATCGGGTATCAGGCCTTCGTCGTCGATCCCAAGCCCAATCATGCGCTGGCCTGAATGCTTAGCCAGCGCTATGGCACCGGAATAGGTTGCGGCCTCGGCGAAGATAGTTCCGCCAACGCCGCAGGCTGTGTTGAACGCCACCGAAAGCGCGTGTTGGGCGCCACTTGTCAAGAGAAGGCGAGCGGGCTCAACATCAATACCGCGTCGCGTAAGCCAGTGCGTAATCAGCCGTCGATGTTCCTCATGTCCGATTGTTGGTGGATAGCCGTTGAAGAACGACGCATCTACCTTCCTCGCGATCGCTGTAAGGGTACGGCTAAGCAATCGTTCGCTCATGGCAGCGGGTGGCGAATTGCGCGACATGTCCACCATCGTCCTATCGCGGTTCTGGGAGGTGGCCACGAATGTGCCGCTTCCTTTTGCTGTGCGAACCAGACCGCGACGCTCAAGCAGTGCGTATGCCTTCGTAACACTTCCAAGCCCGATTCCGAGGTTGTAAGCCAACTCTCGATGGGCGGGGAGCCTCGCTCCTGATTCCAGTCCGCCATCCAGTATGTCTTTGCCGAGAGCTGCGGCAAGGCGCTCGCAGGGAGGTTGATTGCCTTCGTGAAGCCATGGTTTCCAGGGAGAGGCGAGGAGCATAGCAATCCTTATAGTGTCACGTGACGCTTTTCTTGTTTTCTAAAAGTGTCACGTATCGTATCTGCCGACTTCGGCCAAATGCTCATCGCAGCAGCGGTCATTCTTACTTCGTTTCAAAGAGCGCCGCCAATGAGCATTTCGCAAGTTTCGTTCGAAGAAAAAAAGACCTGGTTTGAATTGAAGCGTGGAATACTGGACTGTGCTCCGATCTTGATCGGCATTGTACCGTTCGCCCTGGTTCTGGGTGCACAAGCCGCGCAGAAGGGGCTGAGCCCACTGGAAGTGCCGCTCATGACAGGCTTGAACTTTGCGGGGGGGTCGGAGTTTGCTGCAATTGAGCTTTGGACTTCGCCGCCTCACATCGCGCTCATCGTCGCTGTCACATTTCTGGTAAACAGTCGGCACCTACTGATGGGGGGGGCTTTAGCGCCTTTATTGCGCCATCTGCCAAAGTGGCAGGTTTATCCGCTACTTTTCGTCATGGTTGATGAGACATGGGCCCTGGGGATTGCAGATGCAAAGCGCCGTGAGGCACAAGGTCTTCAGCCGGCTTTCAGTACCCCCTACTATGTGGGAGCGGCAATCGTCTTCTATCTGAATTGGGTGACGTTCACGGGGGTTGGTGGAGTACTGGGACCGATGCTCGGGGACGTCCATGCATACGGGTTCGACATGGCGTTTCCGGCCGTTTTCCTTGTCCTCATGAAGGGGATGTGGAAGGGCCTGGGAGCGGCAGGCCCATGGGCAGTCAGTCTAGTAGTGGGCGCCCTTACATATTTGTTTGTGCCAGGCGCCTGGTATGTTCCCGCTGGAGCCGTCGCTGGAATGGCCTGGGCTTACTTTCTATCGGGTGATGCATGATCGACTGGACAACGCTGCTTGCAATCGTCCTGATGGCTTGCGTCACCTATCTAACGCGCGTTGGTGGCTACCTGCTACTGCGCAATCGAGCCCTGAATTCTCGGGCAGAACGCGTGATGGAGGCGGCGCCAGGCTGTGTCCTAATCTCCGTGATCGCCCCCAATTTTGTTGCCGACAATCCGGCGGATCTTCTCGCCATCGCGTTGACGCTGGTGGCCGCCGCACGCTTGCCCCTTCTTCAGACCGTCGTTGTAGGCGTGTGCTCCGCTGGTTTGCTACGACACATAGTGGGCTGATCCTCCCCCGGCTCGGCGGCGGCGCGCGACCTCTGCAACGTGCAAATCCATCATTTCGTGTGGCCAGTGAAGTGTTTATAGAAGTATGATACCTTATTCATCCGATCTTCCACGGAAGTCCCGATCTGGTTGAATACATCATTCAACAAAAGATTGCCAAGAACAGCCATCATTGCCGTTGAGTCCCAGAATGTCCCTAGGTCCGTAGGAACATTGAAAGTTTCAGTTGAAACGCCTCTGCACCAGTGACAATAGGGGTCAGTAAAAAGAGTTATAGAGATACCTAGTGACTTCGCCTGCTGGGCTAGCATTGCCGCTAGACTGGAGTATTTTCTTGCTTCGAACATGACCAGAGCAGAGTCGCTGTGCTCAGTTAAAAGTATTTCAAGAAAATTTCCGTTAGAGGTGTCAACGATGACAACGCCGTCGCGCAGATATTGCAACTGGTTTGCAAAATATTGTGCTAGGCCGCGCTCGGTCTGAAATCCTACAACGAACACTTTTTTTGCCGTGGCGAGACGCTTGGCTGCCCGCTTCCATTCGGGCCTCTGAGCAAACTCGTGAATGTGAACCAGTGCCGCAATCTCTTTTTCCAGAACTTTTGCAGAGGAATTTCCCTGGTTGCTTTGCTCGTTGAATTCCTTCAGTCGATCGCCAACCAGCCAGGGCTGGTTTCCTATCGATCCACCGAGCTCATTCTTCAATTCTTTGAAATGCTTGTATCCCAGTTTGCGGCAGAACCGTCCGATCGTAACCGCGCTGACCCCGATCTTCACCGCCAACGTATTCGCATTCTCGAAAGGAAGGGAGTTCAGGTTCGTCAGCATGTAGTGAGCTATCGAGCTTTCCGCAGCGCTGGCAGCGCTAAGGCTCGCATT
The DNA here is from genome assembly GCF_001424825.1 of Ensifer sp. Root31. NCBI lineage: Bacteria > Pseudomonadati > Pseudomonadota > Alphaproteobacteria > Hyphomicrobiales > Rhizobiaceae > Ensifer > Ensifer sp. Root31. The sequence continues at coordinate 17,806 of NZ_LMCO01000022.1, read as the reverse complement.
TAGGCGGTCCCGGATAACTTCAGACAATGTTTGTTCCCTTTTTTATTCTGTGTAAGTTTTCTATCTCAAAATGCTTGACGACAGAAAAGCTTCATCATACGGTTCGAACACAATCATAACGCGTTTACCGTCTGGCCGAGCAAAAGCGCGCAATCAAGAACATATAAATGACTCGTGGAGGAGTTATGAACCGTCGTGAATTTCTGCTGTCTTCGTCAGCTCTCGTCCTTGCCTTATCGTCCACGTTTTCTTCGATCCGGCCGGTGAACGCGGCCCCGTTGGAAGCGGTAATTGTTCTTTCGAGTGATGAGACCGGCGCGCCGCATCACGATCCAATTCGCGGGACTGTGTTGAGCGTCGCTACTGATCTTATCTATGATCGGCTCATAGCGATGTCCAATGAGCACACATTTCATCCGCACTTGGCTCAGTCGTGGCAAGAAAGCGAAGATGGTCTCACCTGGACGTTCCAGCTAAAGCAGAACGTCCGCTTTCATGATGGTGAGCCTTTCAATGCTGATGCGATTGTTTGGTGGATTTCTAAATTCGAGGGCAGTGCCAATCAGCATGTGAGCGACGCGATCGATCGTGTTGTCGTCCTTGATGAGCACAGTGTCCGCTTCGAAATGAAGCGGCCCGACCCCAATCTGCTCTATAATTTGGCTTCCTACTTCATGGGAATTCCGTCCCCAAAGGCCTATGAGGCGGCGGGAGAGAATTTTGGCGTGACCGTTGCCGTTGGTACGGGAGCCTACAAGCTCGAGAGTTTTGCCGTCGGTCAGGAAACGGTGCTGGTGGCCAATGAAGAGTACGCATGGGGAAGTGAACTCTCTGAAAATAAGGGAGCCCCGGCGATCCCGAGACTGGTTCTTCGCGAAATACAGGACGCGTCAACCGCATTCTTGGAAATGAACTCCGGCGGAGCCGATATATTGCTGGGCGTGCCAACGGAATTCGTGCCGCAACTCACGGCAAATGGTGAAGTAGAACTTCGCAATATGCGCGCGACCGGCGTTTCTTATTTGCAGTTCAATTCGAGCGCGGCACCATTTTCGGATCCCGTTCTCCGGCAAGCAGTAGCACTTGCTGTTGATCAAGAGCCTATCCTTAAAGCGGTCTTCAGCGGGTCCGGCGCCACCGCGCACCAGTTTCTGGTTTCGTCGCTCGAGGAATCGAAGGTGAAGCCGGAACTCTTGATCCATAATGATGTTGCCAAAGCCAAACAGTTGCTGGACCAAGCTGGGTGGAAACCGGGCGCAGACGGTATTCGCAGCAAAGACGGAGCTGCGCTGAAGATCAAACTGTGGTCCACTTCTGAGACCGCCTATAAGCGAATTGCTGAAATCGTTCAGGCTCAGTTGCGAGATGTCGGGTTCTTTGTCGATATAACTTTGTACGACAGCGCGAGTTTGCGAGACGCGCTGAGACAGGGTGAATATGACTTGGTGGTCAGTCACTACGATTGGGACAATGCCGACATCCTTAGTTGGTTCTTTAGCGCAAAAAACATTCCGCATCCGAACAGCACCCGTTGGAATAACCCAGTTTCTGAACAATTGCGGGAAGACGCGGAAAACGGCTCACGCAACTGGCGGGAGCGGGTCGCAAAATATACGAAGTACCAGGAAAATCTGCTGCAGAATTTCGTTTACGTGCCTTTGCATGAATTTGAGAAGACGATCGCCGTCAACAGCAGCAGGCTCGTTGTCCCTAAAGAGATCCGCGAAGTCACTCTTGGAAGCGCTACGCTCCTCGATACGGTATGGCAGCTATGACGTCGTTTGTACTGCGACGTCTTCTTGGCGTAGTTCCGGTTTTTTTCGTTGTTTCCGTTACCGTCTTTCTGCTCATCCATCTGGTGCCTGGAGATCCGATCGATAATCTCATGCGCGCGGGATCCTCTCCCGCGCTGCGTGAACAGATGGCCGTTAAGTATGGGTTGGATAAAAGCCTCTTCGAACAATACGTCATCTGGATGGGTGAGGTCTTAACCCTGGATTTCGGGACATCAATAATTCAGGCCCGTCCGGTCGGAGCGTTGATCGCTCAAAATCTTCCTGACAGTTTGCTTCTGGGTGGCTCTGCGTTTCTCTTTTCGACCGTCGCGGGGATCGGTGGCGGGGTTCTAGCCGCGCGGTATTATGGCACACGCATCGATAGTGGCATAACGACCGGCATTCTGCTCGGCTCGACTGTTCCGAGCTTCTGGTTGGGGCTGCTCCTGATCTTGGTCTTTGCGGTGTGGTTGGGCTGGGTACCGGTGTCTGGCGCGCGCGGTTGGACGTCATTGATCCTTCCCGTTATCGCAGCAGGGCTTGGTGGCGTTGCGCTAGTGGCGCGCGTCACGAAAGTCGCGATGATTGAGATCGGCAGGCAGGATTTCGTAATGTTGTTGCGTGCCAAAGGCGTGCCGGAACATACTATCCGGTTGCGCCATATTTTGCGGCACGCTCTCGTCCCTGTCATCTCAATCCTTGGTTTGCGCATTGGCTGGATCTTAGGGGGTGCAATCACGGTGGAAGTGGTTTTCGCACGTCCGGGTTTGGGATCTTTGCTGATACGTGCGTTGAATCAACGCGACTATCCGCTGGTTCAGGGCTGTCTTCTGATGCTTGCGATGGCTGTCATACTCGGAACGGTCATGGGAGACATAGCCCAGGCCGCAATGGATCCAAGGCAACGCGAGACATCGAAATGACTGGTACCATCTCTTCTTTGCCACGAGTGCGACGTTCCATTTCGTCACCTGTCGCTCTGGCGGCGTCTTTCATTGTCGTGTTGGTGATTGCGGCACTCTTTGCCTCTCTGATTGCGCCGTTTCCCTACGATGCGCAGAACATCTCGATCATGAACCAAGCGCCTTCACTGACGCATGTATTCGGTACCGACGAATTTGGGCGAGACGTATTGTCACGTATGATTGTCGGTGGGCAAACGTCACTTTCTGTAAGTATTACGGCAGTTGGTTTTTCGGTGCTACTTGGGTTGGTATTGGGTGCAGTCTGCGGATATTTCGGCGGTCCCATTGATCGGGTTCTAATGACGATCATCGATTTAACGTGGTCCTTTCCAGAAATTCTCATAGCGCTCATGCTCGTTGCGGTTGTGGGTGCAGGCTTACATGGTGTGATCATCGCTGTCGCGATCGCATACCTCGCGCAATTTACGCGGCTGACACGTACCCAGGTCATGCAGATCAAGAAGGAGGCCTACGTGGAGGCTTCGGTCAATCTGGGAGCGAGCAGTTACCATATCCTGTTTCGACATCTGTTGCCGAACTCGCTCGCGCCAGTTCTGGTAGCAGCTATGCTGGCTACCGGCGACGCCATTATTCTTGAAGCGACACTCGGGTTTTTCGGTCTCGGCGCACAGCCGCCGACGCCAAGTTGGGGCGCCATGATGAGCTCGGGAACCGCACAACTTTTCGTTGCTCCCTGGGTGATTATCTTGCCCGGCTGTGCAGTGGCTTTGACGGTCATCGCGCTCAACGTCGTCGGCGATGCCATTATCGAAGCGCTGGATTTTCGCTCCAAATCCAGGGAGGGGTAAGATGTTACTTTCCGTCGAGAAGCTTCAAATATCATTCGGTTCCTTCACTCCAGTGCGGGATGTTACCGTCAGCGTCAATCGAGGCGAAATTCTTGGTTTGGTCGGCGAATCCGGATCTGGAAAGTCGATTACTGCCACAGCGATAATGGGGTTGCTGGACTATGTCGGCGGACGTGTATCAGGTGGTCGCGTCTTGTTCGAAGGCGTCAATTTAACTGGGTTACCTGAAGAACAGATGCGCCGTTTACGTGGCAAACGCATCGGTTTGATCACGCAAAATCCGATGACGTCGCTTGATCCGATGATCACAGTCGGCAAACAAATTGAACAGGCGGCTCGGCTACATCTGAGATTGAATGGGAAAGCGGCCTATAAGAGGACGTTGGATCTCATGAAGGATGTGCGCATCCCCGACCCTCAAAGGGTGCATCGGCTCTATCCTCATCAGCTGTCTGGGGGGATGAAACAAAGAATCGTGATCGCAATGGCGTTGGCAGGCGAGCCTGATCTGCTAATTGCCGACGAGCCGACAACCGCTCTAGATGCGACAGTTCAGGCCCAGATCATTCGCAACCTTGTTGAGTTGGTTAAGCTTCGCGGGCTCGCGATGATACTAATTACCCACGACATGGGGGTCGTCGCCCAGACCTGCGATCAGGTAGCGGTCATGTATTGTGGTCGCATCGTGGAGCGCTCGTCGGTTCAAACGATTTTTGCAACGGCTCGTCATCCATATACTGAAGCGTTGATCCGCTGCATCCCGAATAGCGATATGCAAGCTGGCACGCTGATAGGCATTCCAGGTGTAGTTCCAAGTGCCGTTGCTTTACCGTCAGGATGCAGCTTCCATCCTCGTTGCTCCAAGGCACAATCCATTTGTCACGAGCGTGTCCCTGAGTTTCGTCAAGGTGAACATCACGCCGGTGTGGCTTGCCATTTGGGGGAATTGGCATGACTGAAATTCTATCTGTCAAGAACCTGAGCCGGCGCTTTGTCACAAAACGGCTGTGGCGCGGGGCCGAGGTCTTTTCCGCGGTGCGTAATGTTAGTTTTAACGCCTCCCGCGGAGAAATTGTCGGAGTTGTAGGGGAATCGGGTTGCGGGAAGTCTACTTTAGCCAGATTGATCCTGCGGCTGATCGAACCGAGCAGCGGAGAGATCTTTTTCGAAGGCAGCGACCTGGCATCTTTCTCAAAGCGGGAAATGCGCCGGTCGCGCCAGAAGATGCAAATGGTCTTTCAGGATCCTTATTCCTCCATCGATCCACGTTTTACAATTCAGTCCGCCCTGCTGGAGCCCTTCAAAGTTCAAGGGCAATTGCCGGCAAAACCCGATCAAAGGGTCCTTGAACTGCTGAACATGGTTGGCCTGGATGCGTCTTTCGCGCATCGATATCCGCACCAGATGTCCGGTGGTCAGAAGCAGCGCGTCGGTATCGCGCGCGCACTCGCGCTTAATCCATCATTGATTGTCCTTGATGAGCCAACTGCATCGCTCGACGTGTCGGTGCAAGCACAGATTATCAATTTGCTCGATCAGCTGCGCCGAGATCTTGGTCTGACCTACATTTTTATTTCACACGACCTGAGCTTGGTTCGCTACTTCTGCGACAAGACCGTCGTCATGTATGCTGGGCGAATTGTGGAAATCCTGCCGAAGCGAGGCACGCCGGCCCACCCTTATACTCGGATGCTGATGAGCAGCGTGTTCGAGCCGGATCCGAAAAGCCGACGAACCATCACCAGATTGGCAGGCGAAGCACCGAGCGGTTACGCTTTGCCTGTCGGCTGCGCGTTTGCAACGCGTTGCGCCTTCGCGACACAAACGTGCAACGAGGCCGACCCCGCATTGGAACCGTTTGCTCAGAGGCATCAGGTCGCTTGTCATCATGCAAAGAAATGTTTTCGCGAGCCGATGGTGGCTTAGCTGACACTGCGCCTTCCAAGATGCTGGAGGGCAGTCTCGCTTTGGAGGTTGGTTGATGAGATTTGCAATCGGAGCTTGGGTGCGTTCTTCGAAGGACGTTCCGCAGACACGGATGAAGATTTGCGAGTTCCTTTGAGGCTGCGGAATGAACGGCGGGGACAGAACGGTGCCTACAGGCCGTTAGCCAGACGTTCTGGTTTAGGCGTGCTCCGAGTTTTCCTGTCCGCCTCCAGGCATCATCATTATTTCTTTTTCTAAAAGGGGAAGCACAGTGAACTATTGTGTTTTAACGGCAGAGTTCGCCCATGAGACGAACACCTTCAACGTAATTCAGACGAACTACAGTGCATTCGCTACGCAAGGACTTCTCGAAGGTCAGGCTGCGATTGCAGCGCGTGGCGAAGCTAACACTGAGTTGGCTGGGTTTCTTGATCTAAGCCGCAAATATAACTGGAACCTCGTCCATACTATCAGTGCAGATGCGGAGCCAGCCGGGCCCGTGACGCGGGATGCATTTGACCGGATAACAGGGAAGATTGTCGATAAGGCGAGGGAATTGGGCGATCGTCTCGACGGCGTTCTACTCGGTCTTCACGGTGCGATGGTAACTGAGTTTTCGCAGGACGGAGAAGGTGAGTTACTTGAACGCCTGCGTTGTGCAGTGCCACGCCGAGTTCCAATCGCTGTGACTTTGGATCCGCATGCAAATGTAACCGCGAAAATGTGCGAACACGCAAATATTCTTGTTTCGTTTAAAACCTACCCGCACGTCGATATACGCGAAACGGCACATCACGCCGGTGAGCTGCTGCAACGTGCGATGGCTGGTTCCATCGCGCCGAAGACACTACTCGCCCGGCGACCCATGCTTGAAGAGGCAAATGCCGGCCGCACCGACATTGGGCCTATGGTTGAGTGGATCGCGGAGGCGCGGAAACATGAAACAACACCCGGTGCGCTGGCGGTCAGCATCAATGGCGCGTTTCCGAATGCCGACATCGCGGAAATAGGCCCGACTGTTCTGGTTACCTATGACGGAGATCCCACGCCTCATAAGGCCTTCGCGGAACAGGTCGCCGATAAGATATGGGACAACCGAGCCAATGTTCTCAACACGTTCCATACGCCCGAGGAAGCCGCGAGTATGGCCGCGAATTATAGGGGAGCGCGTCCGCTGATTATTGCGGAGTATTCAGACAATCCTGGTGCAGGCGCATATGGTGATGCGACCGCGCTTTTGGCCGCACTGTTGAAGAGCAAGGTTCAGAACGCCTGCTTCGGTCCAATGGTTGATCCGGAGGCTGTGAAACATCTTTCCGTGATGCAAATTGGCGATCTGGTTTCTCTTTCTCTTGGGGGGAAGATGGATCCGCGTTTTGGCGGTTCGCCCCTGCAAGTTACAGGCAAACTGCTTCATCTCAGCGATGGCAAACTTGTGGGAACAGGCGCGCAGTTAGGTGGTCTGGAATTCAGCTTCGGACCGACTGCGGTTGTCGACATCGACGGAGTGATCGTGCTTGTGGTGAGTGAGCGTTCACAGCTTTTGGATCAGCAGCAATTCAGGGCTTTTGGAATTGAGCCGACTGCCCATCGTGTGATTGTCGTCAAATCCATGCAGCATTTTCGAGCCGATTTCGAGCCGATTGCCGGTGAGATTATTGTCTGCGATAGCGGGGCGCTTTGCACGATGGACTACAATAGTATCCCCTACAGGAATGTACCGCGACCAATCTATCCACTCGATGCGATATGAGCGTTCTGCCGCTGCTGACGCCTGGCAAAGCGCGGCTGCGGCGAGCTGCTGAACCCGGCATAGTTAGAAACGATATCTGCAACTGTTCTCCATGCGATTGCAACATGAGAGCACCAATCTGGAATTCTGAAATGTCCTCTGCGGCGCCGGCCTGGCTCGATCAAGTTAGAGTATTAAGTTTGTTACCTTACAACGATGGTCGGTGTGTCCTGCGAGAGGCTTCATTCGCCTTCCGACAGAAGGAAAGGAGCCGGGCGTCCAAGGGCATGACGGCGTGTGTTGGAAGCTTTGATAGCAGGGGCGATTTCGTCTTTAGTCAAGCCAAGCACATAGATATCAATAGATGTGTCAGGTCTATGGGAACCGGATTGCAAGAAATCGATCTGGCCGTTGCGATCCATAAGCGTTTCTTGCAATGGAGCGCTGTGTGATGGTGCGGAATACCGGTGCGAAAGCAGATGTTCTTGTATTGGGGGCGGGCATCGTAGGCGTTTGCGTCGCGCTTCATCTTCAAAAGCGCGGCAGGTCTGTTGTACTCATCGATCGCAAAGAGCCCGGAGAAGAAACCAGCTATGGCAATGCTGGGCTGATTGAGAGGTCGAGCGTTGTGCCGTATGGAGCGCCGCGCGATCTTAGAACGCTATTGCATTACGCAATGAACCGCTCGGCTGACGTTCGTTTTGAATGGTCTCATCTGCCTCGGATTGCCCCTTGGCTTTGGCGTTTCTGGCGCGAGTCTTCACCAACGGGTTTGGCGAAGGCAGCCGCTGATATGTGGCCGCTCATTCGCCGCTCCGTAACAGAGCATGAAACACTTGCTCAAGAGGCAGGCATCTCGTCGGAACTGCACAGGACGGGCTGGATTGAAGTATTTCGCACCGATGCCTCCTTCGAGCGAGCGCGAGCATCCCTCAAGGCATTGGCGTCCTACGGACTACAGTATGAATTACTTGGTACCGACGCCCTTCAAACGCGGGAGCCGCATCTTTCTTCCAATCTAGCTGGGGGCATCCACTGGCTCGATCCGGCAACAGTTCGCGATCCCGGAGCTCTCGTGAAAAGCTATGCAGCCATGTTCTTTCAGCGTGGAGGCGACTTTCGCCGAGCAGATGCGTCAAAGTTAGAGCGGGAAGACCAATCATGGCGCTTGAACGGTGAAGCTGGAAGTTTGCACGCCCGTGAGGTTGTAATTGCACTCGGGCCCTGGTCCGATGAATTGGTTCTCAGGCTAGGGTATAGGCTGCCATTTGTGGTCAAGCGCGGCTATCACGTGCACTATTCGGCGCAAAGTGGTGCCGTTCTCAATCATCCGGTGTTCGATGCTGATGGGGGCTATGTGCTCGCGCCCATGCGCCAAGGAATCCGATTGTTGACTGGTATTGAATTTGCTCCACGAGATAGCGGTCCGAATTCTTCCCAAATAGACTTCGTGGAGCCGCTTGCTCGGCGAACCTTTCCCCTCGATAGGCGTGTTGAATCCGTGCCGTGGATGGGGTCGCGACCCTGTCTGCCCGACATGCGCCCCGTCATAGGCAAAGGCCCGAAACACCAAGGTTTGTGGTTCGCATTTGGCCACAATCACCATGGTCTGACACTGGGTCCCGTGACCGGCCGATTGTTGGCAGAATTGATGACACACCAGACCCCTTTCACGGACCCCAGTCCATACGCAATCTCCCGGTTTTCATAGAGGAAACTAGTATACCGTGTGATTGTTCAGATAATTTCCAATTATCAGGAGGTTACATTGCTATTAACACTTGCTGCGAGCTTAATCATGTCTTCTGTTGCTACGTACGATCCAGCACATATTGACGCAGATAAAAATAAGTCTATTGATCGATATGTAAATGCTGAAATGGAGCGCCAGGGTATTCCCGGTGTTGCGCTTGGTATCTATAAGAATGGCTCGATAGTTCTCGCAAAGGGTTACGGCCTGGCGAACGTCGAAAACAATGTACCTATGACGGCTGATAGCGTCCTGCAATCGGGTTCTGTCGGCAAGTCATTCACGGCAACGGCCATAATGATGCTGGTCGAGCAGGGCAAAGTCGGCCTGGATGACAGCATCGCCGATTATTTCCCAGAGGCACCGGATAGCTGGAAGCAGATCAAGGTAGCCAACCTGCTATCTCATACATCGGGATTGGCGGCCTATGACACGCCAGCCCTGCAAAAGCCGGATGGGCTATTCGATATCCGCCGCGATTTTTCCGAGGATGAATTGGTCGCGGCAATCGCCAAACTACCGATTGACTTTCAAGCAGGTGAAAACTGGTCCTACGAAAACACGAATTTCGTTCTGCTCGGGGTCCTGATCCATCGTGTTACGGGGCAGCCATATGGTGATTTTCTTCAACAGCACATATTCTCGCCACTCGGTATGAAGTCGTCTCGGATCATATCAGATCTTGATATCGTCCCTAACCGCTCGGCCGGATATGAGATCGTCGCAGGGGCACTTAAAAACCAGGCATGGGTGTCGCCTACCTTCAATTCAACGGCAGACGGCACGATTTATTTCACGATCCGCGACATCGAACGTTGGGACCGTGCACTGTACGGTGAGAGCTTGTTGAAAGCGCATTCACTTCAACAAATGTGGACGCCTTATCCGTATGGAGGAAAAACCTCCACCGAGGGGTATGGGTTTGGTTGGGAAATTCACGACGTCAATGGCCACCGCGTAATCGAACACGACGGCGCATGGCAGGGGTTTACAACGTCCTTTTCGCGGTATGTTGACGATCAACTGACCGTCGTCGTTCTAACGAATCTCGACTCGGATCACAGCAATCCCGCAGCCATCGTCCGTGCAGTCGCCGGAATGGTCGAACCAGCTCTTACGGTCGCGCCTCGCGTGGCCATACCAGATGACGAAGCTGATTTATCTGCCAAGGCGTGGGCCACATTTCAAATGCTCATCAAGGGCGAGGGGAAACCTGCTGGAGTTTCATCTGGCTTCTTGTCCGGCTTGGACGTTGAAGATTTGAGACAATCTTTACCCGACGAATGGTCGGAGAACAGGCCCGAACTCATTGCGCGGGCGACTGCGGGTGCTGATACTCTATCAACCTATAAAATTGGCAAGAGCAACAACAAACGCCTTTTCGAGGTGCGAAACAACTCCGCCGGGGAAATTATGTCTTTCGGAGTTTCTCACGATCCCGACAATCGCTAGTTGTTGAGCGTTGCAAGCGATGTCATTAATCGTGACATCGCTTGCTTGGGGTTATTCGGATCCTTTCTGCGGATCGAAAACAGGACCGCAGCAATGAGCACGGTGGCTTCCTTGACAATGTGAGACATGAGAAGAGGGGATGGCTCCCCACCGAAATGGTCTCGAGGCCAGAGTGGGGATCGGTCGTCTCAATTGGCGGCAAGGCTCTCGGTAACATGCACGCGGCGCGTATGAAAAGGTCCGCATAGCGGGTGGCTTGGGAACGGGCGAACTTCGATTCATGGGCGGTAACGGGCTGACTAGATCGTCGATCATCAATACTAGATAGATTAGTCGATCTTATATCAAACATGTGCATCCGTATCGGCGACCGCGCTGCCGCCAATGGTATCCTGTCATCGTACTTCGCTGATGCCCGCCTGAGCTGGGTCGATGTGGAGGATGTTGCCTCAGTCGCGGCCGCGTGCCTGACGGAACCCGAATAGCTTGGCGAGATTAAATCCGCTCAAAGCGATGTGGGCCAGAAATGCTGCATTGGGGTGGCTTCCTGCTGGCATTGCATCGAAGTCTCTATTGGTCAACTTTCATATCTGCTGCTGGGGTTTGTCCCCGCCCGACTGCGAAGCACTGATGGCGAGTGCAACTGCTTTCTCCAAATCATCGGGCGCTCGTTCGGCAACGGTGATCCGGCCGTAGAGCTCTGGATGCGGGTATCCATGCTCTCCGCCACCGCATTTGCGATGCATTCTGTTTCGACGACAAACGTCTCTCAACTAGTGCTTCGAGGTGTGAATTTTTCGTCTTGTGGTCATAGAGGACCCGCGACTTGCTGGCCCCTGCTTTCTTTGCGTCGATGGACAGACCTGAGGCGCCGAGCCGCATGACGACACGTTCAGTCGCATCAAATTCCGGCCCATCTCGGCCGGCGGTGCCTTGACGCGCACCCGAGCAATGACTTGTACCGGTCGGCGCGGAGATCCTGCGGGCATTTTATGCCAATGGAGGAGCTGGGTGACACGAATTGCGGCCGATCGTGCGATGTCCGTAACACTGGTTCCCGGCCCAAATCACGTCGCGGCCAACCGGTCCTCTCGCCCTGAGACTAGCCCGCCGCTGCTTGACCGATGTGATCCGCAGAACCTGACGCGTAATCACCAGGCTTATGACCATCGACGTTTGCCTCGGTGGGCCACCGGCAGACTGTGTCGAGCCGGCGTCTCTTTGCCTCAAACAGTCCACAGCGCTTTTGCGTCACGGCTAGCGAACCGCAATGGCCACCGCAGCTGCCGCCATCAATGCTCCGCTGAACTGGTTTATGCGTCTAATCGCGCGGCTTTCTCGCAGGAAACTCCTCGCCTTCGATGCGATCAAGACCCAACCCGTGTCAACGACAATTAGTGTTGCTATTAGTGTAAGTACAAGTTGGCTCCACCCCGTGACTGTGATGTTTTGCATATCAACCAAAGAGGGGACTAGAGTTAAGTAGAAAATCATATTCTTGGGGTTCCCAATTGAGACTGATAGACCCGTGATGAAAAGGCTTAATTTACTATCTCTTTCTGGAAGGTTTTCTGCTTGAATCTCGATATTAGAGTAGAAAATTCTCCATGCGAGATAGCAAAGGTAAGCAACGCCAAACCATTTTACGATGAGGAAAAGCCATTCAACTGATGCCGCGAGCGCCGCAAGTCCCGCAACTGCCAAGCTCAACCAGATCCCCTCTCCAAGCCATATTGCTATAAGAAAAGGCAAAACATCGCGAGAGCCTCTGGCGAGGACACGAGCGATTACCGCCGCGACTGTAGGTCCCGGGGTGACGGAATCGGCAATTAACGCCCCAGAAAATATAAGCAATCCAACCAATGTCATGAGACGTCCCTCGATATTTAGCAACTCTGATGTTTATTTGCGGAACTGCGTCGGTTTCTTCCGGGCATGTAAAATGGTGTCCGCAACTGTGAAAAAATGCATTTTCCGGCAGCGGAGAGGCAAGTCATGTTGGTTATCTTCCCCTCGCGATTGATCGATTTCTGACCGGTTGATTTTTATGGGTTGATCACCGATCTCACCTGACGATCCACCAAGTTCGATTTAACAAATGAAGTTAACTTCCGAAGATCACCCTGAACCGGTCAAATGATGTCATCAGCCCGAGACGTGTCGGCGTTTATGCCAATCCGTAATTTCACTGGCCGCCAGCCAAATCAGAACGCCAAGTTTCGTTTGATAGCTCGCGATCTATGTCCAGCTGTTTGCATGCATACTCGTCGTGTTGGCCGAATACAAGGCTACGTTGCAACAACTCATGTCGGCTGCGGAAGGGTCTGGCGATTGCGGGTGGATGAGGCGGCGGCCAGCCGAGAATCCTGAGCGTCTGCTGCCCTTTACTTCTATTCTCCCGGTGGCGCCGTGGTAAGTGGTTTGGCCATCCACGGCACGACCCGCAATATTTTCGGCGCTCCGTCTCCAGGCTGTGCGTGGGCACGGCTGGGGAGGCGGCACGCGGTTATGGGGTGTCGGAACCCTCTACCGTGCGCTGGGGCGAACGCTGTCGCCCCAATGGGCAACGCCGTGCCGATCGCGGTGATCAAGATGCGCACCGCGCACGCGTCTGGTTGGATTGCTATGAGCGCTCCCGGGAGCCGGAGCGGTAAAAATGGGGGCGATAAGGTCGATACAACAGGTTTCTGCCGCAGCAGATAAGCTTGCAAATCCGCGGGAAGGGGATTGGGCGCGAAAAAGCTGGGGTAAGGAAAATCCAGCTGGTGAGATGCAACCACGCGGTTTCCTGCGCGGTTGAATTGCCGTTCCCACTTAGTTGTCGCCGGAGCTTGCCATCGACGTCCTAACGACTTGCGGAACCAGCGAGGCGAGCGCCAACAACGCCAAGATCAATCCGATCCAGAGAGGCGACTTAAGTCCTTGCCCTACGTCGATGGCGTGGCCGCCTGCCCATGCGATAAAGGCGAGACCGCCATTGATGACTGAGACATGGACGCTGTTAACGAGGGCTCCAGGTTCGGCAACGCGCATAACACGTGCGATCATTGCAGGGCTTAGTGGGGAACCTGTCAGGCCAATGATGAGCACCGCTGCTATGCCCACGATTTGGATTTCGGCGAAAAAACCGAGGACCGCGATAGCCGCAGCAAGGGACAGCACGCCGAAAACCATGACAGACCAAGTATGGCGGTCGGCAAATCGTCCCACGATCGTCGTGCCGATCAAATTCGCGACGCCGTAGGCGCTCAAAAGAAGTGGCATCGACGCTGCTTGTACTCCGCTCAGGTCAATCATGATAGGAGCGATATAGCTGAACGCTGCATAGGCCGCCCCGATGATTAAGCCGCTAGTTGCGTAGGCGGCCCACAGCTGCCTGTTGCAAAAGGACTTGAGTTGGCCGAGGAGGTGAGCCGTCTCGTCCCGCTTCCTGTTGGGGACCAAGATGTACACAACGATCGTGCCCGCGGCGACTGCGGCAACTGCCAACCAGAAGCTTGCGCGCCAGCCGAAACCCTGATCGATCACGGTAGCCGCTGGAACACCAAGGACCGTTGCCAGCATCATTCCACTGATGACAATGGATGATGCGCGCCCTCTCGTCTGGGAACTGACAAGTTCGCCGCATATTGCCAGTGAGACACCGATGCATGCAGAGCCGGCAATTCCCGTGACGAGACGTGCAACTGCCATGACCTCGTAGCCCGACGCCGTAGCGGCAATTATCCCGCCCACGCAGTACAGGGCAAGCTGCCACAGTAACGCCACTTTATTCGAGATGCGAAGGCTCAGGAATAGCGTCGTTAACAAGGGGCCGCCAATGATCATGCCAACTGCATATAGTGAGATGAGATAACCGATCTCGGCCACAGACACGTTGAGTGCTTGGGCAAGCGACGGCATCATCCCTGCAACCATGAATTCGGAGGTAGTTAGTGAGAATACTGTGAGGGCAAGGAGGTAGACGACGGCGGGGACGCCCTGCTTGGACCCATCGTCAGCTCCGTTGGCAGGGCCTATGCCGTTGGTGCGCGAGTTAGCCATGTGGAGCACCTGCCACGTTAGCCCGGGCACGACCGCTGAACACAAATGCGAGGATCGCCGCCGCGACATAGGTAGCTGCGGCTGTTCCAAATGCCCAAGTGTATCCCGTCACCGTATCGGCCTGGGTTGCCGCCACAGTCATCAAGATCGCCAACCCGACGGTTGGCCCGAGCTCCATGGCGGTGTTCATGACCCCACCGGCGAGACCTGCTTGATGCTGCTGCACGTTTTGCGTCGAGAGCACGGCCGAGCCCGAGAATGCCATCGATATTCCAATGGCTACCAGCACGAGCCCAGGCAATAGGGCCGCAACGTACTGCGCATCCGGGCGGATCCCGGTGAGTAGAGCGAGCCCCGCTGCCGCCAGCAGAAGGCCGATGCCAGTCATCCGCGCAGGACCGAACCGGCCGACAAGGGGTGCTGCGGCCTTTCCCGTCGCAATTAGCGCTACGGCGAAGGGTAGAAATGCCGCGGCGGTTAGAAGAGAGGACCATCCTTGCACTTGCTGCAAATAAAGGGAAAGGACGAAGTTAACGACACCGGAACCCGCCGCAGACAGAAACATGCCAACCAGACCTGTTAAACGGACCGGCTCCAGAAGGAAACCCGATGGCATCAGAGGATCGCGAACGAATCTCTCGACGATAATGAAAGCGAACAACAGGCTGAGGCCGGAGAGCAACGGCAAGAGCACCGTGGGAGACGCCCAAGCGTGATCGCCAGTTGCAATCAGACCGAAACTGGCCAGCGAGGTACCCAGCGTTGCGAATATGGCGCCAAAGCAGTCGAGCGTAGGACGCTGTTCAAATGACCCAGCCTTGCCCCTAGGAAGAAGGCTTCGCGTAGCCGCCAAGCCGATCAGGGCAACGATGACCGGCACCGCGAACATCCAACGCCAGGAAACCCATGTCGTTACAATGCCCGAAACAATAAAACCCAATACAGCACCCAGGACCGATACCCCACCCCAGGTCGCCATCGCGCGACCAAAGGCCGTCATGTCAGGATAGAGCGATCGCAGCACCGCCATAGCCGCCGGCGCAACCAATGCCCCGCCAATGCCTTGTACCAATCGCATAGCGACCAAGATGACGAAGTCCGGTGACGCCGCCGCAATTGCTGACGCGGCACCGAAAACAACAAGGCCAATGGCTAGCATCCGGCGCCCGCCGTACCGATCCGCTAAACGCCCACCGAATAGAAGTAGGCCGCTGAATGGCAGACCGTATGCGGCTAGTACCAAAAGCAGATCAGAGGCAGAAAGGTCGAACTCCTTTGCGATGACCGGCAGGGGGACAGTGACGAGAGCGATCGTGAAGATCAGCGTCCCTTGGATAAGAGCGAGGACGGCGAAGGCTAGAGAAGTACTCGGCCACCGAGACGTGTCCGTTGCCTCGGTTGGGTATGTAGTGGTCATTCATCACTCTCCGGGTTCCGTTGCGCGCGCATCCTTCAGCGATGTTTTGTTAGGCCGCGGGATTTCATCGCCGAGGGGCAGTCGCTCTGATTTGATAAAAAATATATCATTCAATTGATAATTTGAATGTTAATCTGGAGAGGACCTCTAGGTCAATAGATCACACAGTCCGCTTGCCAGCAAAAAGCTACGCGAGGCGAGGGAAGCACCACGACGGTAATGTGCGACCCGGCAATGGTTTCGACTGTTGGCGGCGATCGCGCGATCTGCCATGCCCGTGCAGCACCGCGGTGGAAGCGCGATGTCAATCCGGAGAACGTGATTGAACCGGTCAATGAACATGTGAAGGCGCTGACACCGTTATTGAGCACATGCGCCGCAACGTGAGCCCAACCCACGGCGTGGCGAGTTGGGAATGGTCGCTGGGCCCCCAAACTGGAGGCAATGTTGACTCCAAAGCTCACTCAGCGGAAAACAAGTAACGGCTCATGAGGGAGCTACCAATGGCTGACGAGAATAATACGGGTTCGATTACTCCGCCGGTTGGGGCGGACGCCGAGCTGAAGGCACCACCTGTCAAAAAGCAAAAATCGCTATCGCGTCAGAAGGTGGCAGCCAAACCGGCTCAAGCTGTACCAACGGCGGCTGCTGTAAAGGCGACATCCACCAGAGCCAAGAGGTACAATGACAAGAGAAAATCGAAAAGCTCAAGCTGATCGGGACAGGAGTCGGTGAGCGCACAAGCACGCTCAAGGAGGCGATCAAGAGCGCTGGCATATCGGAGCAAACATATTATCAATGGAAGCGAACCGTGAAGCCCATCCTTCAAGCTGCCCAGAAAGCGGTCGCACCTGGCGATGAATTGGCAGATCTCGTTCAACTCGAGGCGGAGAACCAGAGGCTTCGAGCGGTTCTGGCGGAAAAATTGCGAGCGGAGAATGCCGAACTGCGCAAGAGGCTTGGGCTGAGTTGATCCACGCGATGACCGCGCTCGCCGTCGGTGCCACCTCTTCGTGAGGCGAACCAGCTGCCCCGCGGCTGGCTTGGCTGTTGAGGCGTATTGGGAGCGGTGGCCTTAGATGCCACAGACGCAGGCGCTGCGAGATGTGGAAGGATGGCCCCCCAGAGTCCCGGCCGGTTGAATCGGGAAGAGATGAGCTGTATTTGTCCGATGGAAGAGATATAGCGGCATTATCAGTGTCGGCGTTTCGCGAAAATTGCCAAGGTTCCAAGAATATGAAAACGCTCACAAGAAAATTCGTTGTCGAGTTCAAACCGGGCCGACGACAACGAAAAGTGTCCCCCGCCTCGATCTGGGGGGACGCGGATCTCAAGAGTTTAGCGCGTGAAGTTGAGGAACAGTCTTCCCATCTATTCAAATCAAGTGAACCGCCGCGCAGTTCCGTTTCAGTTGAGGCCATCCAGCCTGATCCCATCCCTGCGAGTATGACGAGCGAACTCGCAAACGACGTAGGCATCACAAAACCACTGATCGAGCCGGCCCAAGCTCAGGTGGCTCAGGTGCCGATCGAAGGGCAGGTCGATCGCCCAGCTCCGGCAGCCGCCGTTTTCGAGCAAGTCAGATTGCCGACTCTGAGGCCTCGTAAAAAGCCAAAGAGCCAAGGTATGAAGCGCGCAACCGTGGAGCATGATGATGCGCGTACGAATTCCGCGGACGCTGTTGGCGACGACGAACACGCGCCAGAGGTGGTGGTCGCGGGTTCGGTTTCCTTTAGTGACGTAGCCGCTCTCGACACCGAAAACCAGCGTCTCAAGCGTCTCCTAGTTGAACGCCTTCGGGCCGAAAACATGCAGCTTACCAAAATGCTTGAGCGGTGTAACCGCCCGATTGGCACCGCCTGCCGGATAGCGCCTTGATGGCCTAAGACACGTGCTTAGCGACGTCGTTAGCGACGTGTCTTAGGCGAGGGTATGG